>JAGQSO010000123.1 GCA_020439505.1 Acidimicrobiales bacterium
GAGGCCACGTCGGAGTGGCGGAATTGGCAGACGCGCTAGCTTGAGGGGCTAGTGCCCTTAGGGGCGTGGGGGTTCAAGTCCCCCCTCCGACACCACCTGACCAGGGCAAACGCCCTGGTCAGCGCAGATTTCGGGAGTGGTGCGGAGCCCCGAAACGCTCGCTTGTCATTGATCAGTCATCACCGAGGCCTGATCTCCCCGCTTGGGTTGACTAGGGCGAGCGAGCGGTCGGCCGTCTCGCGTCCTCGGCCGCTCCGTCGGAGCCGGCTCGTTGACCCCGAGCTCTTCACGTGCCCGCTCCCATAACTCGGGGGTACTGGCAACTAGCAGTCCTTCGCGGCGCTGGGCCGGCCGATAGCTGCCGCCGTCAAGATGAGCGGCTTTGCCGCCGGCCTCGGAGATCAGCAGCCCCCCGGGCACGTGGTCCCAGGGGAGCGTGCGCCAATAGAGCATGAAGTCCCGCTCGCCCGCTGCGATGGCCGGGTACTCGATGCCAGCTGTCTTCGTCACCGGCTCAAGGCTTTGGAACCGGCCCTCGTTCTCTTCAACGGCCTTCGCGACCTCTGGGGGCAGGAACCTCCTCATGACCGCCCCACGCAGCCGCCCTCCCGGCTCGCCTGGAACCAGCGCGACGCGGCCGCCGGCCTCGAGCTCATGCGCGCCGGAACCCCGCTCCGCCACGAAGGTGCGCCCGTACTCCGGTTGGTGGATGACTGACAGGACCGTCTCACCGCGAACGACGAGCGCGGCCATGACCGCGTAGTCGGAGGAGCCCGCGGCGAATGCCGAGGTACCGTCCAACGGGTCCAGTAGCCACACCGGATCGTCACCGGCCAACAACTCGAGTAGCGAGCCGTCCTGCGAGGCTGCCTCCTCACCGACCAGCACGCTTCCCGGGACTACCGCCAGCAGCGCCGCACCGAGGTGGGCCTCGCACTCCTCATCCGCGACCGTCACCACCTCGCCCGGAGACTTCTCCCGGATGTCGGCCGCCGCGAGGGCCCGGAACCGGGGACGCAAGAACACATCCGACGCGTTGCGGACCTCACCGACAACGTGCTCTACATCGAATGCCACGATCGCGACGATAGGGCGACCCCAGCTACCGTCACGTCCCTACGCTGCCACGCGACAGTCCCACATCTGGAGCGCGAAACGGCCGCAGAGCAGCCGGCGAGTGGCACCACGCTCATGGAATCGAGAGCTGCGCTCAGGAAAGACGAGCTGCTAGCGCTTCTCGGGTGGACAGACGTGCTTCTTCGGTATGGGCGGCGATGCTGATGCGAAGATCTGAAGCACCGGCAGCGGCGTAGTCGGCCAGTCCCTGCTCGATCTGGTCGATCGAACCGGTGCGCAGGAGGTCGGCTCCGCTGGCCACGCCCTCGCGGTCGAGCACGGCTCGGTAGCTGGGAAAGGCGTCGTAGGGCTCGCTGTTCGACCGGCTCCAGACACGGAGGCCTTCAGGGTCGTCCGTCACGCAAACGCCGACCAGGGCGACGATCCTCGGGGCGGGTCGGCCAGCCGCCTCGGCCGCAGCCTTGATGGTGGGCGCAACGTGCTCGGCGACCGTTCTCGGACCGCAATGACCCAACGAAGAGTTCTATCCGTCGCTCGCTGAGAAGGCGGCGGTGCTGGTCGTCCGCCTCGCGGTAACCACCCATTGCTAGACGACAACAAGCGGCTCGCATGGCAGGCCCTCACGGTATTCCTGACCATCAACGGCCATCGCCTCGAAGTCGCCTGCGACGACGCCGTGACCCTGATGCTTGCCCAGGCAGCCGGGGACCTGACGAGGTGGAGGTCGCCGATTGGCTGCGCCAGCATCTGCAACGAATAGCTACCGGCGTTTGGCGACGGAAGGCTTCGGGTCGTCGCGGTGCTCTTGTTGTGCTACCAGGAACAGGCTCCCGCCATGCCGAGTTGCGATCCAGAGCCGTGGCGGTCATGAGGTGACGGTCCGGGCGATCAGATCGCGCCGGCTCGACATGCCGGTCTTCGTGAAGATCGTCTTCAGGTGGTCTTGCACGGTGTGTTCGGAGACGAACATCTGGCCTGCAAGGGTGCGAGTGTCGGCTCCGCTCCCCAGAAGGTTGAGAAGCTCCATCTCGCGCGGGGTGAGTCCAGCTGATCGGCCCAACAGGTCGAGTCGTTCGGCGGATGGAGTTGCCTCGATTGCAATAGCGATTCCTTCGCCGATGCGTGCTGCACGCATCGTCAACCATTCGCCACCGCCGAGGTGAACGCGTGCGACTGGTTGGTTGTCATCGATTCCGGCTTCCGCAGCGAGCAACTGGGCAGCGACGTTGTAGGCACCGGCCGGAACAGGTGGCTGTCCAGCGTCGGGCGGGACCAGGCGTCGAAGGTACCCCTCGGTCTCGGGCGTCTGCGCCATGACCTCGAGTCGTTCTGACAGCAGGAGTACTACCGGACCGGTTGCCCGGTGCCGGTAGCCGTTGGATGGGTCGAAAGTCCGAAGGGTGCAGCGACGCAATGCAGCGGTGATCTTGCTTACGTGGTCCGCCAAGACCTGGGCGTGGTCGTCGTGGAAGACCCCGTCGCATCGCCAGAGGTCGAGGAAAGCCCAACACCCGTAGCGGTCCCGGAACACGATCGAAACAACGTCACTGACGTCATAGTCACAGAGCAGTTCTCGCCACACGAGGCTGCGGTCGAGGCGCCCACCCGTGATGTCATGAAGTCGTGCGACCGGTGTGGTTTGGCCGGTCCAACGATTGACATCTGTGGCGTACTTGAGCCGGATCAGCCGGGGTAGTTCGGGGAGGCATGGGACATCTGCGACCGGGTCCGAACCCACCTCGCTAGTCGGATCGGTGAGCAACCAGGCAAAGGCATCGAACTGGACGAGCCGACGTAACTCACCAATCAGCGACAGCCGAAATTCCCTTAGGTCGTCGATGGACTCGCAGATATCAGACGCCGACATGACCGAACGCTACGCCCCGAATCGGGCCGATTCCCCACCTTTCCGGGATACCGGTTTCATGCCTCCAGCCGTACATTCGACCAATGCCGATCCTCCACATTGAGCATCCGATCACCGACTTCGACACTTGGGTGACGGCCTTCGACCGCTTCAGCGATGTACGGCGAAACGCTGGTGTGCGCAACCATCGCGTACTTCGACCAGTGGACGACCCTCGCTTTGTCGTCGTCCAATTTGAGTTCGACACCGACGCCGAAGCGGCGGCCTTTCGCGAGTTCCTGCAGTCTGTGGTTTGGGCGGTCCCTGAGAACGCGCCTGCGCTCGCTGGCGAGCCGCGAGCGGTGGTGCTCCGCGTCGAGGACGTGTAGCACCAACGACGCTCTTGCTGCCCCCGGCCGCCAGTTCGGTGGCCTGAGCGGGGACCAAGCCATGGCGCTCCCAGTCCAACTTGACGGGGCGACCGTGGGAGGGAGTCGAGGGTCTTGGATCTGGGAGCGACGGTTGTGACTGGACTGTCGGACCACGAGGACCTCGAGTATCTAGGTTGACGTTCATGTCGTCGCTTCCCCTTGACCTCGTTCTCGTTCGTCACGGCCAATCTGAAGCCAACGTGGTGCAGAAGCGCGAGAAGGAGATCGACGCGGCAGTGGCCAATGGTGAGTCCGTCGAACCGCTTCCCGAGGCAGTGGCGATCTTCTCTCGACATGACTCCCAGCAGCGACTCACCGGCGCTGGACGGGATCAGGCAGCGAGTGCCGGCGCATGGCTCGCAGAGAACGCGCTGCGACCGGGGGACTTCACCGGTCGGTTCGTCTCGCCCTACAACCGGACCCTTGAGACCGCCGCTCTGTTGGATCCCGACGCGACTTGGACACCCGATGCCCGTCTGGTCGAACGGGACTGGGGCGAGTACGGGTCGACCCCGGCACCGAACCGCAAGAACCTCTATCCGGGGACCGAACGGATGCGGGAGGCGAACGCGTTCTTCGCCCGCATGGCTGGTGGCGAGTCGGTGTTCGATACGAGCTTCCGGGTACGGGAGTTCCTGGGGATGTGTGCCCGGGAGTACAGCGACGAGCGGGTGATCGCGGTCGCCCACGGTGAGGTGATGTGGGCGACCCGCTTCGTTCTCGAGCGTCTCATGCCCCACGAGTGGGAGGCGCTCGACGAACAGGAGGATCAGCGGATCGCCAACTGCTGTGTCCTGCACTACACCCGGGTCGACCCCGAGGGGTCGGGCGAGGTGGCCGGTTCACTCTCGAGTGGATGGAGACGGATCATCGACCCGATCGATGGCAAGTCGCCCTATGGGGGTGAGTGGCACCGGCTCCCGGGCAAGCGTTCTCTCACTGCTGCCGAGCTCATGGCGGTAGTCGAAGCCAGCCAGCCGCTCCTGTAGACACTGCGGTTTCGGTCGCAGGGCGAGGTAGGTCCGAGTTCGAGGTGACCATCGCGGCCGCGTTCAACTGGCGATCCCGGGACTGGCTGGGCGAGCGTGAAGATCGGCCGCTTGGGTCACGGCGGGGCAGTACCTTCCGGGTGAGTCGCCGTGTTTGGCGGCCGGTTGCAACGAGGGAGACCAGTCATGACGGTGGAAGCGGCGCGTCAGAGAGATTTCGGGGTGGCCGATGCAGTTCGGATAGCGAGGGAGGCCCACAGCGGTCAGGCTGACAAGGCGGGCCAGCCCTACATCGGGCACGTGTTGCGGGTGATGGGCAGGGTCGACACCGACGTCGAGAAGATGGCGGCCGCGCTCCACGACGTGATTGAAGACACCGACGCCACCCCGGAGTCGCTGCTCGACTTAGGAGTGCCCGAGGAAGTCGTTGACGCGGTCCTGGCGTTGACGAAGCGCGCCGGCGAGACCTACAGCGACTTCGTGGATCGAGTCGGTGCCCACCCGATCGCCAGACAGGTCAAGATCGCCGACCTCGCCGACAATTCCGATCCCCGTCGCATCGCTGCGCTACGGGTGCGGAACGACGCCCTCGCCGCCGAACTGCGCGGCCTGGCCGAGCAGTTCAACAAGGAAGCCGACGAACTGGAAGCCAAGCCGGCGCAGCTCGAGGCCAAGTACGCCAAGGCCATCGAGGCACTCGGTGCCAGCGAACAGGTCGCCCAGTGGCGGAAGGAGACACGATGAGCGGGGGGGACCCCAGGGAACCCGCCCGGCCTGCCCGCACCGCTGCTGCTCCGGAATCATGGGACGACTTCGCCTCCCGACTCACGGCTGTGCTCAGCGAGCTCGAAACCGACGAGTACCTGATCCTCGAATCGACGGCTAACCGGCGATTCGTGCAGGTCGCGTTTCAGGACTTCGCTATTCGGGTCGAGTCGGTCGGCGAGCAGTACTTGGAACCATCTGCGGCGCTCACCGCAGAGCAGGTGGCCCAGCTCGAGAACCTCGGGTACGACCCGGCCACGCTCATCGCCGCCGAGGACGATGACGCGGCGGAGGGTTCCCCGAACTATTGGATGGAACTGCCGACCAATGCGCCACGGGGCAGTGTTGCGACCCTGATGGTCGACACTCTTCGCCGGGTTCACCTGGTCGAGGCGCCCCGCTACCTGACTTATGACTGCGTCAACCTGGTCGACGGCCACATCCCCCAACCGTCGCTGGGCGTCGGTCGGTCCGCGTCGGCCTGAAGCTGGCGGCGAGAGGATGGTGCACGTGCGTCGTCGCCTGCCTTGCCCGCGGGTCTGGGCTCAGATGTTCGTCACGGAGCGGTGGCCTACGAAGGCCGAGCCGATGCCACCGAGCCAGGCGTTGTAGCGCAGCCGCACCTCGGTTCCCTCGCCGAGCTCAGCCGAATGTGGGTGCAGGAGGGACTCCACTTTCGTGTCGTCGACGTCGAAGAGGGTCAGCACCCGCTCCACACCCTCCCGGATGACCGTGTACACGAGCAGGTTGGGGGCTCGGGTGGTCGCCTGGTGGTCGGATCGGAACAGCGACGTCCGGATCTCGATCGGCTCCGCGAGCGGGACCTCGCCGTCGCTGCTCTTCACCGCGGTAGCGACCTCTATGACTCGGCCCAGCAACTTTGCTGTCGGCTCGACAGCAGGTACCGGTCGGCCACCATCGGGGAGCTCCCAACCCAGGAGCCGAGCGACGAGCGCGGTGGCGTTGCTCAACAATGTGCCCGACGGGGGGATCGGTCGGAGGAGATCGGGTGGGATTCCGGCTGCCGCCGCGATTCCACCGCCGATCCATCTCGTCCGCTTCCATCCGTGCTTGGTCCACAGGCTCGAACAGAGGTAGCCGTAGGTGTGCAGCGCCCCGGCGTGATGCACACCCGCAGGCGGTGCCGGAGACCCCCCGACACCGCCCGATTCGATCTCGTCCAGCCACCGGAGCACTTCGTCCGCGACGGTCGGTCTGTCGGCATCGTCCTCGTGGGTGACGGCAGACCCCCAGGCATCCCACAGCCACCGGTTTTCGAGATCACGCTTCACCTGATCGGCGAGTGCGTCGCGCAGTTGGGCCACGTCATCGGGCCAGTCCGGAGCGGCCTCGTCGAAATGGGTGGCCAACCGGTGAACCCGCGTCAGATCCGCCAGGTAGACCGCAGCATCCGACGGCTGGACCCGACCGTCGACCAGAGGGGCCAAGGCCTCGGCGACCGCCTCCGCCGACCACCCAGACACGTCCAACTCGACTGGTTCCCCGCCGCCCAACTCGTCGAGTGACACGTCGGTCACGCCGGTCGCGTCCGCCAAAGCGAGCGCGATCGCCGAGCGCTCGGGCGCTGGTGTACCAACAAGGGAGATCACGCGCGCAGCCCTGTGTCAGATCCCGGACTGTTCTGAGTCGCGGAGGTACAGGAGGGCACCAATGGCAGACGCTATCAATCCCCGCGGGCTCTGACGATCGGTCCATCGGAGCATCGCGAGGGTTCCACTCGGCCAAGGCCGCAGGCTGGCGGTTGGGACGGGGAGCGGTCGGCTATTGCTCCGCCGGCTGGGTAGGGTTGGCCAGTGGATGACGAGGATCTTGAGGCTGCCGACAGCCCCATGCAGCGGTTCGTGGACGCCGACGATATCGATGGGTTGCTCAGCGTGGTGTCGGCTGATGACATCGCTATGGCGTGGCACCGCTACACCGCGACTCCCGAGCCCAAGAGCTATGACCACCCGGACTGGTGGGCGATCGAGCTCTTCATGGGCAGCGAGATCTTCCGACGTACCGAACTCCACCGGCACCTGCTCCTGAAGCTGGTTGAACATGGTCCGGAGGATGCGATCGGAGCGGTGGCCGCTGGTCCGTTGGAGGACTTCGTCAGCGACGATGAGGACGACCTCCGTTGGTTGGAGGACCAATGCGCGACCAACCACCGGCTTCAGAGTGCGTTGCTCGGTACGTGGAGCGCGCCCTACGTGTCGGAGGAGACGCTGGCCAGGCTCGATGCCGCCGCCGGTGAGCAGCTGCCTCGTCCTCGACCCGAGAGCGAGTGGCCGCCAGTGCTGCACGCCCTTCTGGCGGCCGAACGACGTCTCGATGACCTCGCTGGTGGGCTCTCCAAGTACCACGAGATGGTGAGTCCTACAGACGAACAGCGCGACGCCGCCGAGGCCTATCACGATGCGCTGTGGGCGCTGGTGGGCCGTCGAGCGCTCTGACTTGTGGGGCAGCGGTCATGTATCAGTGGCCCGGCGTTGTGGGACAGGCTGTCTTGTGCGACGTTGCCCTGTGTGATTGTGGAGGATTGACTTCGCCCTAGCGACCGTTGCTGTTGCTGCCCAGGATGAGCGGGGGGTGCTCTTCGGCGGGTAGCGGCCTGCCCACGCGCGTTTTGGCTCGAGGCGTTGGCCTGATGCGGGTTGACGCTGCGTGGCCGTACTGCCATTGTGATGCCATGTCGGTCACGAAGGACGAGCGGCTCCAGGTCCGGGTGGATCCAGCCGAGAAGCGCCTGCTCGAGCGCGCCGCTGAGGCGTCGCACGTGTCGGTGTCGGCGTTTGTGCTCCAATCCGCCACCGCACAAGCGGCTGAGGTGCTCGCTGAGCGTCAGGTCATCGAGCTCAGCCCCGAGGCCGCGGCCGCCTTCAACAGGGCACTCAACGCTCCGGCAACGGTGAACCAGCGTCTCGCGTCGGCGCTCGAGGGGTCCCGGAAGTTCCGGTGGATTGACTGAGCTCCGTCGCCCCGAGCTGGTCGACCCCAAGCTTCACGACAGATCTGCGTTCGACTCGGGGGCACCGGATCTCGATGATTGGCTCCGGCGGTACTCGACCCAGAACCGTCGGAGGAACACTGCCGCGACCTGGGTGATCACCACTGCGGACTCGGTGGTCGTCGCCTATGTGAGCCTCGCCATGACCAGCATCGATCGCGGCGACGCTCCCTCGTCGGTGGCGAAGCACGCACCCGATCCGGTGCCGGCGCTGTTGATCGGCCGTCTTGCGGTCGATCGGTCCTATGCCGGGCTTGGTATCGGGACAGCACTGGTCACCCATGTCCTGGCCACCGCCGTCGATCTCAACGCCCGAGCCGCATGTCGAGCTGTCGTCGTGAGCGCGATTGATCAGGCGGCACGATCGTGGTGGGAGCGTCTTGGCTTCCACCCGTTCGATCCCGCAGATCCAGGCAACCCCGACCTGTACCTGCTGACCGGCGAGATCGAGGCCACACTTCGGTCCTTCGGCTGACCGTCACTGGCTGGTTCTGACGGCACCTTTGGTCGAGCAAGTTCAGCTCTGTCGAAGGAGCGATCGCAGACGATGTGACCAGGCCCACGAGTGCTGTGCTCACGCTGGCTTCCCAGTGGGAGGATTCAGGTTTGATCGGTGGATCGAGATTTGGGCATCTCGTTCCCCAGTACGGCCTGATCGAGATTGGCTCGCCGTTATAGGAGCTTGGACTCGTTGGTGACGTCGTACTTCATGATCTTCACTTCGGTGATTCCGAGCTCGCCGGCGGAGCCCATAAACTCCACGAAGTGAGGGGCGACCATGTGAGCATCGATGGCGGCCTGGTCCTCCCACTTCTCGGTGATCCTCAGCCGCCCGGGATCACCGAGGGTGGAAGCGAACGAGTAATCGATGTTGCCGGGTTCGGCTCGGGTTGCGGTCGTGAGTGCCGTGACCAGTTCGGTGGCACGGTCGAGGTTCGCTGGGTCGATGGTGATGAAGCCGGATACGAGGATCATGGTGGCGGACCATACCGGCAGCCTCGGCGAGGTGCTGGAGCCGACCGGGCTGGCCCCACTCGTTGGCCGGCAGTGATCGGGGGAGTTCGTTTACCGGTCGGGTCGGTCAGCGGTCCTGGGTGATTCGATCCTTGACCATCACCCGACACGGTCCATCCTCGGTGGGGTAGTCGGCCAGATGGCGAAATCCGGCTCTGGCCAGTGCTCGCCACGACGCTTCGTTGGCGAGGTAGGGGCCGGCCGATACCTGTGGCCAGGTGGGGTGGTTGGCGAAGACAACGTCCTTCACGAAGGAAGCGATCATCGCTGAACCCGTGCCCCGGCCTCGAGTGGCGGGATCGCCCAGCAGGTAGTCGATGCCCGCTCCATGGCGATCTACTCCGGCGGAGAAGTGAGCCCTGGCCTCTTCCTCATCGTCATAGTCGGCCCAGGCGTAGCACTGGATCCATCCGAGGGGGTCACCGTCCAACAGTGCGATCCAGTGCTCGACCTGGTCCTCGTTGGTCGATCCGTAGTCGCGCACCACCGCTTCCCACGAGACGTCCTCACCCTCCCACCACCGAACCACGCCCGGCTCGTTCAGCCAGCGGTGCAGCAGCGGCAGATCGTCGTCGGTGAGACGGCGGAAGGTTACCAGCATCAGACCTCGACGCTATCGACGCCGGGCGGGCTCAGGAGTCGGTTCAGCGGTTTTCGTCGGCACCGATGTCGGGGGGGCCGGCGTCGAAACGGGTTCCGTCGAGGTCCGTGCCCGACACCTCGGGAGTCAGGACGAACCCGTCATCGATGGCGTTGACCGCCGTGGCGGTCAGGTGCGCATCGCCGGCCGCCGCATCAACGAACCAGATCGATGGAACGTTGGTCACGTTGTTGGACAACACCCCGCCCGCTCCGTCTCGGGTGGTTATCCGGCGAACCAGGTTGTTGCGGATCTCGACGGACGTGTTGGCGTAGCGCCGATCGATCGAGGTGAACGAGGTGGCTCCCGCTCCGGTCTCGATCACGGTGTTGTGTACGACGATGGTTCCCCGAGCTTGGGTCAGTTCGATCCCGGTGTCGTACTGGTCGATAGACATGGTGATGACGTTGCCCCGGATGATCCCTCCGTAGTGGCCCACGTACAGCCCCGGATAAGGGTCATCGGGGTAGACGCGTCCCGGCCCGGTTTCGCGCAGCCCGAATCCGATGCCTCGGGCGGAGTTGAGGATCAGGTTGTTCTCGACCAGGGTCCCGCGCGCCCCATTCCAGAAGTGGATGGCATGTTCGGCGATCTCTCCGTCCTCGCAGTAGATGCCGTCGAAGGTGTTGGACCGCACCACCCAGTCCTGGGCCGAGTGGACATCCAGACCGCCCGTGTAGCAGCCGAATGACCGCTCGATGTTCTGGCGGCCAGTCGGTGTCATGGTCAGCTCAGAACAGGTCACCGCACCGTCGTCGACGAATGCGGTCCGGGCCGCGTTGGGGTTCACCTTCACGAACTGCTCGCCGGCGTCGACGAGTAGAAGGCGATGCAGCCGAGGGCGTTCGACGTTGGTGGAGCCGGTGGCTGGATAGCTGTGAACCAGATGGTCGGTTGCTCGTCTCAACGTCAGGTCGGTGAGGGTCGCGTCATCGGCCTGGATGTACACCAGCGCACCGATCCCGTAGGCGCCGTCGATCACAACCTTGGTTGGGTCACCCGATGCCCCCCGAAGGGTGATCCCCGCGCTGTCGATCAGGAGGCTGCGAGTGAAATCACCGGTGACGTTGTAGGTGCCGTCGGCGAAACGGATGGTTGTTCCGGCGTCGGCATTGCGCACGATCGTGCCGAGCTGGGAGGCCTGGGCGGGGACGACGTCGATCACAGAACCCGTCGGTGCCGGTAGGCCGCCACATCCAGGGGTGTCCCAAGCCCGGGCCCCGGTGCCGGGTGGTGCCGGAGTGGCGGGGTAGCAGCCTGCCAGGACGACTATGCCGACAAGCCCGACGATGACGGACCGAACACGCATGTTGTTCACGTCGTGTACATCGATCGGCCACACCTGGATCTTGAGGGATCCACCCCATCGGTCACGCGCGAGAACCCGACGGCAAGCGGCCCGCTCCAGTGCCAAGGTCACCTTCACCTTCCAGACATCACAGAACCCTCGGTCCACGGGTTGGACGGAGGTGGGTTGGCATGGGAGGTCCACCGCCGAGACGTTGAGGGGTGGCACCTCGCTCATGGGTTGGCTCGGCTGCTGGGTGGTCTCGCCGGGTATAGCTCGGTCCTGGGCATACCATCTGGTGGTGGCCGTGGTGGATACAACCTATTCCCTGGATCTGGCGTTCACGCCGCTGTCGAGGAGCTTCCTCGACCCGGAACGGCCCGGTGTGCTTCGGGCCCTATCACGGGTCACCGCGCCCTACGAGGACGATGGATTCGAGGTTCATGCTTGCGAAGCAGTCGACCTCGTGCACGACACGTCGGTGCAGCCAGACCTGTTCACGTTCGGCTTCGACGCGGCTGACCTGGCAGAACACGAGGAGCTTCAGCTCGCTCTTTCGGGGATCCAACGGGCTGGGGCGGTCACCGACGCTCTTGCCGCTTCGATACGAGAGGCGCTCAACGGCGCCAAGATCACGAGCTTCGGTGGACGTCAGCTGACCGTTCTCCACGTCGCGGACGAGGGATTGATCATGCGGGTTGGCGGACCCAACGGCATGGCGACGGCAAAGGCTGCCTCCAAGGGTGCCAACGGCCACACCCCCGCCGTCTCGGTCCATGCCGACCAGGACGTGTACGGCACCCCGCTGGTGCAACTAATGGCCGGTCGAGCCCCGACGCTGTTCCGCCACGACTCGCCCGATGGGTTCAACCACGAGGCGTCGCTGATGTTGGTGAACCTGTGGATCCCGCTGCAGCAGATCACACGGCCGCTGGTGCTGGCCGACGGCCGCACTTTCAACCGCCCCCTCCATCAACTCCGCTACGGGCTTCCCACCCAGTCGTTCCTCGATCGGGACCAGGACCAGGTCGTCAACGACATCTGGACCTTCGCCCACCACGGCGATCAGCGTTGGTACTTCCGCTCGGAGATGGATCAGCGCAGTGCCTACGTGTTCAACACCTTGAGCACACCGCACGGTTCGGCTGTGTTGCCCGGCGAAGATCTGGCGGAACGCTGCTACCTCGGGCTCGAGGCGATCGAAGCGGCACTCGAGGTCGGTGACACCGCGGCGGTGACAGAACTGGTCGCGGAGTTCGCTGACCGCGAAGCTCCCGAAAGCGCAACCCCGGCCTTGCTCAGGGCTATCAAATCGATGTTGGTCGTCATGGCTGACGCGCCTTCGGTAGTGGGTGACACCCAACGGGATCAGGAATGGCAAATCCGGTCACGGGCAGCGCGCAAGCAGGTGCTGCGCATGTCGCTCGAGCTTCGTCTGGTGGTCTCAGTCAGGCCTTGACCGAAACCGACGTGTACCCCGTCGGTTTCGGGTCGCCGTATGTGGCCGCCCTAATCGAAGGTGAACCGGGTGACGTCGGTGGGGAAGTCGAACCATGCCATGGCTTTGATCGGGGTGAAGCGCACCAATCCACCGGCGCCCTCTCCTTCCCAGGAGTCTGGTTCGGGGGAGTAGCCGCGTTCGCCGTACTTGCGACCGATCTCCGCTGCGATGCGGGCCCCGAGTTCTGGTCCCGGTGGGGCGGCAGGTGAGGAGGTCCCTTCCACCACGACGGCGTGCCAGCCGTCCTCGAGGTGCAGGGTGCAGGCTTGATTTGTCGTCAGGTTTCGGACGTGGCGGGTGGTGGGCGCACCGTCGTAGAACAGGCCGCCATCCAGCCACACCCCCCAGCGGGGCACCACATGGGGTCGGCCGTCGGGTCTGGTGGTGGCCAACCAGTACTGGGGTGATTCCACCAGCCTCGCCTCGACATCGGCCCAAGCCAGGAGGCCGTCGTCGGATTCGGGAACGCCGTAACCGTCGGGCATCACCGGTCGATCCCGGTCAGGTGAGCTCACGGCGGCAACCTAGTGCCGCGACGCGAACCTGACCGCGTGTGGGCCCAAGGGTCCCGCGCCACTCCAGTGGTCAGTTGGTGCTCGAGGTGGTTGCTCGCGCGATCCAGACAAGTGACGCTCCCGGGTCTCGCTTCGCGGTGGCGGAGGCGGGGTGATCTGCCGCGCTGCCGACGGAGGCAAAGCTGAACCCCGCCCCGACGAGCGCGTTCTCAGCGGCTTCGGTGCTCGGGTAGAAGGTGTACACGGATCCGCGGACGAACACCGACAGGACTCCGCTGAAGGCGCGGATGAGAGGCGCGTTGGTGACCCGGTTCAAGTAGAGGTCGGTCAGGTACATCCCGTTGGGGAACTGGGCCAGCGCTCCCGCAAATCGGGAGAACATCGCCTCGGCCGTGGACTGATCGAAGTAGTTGATGAGGCCTTCGGTCACCAGAGCAGTGCCCCGGTTGGGATCCATGGCAGAGGTCAAGGCCGCCAGGCTGTTCGGTCCTTCGTCGGCGAGGGCGTCGAGGACGACCACCCGGTGGTTCTCGTCCAGGCTGCCCGCCTGCTCGAGCTTTTGGCGCTTCAGCGCTGCCATGTGGGGGAGATCACCTTCGATGTAGGTGATGCGATCGCCGTAGCGGCGGTGGAACCTCAGGCCTCGGGGTGAGAGGCCGCAGGCGAGTTCGATCACCTGGGAGACCGAACCGTCCTCGATCGCCTCGGTCAGGTAGGCATCGATGGTCCGGTGGCGGGCCAGGAGGAACCCGTCGAGTGTCGGTTGACCCAGCAGGGTGAGAGTCCAGTGGATCGGGCGGAGCCCGGTGTAGAGGAGCCGTCCTTCCGGTGTGGCCAGGGACGGATCGGACATGGCGTGTTGCACCCAGGTCTGGCCCGTGTAATGCGCCGTCGGGCTGATACGCGAGCCGTCGTCGTCCATATCGCAATCGTCACATGTCGGAATTTCGTGGACCCAATCAGACAACTGACCGGTAATCTTCTTGCGTACGCTAGAAGTTTTCGATGGCGCAGTCGGCCGACCCGACCAGGTCGCCAACCTCAACCCGTCGACCCCAGGAACCCGACATGTGTGACCACTGCGGATGCCGGGCCTATGCGCCCGTGGCCGAACTCACCGCCGAGCACGAGGAGATCCTGACCCGGGCCTGGGCCCTGGTGGAGGCCACCCGGGCCGGCCGGGAGCCGTCGACCGAGGAAGTGGACGCGCTGCTCGCAAGACTCGACGTACACGTCGCCAAGGAGGAATACGGGCTCTACCCGGAGCTCCGAGAGCTGGAAGGTCTGGGTGAGGCCGAGAACGCCACCCTCGAGGAGGAACACCGGGTCATCCGCGACGCCATCGTCGCCGGCGGATTCGACCACCACGACTATTACGCGCTGGCCGCCCACATCGAGGTCGAGGAGTTGGAGTTGTTCTCGACCGCCATGTTCTTGTTCGACGACCGGGAATGGGCCGACCTCGACACCGTTCACCACTCGGCCAACGAAGCTGCGCCGGTCCCGGTGGTGGACTTCTCCGAGATCCAGGCCAACCCCAGACCCGCTCCAACCGGTGACTGGTGACTGAGGACTGGTGACGGGCGTCCGGCAGCTCACCGCGTAAGGAAGTCGGTGACCTTCACCCGAGGGTCCCGGCAGGTTCGCTGAGGTCATCCATCACCGGTATCGGGTCCCAGGCGCGGAACTCGTCAACGGAGCCGGGGCGGGCGCGACTCCTCGGCAACTCGACGCTTGGTGGCCGCCCACGAGCAGATCGGGCATTCCGCCAAGTCGTGGTTGCGGGCCGGGCACCATTCCCGACCGAAGAAGATGATCTGGAGGTGTCGCCGGTTCCAAGTGTCGATCGGGAACACCGCCTTGAGGTCCCGTTCGGTGCGCTCCACCGTGGTGCCGTTGGACAGGCCCCAGCGGGCTGCCAGGCGGTGGATGTGGGTATCGACCGGGAACGCCGGCACACCGAAGGCCTGGGCCATGACAACGCTGGCGGTCTTGTGGCCGACGCCGGCCAGTGACTCCAGGAACTCCCAGTCGGCGATCACCTCACCCCCGGCCTCGAGGATCTGGGTGGCGGCCCGCCACAGGTTGTTGGCCTTGGTCGGGGCCAGCCCGATCTCGCGGATCAACTCCAGGATCCGTTCGGGGCCCAGCTCGACCATCTGTTCGGGGGTGTCCGCCAGCGCGAACAACGCCGGCGTCACCTCGTTCACCTTCTTGTCGGTGGTCTGAGCCGACAACGCCACCGCGACCAGCAGCGTGTACGGGTCGTGGTGGTCCAGTGGTACCGGTGGGTCGGGGTACAGGTCATCGAGGATCACGCCGATCCGCTCGGCCTTGTCCTGGCGCTTCACCGCTCGGACCATAACGACTGGCGCACGGGTCAGCGAAGGTCCAAGGTCGTCGCGCCGTCGAGCCCCACCTGCACCATCGTGATCCGGTTCGGTTGTCCCGCTTCCTGGACGCCGGGGGGCATCATGGTGGAGAAGGTTCCGTCGTCAGCCACCGGGGCCGCGGTGACGATTGCACCGTCGTCGGCGATCAACACCAGGTCACCCGCTGACCGATCATCGACCACACCCTGGACCCGCCCCACGACCGGACCGTCGGTGGGTGGATCGAGGAGGGAGGCCAGGTTCTCGATCCTGGCTCCCGACCTACCCACGGTCTTGAGCGTTGAGGGGTCCTCGCCCAGGTAACGACCGGCGTCGATGACCTCCATCAAAGCTGTGATCGGGCCAGCATCCGCCTCGAGGGGTCCAACACGTCGATCCTGGGCCGCGGGTTGGTGCGATGCGGTGGAGAACCGGAGGGTCTTGATGTTCTCGAGATCGTCGAAGCTGACGAACTCCTTCTCGTCTCCTCGGGTGGCGATCGCCTTGCTGCCGACGGGATATCCGTCGACCTTCCAGTCGACGGTCAGACCGAGGAGGTCGGCGATGGTGGGGACGAGGTCGATCGCCATGAGGTTGGACTTGTCGACCCTGCCACGGTCCTGGCCTGGTTCTTTGACCAGCAACGGTACGAAGGCGAGGTCGTCGAGGGTGTCGTCGGAGGCCAGGCGAAGGCGGGGAAACGTCTCGAAACCCACGCCGTGATCAGCGGTGACGATCACCATCGAGTCGTCGTACATGTCGTTGGCGCGGAGGCGGTCGATGATCTCGCCGACCATGCGGTCGGCGTAGGTGGCCTGAAGAAGATGGGCCTGCTGGAGTTGCGCCATCACCCAGGGGTCGGGGTCCTTGGACGGCATCTTGATCTCGAACGTGTTGTATCCGCTGAAACGCTGACCATCGGGGTAGTAGGTCCACGGCTCGTGGGGGAGCATCAGGTGGAGGTAGTAGAGGCTCGGCGTGGGGGAGGGGCGGAGGGCATCGAGGAAATCGGTTACGCGTCCCGGCCGTGCGTTCACGGCGGACTCCTCCCAGACCGACTCGTCGCTGCTCACCGTCTTGGACGAGTCGAGGGGTACCGCTTCCTCGTTGAACTGACCCAAGTCAGGCCCGCGGCCGGGTCGAGGGTTGACCCGTTCGCGCCAGGCATCGAACATCTGCCCCATCACCGGAGCCAGCCCTTCGCGCTCCTGGCCCGATGACCCTCCACCTTCGATGCCGCAGGTCGTGAAGCCGCACAGACGGGTCAGGCTCTCGGACACCTCTAGTTCGTGGGTCGGGGCCAGCAGGCTGAACAGGTTGCCGGGGTGGGAAGTCCACAGCGGTGGCAGGGGGCTGGGCCTGGTTCCGGTGAGGGCCGAGGGCACGGCGGCAACGGTGTATCCCGCCATCGAGGTGTAGTTCCGGTACCAGGTCGCGTCCCCGGCCAACCGGGCCAGATGGGGGAACCGGACTTCGTCGATCTGGCCGTCTGCGTCGAGCATCGACTCGAGCGGCAGCTCGTCGAGCATGACCATGACCACATCGGGCTGAGGGCCGGCCTGGTTCGTGGGGTCCGAGATCTCGGCCGGGCCCGCCAGCAACTGACTGCTGGGCGAGGTGAACAGCAGAAGAAAGACCGACAGCACGGGCAGGATCGCGGTGTAGCGGGTCCACTCGGCGACCGCTGGCACCCTGGTCAAAGCCACACCGAAGGCGATGGCCACCAACGTCGCGGCCACCGCGACCGCGACCGTTGCCTCCAGACCCAAGGCCTTGGACCACTGAACGGCCGCCAATCCGGTCAGGAGGACTGCGGTCCCGGCAAAGAAGCTGTCGCCGGCTCGCTGGCTCAAGGAACCGATCCCAACCGTCGCCAGCCACAACACCAGCGGCGGGACCAGGGCGATGGCGAGGGAGAAGACCACCAGATCGCTGCCGCTCAGGTTGGCGAAGGTGAACACCGTCGGGTTCTCTCCCGCCAACGCCAGAAGCGGTTGGCTGATGGCGAATCCGGTGAGACCCATCAGCGACAGGAGTTGACCGGGGCGCAGCCCCCTGGATCGGAATCCGGCCAACGGGGTGGGCTCAACCGGTTGGTCACCCTCGGCAGGTTCTCCCGGGGGGACTGACGACATGCCCGTGAGCATAGGAGGGACTGCTAAGCGGGCTGGAGCAGCCCTGACAGCCGCCGGCGGGGTCGGTCTCGTCAGGGTCTCATGTCCCGTATCTGGGCGGCTCGTGACGCCGGGCACGGGTAGAGCAGGGGGTGTTACCGTGTCGCCATGGTCTTTGCCTATCTAGATGCCGCTACCGGAAGCATGATCGCGGCTGCGTTGGCGGGGGGTGCGGCCGGGATAGGAGTCCTCCTGCGGATGTACGGCAACCGTTTCCTGGGCATCTTCTCCAAGAAGCACCGGGAACGCGCCGCCGCCACCGCCGCCGAGTTGGTCGGCACTCCCGACACGCCCGAGTGACCAACACCGGGGCCGATGCCGATCGCGTCGCCGCGACGCTCGATCCTGGCTCGTTCCGGGACCCGACCGCTCAGGTTCTGATCGCGGGCGGACACGTCTATCGAGGCCTTGGGGCTGAGGCGCTGGAAGCCTATGAGGCTGTTGCGCGTACGGAGTTTTTCCCGTCGTTGCTCGCCGAGGGTCTGGTGGTCGCCACCGAGAAGGTCTCCGATCCCGGGTCGGTGGCATCGGGCTGGACCGGGATGTTGCGCCACGAGCGCGTCCCGGTCATCTCCTACCCGTACGAGTGGCCGTTCGAGATGCTGCGGGACGCGGCCCTGCTCCAACTCGAGGTCACCCGACGGGCGCTGGCCGAGGGGTTCATCACCAAGGACGCCACCTCCTACAACGTCCAGTTCGACGGCGCCCGTCCCGTGTTCATCGATGTCGGGTCCTTCGAGCGGCTCCGGTCGGGCAGCCCTTGGGACGGGTACCGACAGTTCTGCGAGACGTTTCTCAACCCGCTCGTCCTGCAAGCGGTTGGCGGTGTCCGGTTCCATCCCTGGATGCGGGGCTCCCTCGACGGCATCCGTCCATCTGAAGCGGCCAGCTTCATCACCGGTCGGCACCGCCTCAACCGACGCCTGGCCGTCCACGTGCTGCTCCACGCCCGCGCCGAGAGCCGCTACGGCGACGCCGACAAGGCCCGAGACGTAGGGGGCGAACTCGCTCGAGCTGGGATGGGACCCAAGGTGCTCTCCGCCCAGGTCGACAACCTCACCCGGACGGTCCAAGGCCTGCGGTGGAAGGCTCAGAGCTCCACCTGGTCGGACTACTCGGACCGCAGCCACTACAGCGACTCGGATCTGGCGACCAAGGAGGAGTTCGTCGCCCGAGCCGTCCAGGACCTCGAGCCGGCGAAGGTGCTCGACCTGGGTGCGAACGACGGGCACTTCTCCAAGCTCGCGCTCACCCACGGAGCCGCTCGGGTTGTCGCTGTGGATTCCGATCACCTGGTGGTGGACCGTCTCTACCGCCATCTCCGCGAGACCAGCGAAACCCGGATCCTTCCTCTGGTGATGGACCTTGCCGACCCTTCGACCGGCATCGGGTGGCGGGGCCGAGAACGACCGGGCTTCACCGACCGGGTGCGGCCCGATCTGGTTCTGTGCCTGGCGGTGGTACATCACCTGGCTTTGACCAACACCGTTCCGCTTTCGATGGTCGTCGACCTGCTCGCCGACTTCTCCGCCCCGGTAGTGGTCGAGTTCCCCCATCGTGACGATCAGATGGCGGCCCGACTGTTGGCCCGGAAACGCTCCGGCCTGTTCGACCACTACGACAAACCCCAGTGGGAGGCCGAGCTCCGCCGCCGGTTCGACGTCACCGAGACGGTGACCACACCGTCGGGCACCAGGACCCTCTACCGGTGCACGCCCCGATGAGTAGACGCCGACGGGCCGCTGCGAGGCATCCAATTTGTTCGATGCGAAGGGAGATCCGGTGAGTACGTCAGCAGGGTCAGCCAAAGCCGAAGGTGCGCCGGTTGGACCGGGGTCGTTGCTGTGGGAGACCGCCGGTGATCCCCGGAGCCTCATACCGGGGACCGGGGCCGGGATCCTCCAGCTCATGTATCCGGGACTCGGGGCGGCGGTAACCGACCATTCGGACTTCTTCAAGGATCCCTACGACCGGATCTTCCGGTCGATTCCCTACATCTGGGGCAGCATCTTCGCCCCCGACGAACAAGAGGGTCGGGCCCGGGGGCGCGAGATCCGCGACTTCCACCCTCACATCAAGGGAACCGATCCCCAGGGGCGGCGATACCACGCCCTCGACCCCGACACGTACTGGTGGGCTCACGCCACCTTCACCTGGGAGTTCTTCCGGGCCCGGGATCTCTACTTCCCGTTGCCGCTCTCACGGGGTCAGAAGGAGCAGCTCTACGCCGAGACCGTCACCTGGTACCGCCGCTACGGCGTCAGCGATCGGCCGGTACCCCACACCTACCGGGACTTCTGTGCCCGCTTCGACCACATCTGTCGTCACGAGCTGGAGCTCACCCCGGCTGTCCAATGGGTGCTCGATCCAGATGCCAACCCTGCCACCGGCGCCGAGCGCATGAGGCTTCCCGGGCCCTTCGCCCCGTTGAGCGGCTTCGCCACCGACCGTGCCTCGGATCTCCTGCGGGTGATGGTCTACGGGAACCTTCCCGACTCGGTACGTCGTCGTTTCGGTATGCGTTGGACAAACCAGGACCGACTGGCCTTCGCCGCTGTGTGCGCGGCGTTCCGTACCCTGGATCCGGCCATCCGTCGTGGCGCCCTGGGTTCGATCTTCCCCGAGCGGACACCTCACCTGGACCCCCACGACCACACCCGGGTCGTTGTCGCTGGCCCCAACCCGCGGCAACAGGCTCGACGCCGAGCCTCGGTGGGTAACGGAGCCCTGGTCGACTGATCGAGGTCGGCGTACCGGTGAGCGAGGACTCCCAGCCATGATCTTCCAAGCCCGCAGCGGTGAGACCTGGCGAGATCCCTTCGGCATGTACCGGGCGCTCAGGGACCACGATCCGGTCCATCACGTCGAGGACGGGGACTACTGGGTCCTGTCGCGTTTCTCCGACGTGTTCGACGCCGCCCGGGACCCAGCCACCTTCTCCTCCGCCCAGGGTCTCACCTTCACCTACGGCGAACGGGAGAAGATCGGTCTCGACACCGCTGCGCCCCTGGTGATGCTCGACCCACCGGAACACACCGCGTTTCGTCGTCTCGTATCCCATGCGTTCACCCCCCGCCACGTCTCGGCTCTGGAACCCCTCATACGACAATTCGTGGTAGAGCGGCTGGAGCAGGTTCCGGATCAGGACGAGATCGACATCGTTGCCCTCCTGTTCAAGCCGCTGCCCAGCATGGTGGTGGCGCACTACCTGGGAGTACCAGCCGGAGAGCGGGGCCGGTTCGACGGCTGGACCGAGGCGATCGTGGAGGCCAACGCCGGTGGGGACGTGTTGGCTGCGGGAGCGGCGTTGGGGGAGTTGCTCGGATTCTTCACCGAGCTGATCGACCACCGCCGGGTGTCACCCGGATCGGACGTCATGTCAGCCCTCGTCACCGCCCAGACCGGAGACCGAGAGGTTGGCCTCCAGCAGATCCTGGGCTTCGCCTTCACCATGGTGGCCGGAGGGAACGACACGGTCACCTCTCTCCTCGGCGGCTCAGCGGAGCTCCTGACCGCCCACCGCGATCAGCGACAGCGTCTCATCGACGATCCGGCGCTGCTCGGGGGCGCCATCGAGGAGCTACTCCGGCTGGTCTGTCCCGTTCAGGGCCTGGCCCGGACCACGGTCAGGCCTGTCGAGTTGCACGGGAGGCTGATCCCCGAGGGCCGCAAGGTTCTGCTCCTCTACGCGTCGGCCAACCGTGACGAGCGCGAGTACGGGCCCGACGCCGAGCGCTTCGACGTGGCTCGAACACCGGGGCGGATCATGTCGTTCTCCTACGGTCCCCACCATTGCCTCGGGGCTGCCGCGGCCCGCCTCCAGGCTCGGGTGGTGCTCGAGGAGGTTCTGAGCCGATTTCCGGACTTCTCCGTCGACGTCGAGGCCGCCCAGTTCGCGGCCGGGAACTACGTGCGTCGCTACCGTCACCTTCCGTTCCGGGGCTCCTGAACGAGCTGTCTGCATCACCTCGTTCAGGCTCAGGGTTGTGGCAATCTGTCGACCTATGGCGAACCGAACCGTTGCTTCCCTTGCCGCCTCACTCGTACTGCTGACCGCTTGCGGCGGCGGTGGAGGAGACGACGCCAAGTCCACCACCACCCGAGCAGGAGCCGGAGACACCCCCACCACGGAGGCCTCGCCGACGACCGGGTTCGAGATGCCCGAGGCCGAGTTCGAGGGGGCCGACGCCAGGGTGCGGTTCGTGAACGTGTTCAGCGACGCCGGCAAGGACAGCGAGATCGTGTTCTCGTGGGGCAACTTCGGTGCCCGGGAAGAGGCCGTCACCCTCGGCTACGGCGAGGTGTCAGAGCTACTGGACGCAAAGGTGACCACCGACACCTTCACCGACGATCCGGCGCCCGGCGAACTCGACCTGGGGGTCCTCGGCACTCGGGTGGGTGCGCCCGACGACGAGCAACCGGTGATGACCGACGACGAGATCGTCCCTGAAGGCTCTGAACTGGTGTGGATCCTGGGCAGCGACGAGGACCCCATGACCGAGGGTGCGACCTCGGGCATGTCGATGTGGGCGTTCGTAGACGGCGGTGAGAACGACGTCCCCACCCCGGCCGCCGGAAAGGCCAACCTCTTCCTGGTCAACACCGGCCTGGGGCAATTGGCGGATGACTTCGTCACCATGGGGTCACCGGGTGCCTGCCTCAGCTTCACCAACGACAGCGGGGGAGGCAACGTCGGCAACGCCTTCGAGGTCGATCCGGGTTCCATGCAGATCGGCATCTACGACGCCAACGGCGGCTGCTCGGAACCAACCGGACCCGCGGTGGAGCTCAACGCCGAGGCCGGTCACCGTTATCTGGTGATCGCCTACGGCCACACCAAGCAGACCCGCACTGCGGTCATCGTCGACCTGGACGAGTAGGTACCCGACGCCGGACGGCCCAATAGATTCGGACCCTTGCCTTCCGAGTCCAATACGTTCACGGTGCTGAGACGAATCGACGGTCTGCTCCGCTCACCGCGCCTCATGCCGATCCTGGGGCTGCTCGGCGGGGTGGTGGCTCTGCTGGCCGAGCATTTCATCTTTCCCGGCTTTTCCTGGAACCGTGACGAGCCCGTATACCTGTGGCAGGCGGAACTCCTCCGTCACGGCCAACTGACGATGAGTGACGCGGGTTTCCCCCGGGTCCTGCACCCGTGGTTGTCCGGTCACCATGACGGGGTCTTCTTCTCCCAGTACCCGCTCGGGTGGCCGGTGGCCTTGGTGGTGGGTCAGTTGGTGGGTTGGCCGGGACTGACCCTCGCCTTGGCCGCGGTGGGGGCGGTGACGGGCACCTACGCCCTGGCCCGAGAGGTGACGGGCGAGCGACGGATCGCGGCCATGGCTTCGCTGCTCCTGCTCGGGTCGCCGATCCTGGCCCTTCAGGGCGGCGTGTACCTGACCTACGTGTTCGCTCTCGGGGTGGGAACCTGGTTCGCCACCTCGTTCGTGGCCGGCGTGAGGTTGCGGTCTCGGCGTCGCCTCGTCGTCGCCGGGTTGCTGCTCGGTCTCATGGTCATGACCCGGACCTTCGATGCTGTCATGTGGGGGGCGGCGGTGGGTGGATTCACGCTGGTGGCAGATCGGCGGTCCTGGCGGGAGCTGGCCCGGCTGGTTCCCTGGTTCGTTGGGGCCGTAGTCCCACTGGTGGTCCTTCAGCTTCTGCACAACCGCCACCTGACCGGTAACCCCTTCGAGTTCCCGATCACCGTCGCCGATCCCCTCGACACGTTCGGCTTCGGGGCCCGCCGACTGATGCCGGCCATGGACAAGGAGCACTACACGCTGGCCAAGGCGGTGCGGGGAACAGCCAAGAACGCCTTCTTCTTGCCGTGGTTCCTCGCCGGCGCCTACCTGGGGGTAGTTGTCGCGGCGATCGGAGCGATCGGTCACCGTCGCCACCGCTCGACCTGGCTCCTGGTTGCGCTGGCGGTGGCGTTCCCGATCGGCTACTTCCCCTTTTGGGGTACGGCGGTGTCGGCCCTGGCCAGCAGGATCAGCGGGCCGATCTACTTCGTGCCGGTCTATGTGCCGCTCTGTGTCCTGATGGCCCAGGGGTTTCTGGTTCTGGCTCGACGGTCCCCGCGGTCGGCCGCGATCGCCGCGTTGGCGGTGGCGGTCGTGACCGTTCCGGTCGGTTACGGGCGAATGGAACTCAACCGTCGCATGAGCCGCATCCAGATGGCCTGGCAGGACTCGACCGATCAGGTGGTCACTCCTGCGGTGGTGGTCGTCTCACCCAGCGACTACGTGTTCCAGCTCAACCCGGACGGCGGCAACGGACCTGACGTCGGCGGGGACATCATCTGGGCCACTGACACCGACCCCGAGGTGATCGACCTGATCGAGGCCAATCCCGAGCGAAGGTCCTACGTTCAGAGGGCCGACGTAGCCGCGGCCGAACAACTTCCGCTCGAGTCGATCGAGCCATACGAGGTCGATCTCGTCCCCGCCGAGATCATCCGGTCCCGAGTTCTGACCATCCCGGTCAGCGTCCTCGGTCGGAGGCTGCCGGCGGTGAGCGTCGCGCTGGAGATCGGTGACTCGGTGTACTGGCGCGACATGACCGTCGATGCCACGCCGGGATCGCGGATCGAGACCACCTGGCGGGTGGCCGAGGATGCGGTCACCGCCGGCGTCGGAGGACTGGCGGTTCCGACCGGGCCTGACACCTTGGCGGTGCTGGTGGGGTTCGGGCGCACCTCGGCCGAGGCTCGGGCCAACCCGTCGCTGCGCTACGAGATCCTGGTCAAGTCGGGATCGGTGATGAAGGCGCTGGTGCCAGGGTCAGTTCTCGAACCCGATAGTGGAATCACCGACGAGCTCGTGTGGCGGGACGCCGGAACCGTGTCGGGTTTCGAGGTGTCGGTCCGGGCGGGCTGAGCGTGTCCCCAGTTCACCCTCCCGGGGCCTCGGCGGGATAGGCACAGTCCCTGCGATAACCAACCGGTCGGCACGCTGCCTCAGGCCGGATTGTGCTCCCTCGGGCGCCGGTCGAGTCGGGAACGGACCGCAGTGCCGATGAACCCGGCTGCCACCAGGCCGATCGCCAGCCAACCGAACTCGGGATGCCCGAGGGGACGGGCCAGCGCCAACGCCAGTCCCGCCGCCGGGGCCGCCACCCACACCAGGTTCCGCCAACGGGTGACCACGGCTGCCGTCACCCCGGCCAGCAGGGCGATCCATGGCCGACTCACCGCACCGATGACGGCTGCGGTCCCCAGACCGGCGACACATAGGGCGCCCACGTTGGAGAGAGGACCCCGAGGGGAGGTGGTGAGCTCGCTACCGGAGGAGGAGACAGGGTGGACTGACCGGAGCGGTGCGAACGAGGGCGGGGCCAGCGGTGGCACCGGACCCCGGGAGCGGCTGAGGACGGCCAGTGCCGCCGCCAACACCAAGGCGACCAGGCTGATCACCATCGCGGTCCACACCGTCCGTTGGGGGGTCCAGGTCAGCTTGACCGTGACCGGCCCAGCGCCCGATGGGGTGAGGATCCAGCCGTCGCTGTAGCCGTCGACCAGGGTGCGAGGGCCGATGGTGGCCCCGGTGACCTCGATGCTCCAACCGGCGTTGGCGCTCTGACCGGTGACGAACCAGAACGGGGCACCAGCGGCCTGAACGGTGGCGGTGATGCCGGTTCGGGTCGAATCAGTGGAGGTGACGGTGGCGGGAGCGGACCCGATGTCGCGGCCGCGGACCGCGGGCTCTCCTGCGGTGCGACCGGGGTTGGAGGAGAGGGTCAGGGCGTCGACGTCGATACCGGTGTGGGCCCCGTCGGCCGCTGACAGCCTGTGCTGTCCGGCTCCCAGCCTCACCGCTGCGCAGGACTCCACGGTGATCGTTCCATTCGTCGACGGTTCGCCGAGCCTCACGCTCACCGGGCGACCGTCGATGCGCAACAGATCCGATCGGCAGGCCGGGTCGACGATCCCGGTGGTGGCCACCGCGCTCTGCACGCCGCGGACCTCGGTGACGGCCAACGGTAGAGC
>JAGQSO010000124.1 GCA_020439505.1 Acidimicrobiales bacterium
CCAACTCGTTCACGGCGTCGAGACGCGCGTCGATGGCGGAGTCCTAGACGTCGACTGATCCGTAGACAGCGTCGAAGATGGCGGGGGCTTCGTAGACGCGCCGGCGGGCGCGGCCCGTCGTCTCTCGCAGGTCGCCACGATCGACCAAGGCGTCGATGGCCGCCTGGGCCGTCGGTCGCGTGACGCCGATCATCGACTCGACCCTGGCGGCGGTGATCACCGGGATGGCGAAGAGCTGCTCGGCGAGGCGGATCACCGAGTTGGGGCGGGCTTCATCGAGGAGCTCGTTGCGGAGCTGATGCTGCAACTCGACGAGGCGCACCATGCGCTCCTCGGAATCCCGGGCCTGGCGACGAACCCCCCTGAGGAAGAACGCGATCCAGGGCATCAGATCGCCCTTCTGGCTCGTGATGAGGAGATGGTCGTAGTACTCGCTGCGGTGCTGCTCGAAGTACGCCGAGAGGTAGAGCAGGGGCTGGGGCAATGCGTCTCGCAGCACGAGCATGAGCGGGATCATCAAGCGACCGATCCGGCCGTTGCCGTCGAGGAACGGATGGATCACCTCGAACTGGTAGTGGGCGACCGCGAGCTGGACCAGGAGAGGAAGGTCGGTCTCGTGCAGGAACTTCTCGAGGTCGCCGAGTGCTCGCTGCATTTCGTCGGGTGGTGGGGGGACGAAGACGGCGTCCTCGAGGGTGGCTCCACCGATCCACACGGGACTGGTGCGTAGCTCACCGGGACGACGTTGCTGGCCGCGGGCGCCATGGAGCAGGCGCTCGTGCATCTCCCGGAACAGCCGGAACGAGATGGGAAACCCGTCGCGTACGCGCGCCAGTCCGTGTTCCATGGCGACGATGTAGTTGGCGACCTCAGTTGCGTCGTCGGCGGCTTCGGTGGACGAAACCTGGCCGGCCTCGAACAGCAGGAGCTGCCCGACGTCCGTCTTCGTCCCTTCGATGCGGGAGCTGAGCACCGCCTCGAGACGGAGGTGAGGACCGATGAGGAGGTGCGGGTTCGGAATGAGGCGACCCACCCCACCCAGGCGATGAACCGCTCCCGTTGCCTCGTCGAGGAGCTTCACCACCTCGTCGGACAGCGAGATCCGACGAGGGGTCTCGGCCGGGAAGAAGGCTCGATAGCCCTCCGTCGTCTTGCGGACCCAGCCCCGCTCGGTTGAGGTGAACGCATCCGGTCGCACCTGTGCTCCTCGTTGAAGACGGCTTTCGAACGGTCCAAGCTAACGAAAGTAGAGACCCTTCTACTTTAGTTGGGTAGAACGGAGTGAAAGCGGGCTTTCGGGCGCCCAGTGCCCTTCCGAGGCCGTCCGGACCAGCGTCTAGCACCTGGTCCCAACCGGTCCCGTAAGAAGACCCGTCAGAAGCCAGGCCGATCCCGGGACGCGTCAGAGGCGGCCTCCGGAACCGGGGACCGCCTCTGGTCAGCACATCTGTGCAGCGCGCTCGAACGGACTCGAACCCCTAACCTTCTGATCCGTAGCGGGATGGTGCCGGTCGTCGACGCGGGCGTCCGCCCTGGTCAGAGGGCCGTGACCAGGGCGTTCACGCCGTCGACGCACCAACCCGTACCACCGTGGAACCGTCCGTCACATCGGATCCCGGCTGGTCCGTTAGAAGATCCGTTAGAACTCGGGCAGGTGGCTGGCCACAAGCGCGGCGAGCTCGCGGTCGGGGAAGGAGTGGCGCTTGTAGAGCGGGCTGCACGGGGTGCCGGCGAGCCGGACGGCCATCGACACGACGTCGTCGCTGTGCTCGTGAGCACGGTCGGCCTCGGCGAGGTAGGTGAACTCGTTCATGATCCCCACGACACTGCGGTTCGCCGTCTTGGCCCACCGAGCGCCGGTGGTGGCTGCGAGCTCCGCGGCGACGAACCGCGGATCGGAGCCGAGGGCGTTGAGAACAGCCTCGAGGTGCTCGGGGAACCGGTCGGCGACCGTCTTGGCCGGGGCGAGGGGCACGAAGACGGGAAGAAGCGTTCCCTCGTTGACGAACAGTGCCACCTGCGGCTGCCAGAAGAGCGCGGTGGCGTACCAGTTGCCGAGAGCCGTGGACGGCACCTCCACGGGCTCCGTGAGTGGCGCCTTCACGCGATCGCGGAGCTTCTGTGTGGCATGGATGGTGAACATCCGCTGCGCGGTGATCAGGTTCCGGCGAAGAGTCCGGCGGGTTCGATCGGGTCGAGCCAGCCCTGTTGCTGGAGTCGTTCGTAGGCCTTGGCGATGTGCTGCGGCGTGAACAGGCGCTCCTTGCGCCGGTTCCAGGAACCGACGACGCGCTCGGCCTGATCGAGGGTCAGCGGTTCGGCCCGGCGGTTCTCGTCGTCGTCACGCCGGGATGCCCAGTGCACGGTCGCTAGGAGCTCGAGCCCGTAGGTCGATTCGAAGCCCTCGATGAGCTGGGCGACAACCTCGATGTGGGCGTTGGAGCCAACGCGCGCTTCGAGCACAGCGGCCGCCTCGGCGGACGCGCCGTCGAGAATCTCGAACGGGATCGAGTCCAGTGCCTTCGCCGATCCATCCCCGGTCCCCCGGATGTAGTGGCCCTCCATCCCCCGGAGCACATGGCGAAGGTTGTCGGCGTACGGGCCGTACCTGCCCTTCGCGAAATCGAGCCTGAGCGGCTCGCCTGCCTCCTGCATGAAGTACATGAGCTTCTGGACGTCGACGGCTGTGACTTCGACCGCGAAGGGGAGGTACCGCTCCATCACGGCAACCACGGCCGCGCGGCCGTAGGTCATCCTGGGTCGGTCAGTGCGAACGGGTTGGTCGGCGGCTGCGGGTGCGCCCTCCGGCGGGTAGAGGAGGACCTGCACGTCGGGTACCTGTTCGAAGGCACGCTCGATGACCGGGCGCACGTCCTCCCAACGAAGCCCCCCGTGGCCGCAGCCCAGCGGCGGAACGGCGACGCTGTTGATCGACAGGTCCTTGAGCTGGCGGACGAGGTCGTCGAGTCCGGCACGGATGTCGGACAGCTTCGACTTCGACCGCCAGTGCTTCTTGGTCGGGAAGTTGATGACGTACCGCGGGCCGTCGCCCGCGAGCGCACCCGCATCCCAGATGAACATCTGGCCGAGCTCGACCGCCCCCTGGTCGCAGGCGCGCTTGTAGGCCTTGTAGTTCTCGGGGAACGCTCGCTTGAACTGCAGGGCGATTCCCTTGCCCATGACGCCGACCGTGTTCACGGTGTTGACCAGAGCGTCGGCCTCGGCGTCGAGCAGGTTCCCGTGCGCTTCCTGGATCATCTCAACTCCGATCCTACGGGAAGTACCAGTCGGGGCGAACGACTACCTGCAGTCCGCACCCCGAGGTCACAAACATACGTTCGACCATAGCCCGACGGTCGTCTGACCGGACGGCTACACCCGTGAGGAGCTCGAGGGGCACTTGGCCATGCACGAGGAACTCGGCCATTCGTCGCTCCATCCGTTCGGGGTCGTCCGGAGTGTCCTTCCACATCGTCTCCTTCATCAGCGGCCAGTCGATAAACGTCGACTGGGGCACCGGCGCCGCCAGGTCACCGAGCACGCTCACGTCGTCGCTGAACGCGGCGTAGGCCTTCGCAGCGTTCCGATCGCTGATTGCGAATGCCACCCCGGCATCGACCAGTCGATCCACCTCACCGACGAAGTAGACGAGGTCGCGGTGGTCGCCGGTGAACGACGGCACGCTCCCCCTCCAGAGGACGTACATCATCGGCGAGCGTGCGGCGAAGTAGAAGGGCACGTAGTCGCCGACGCAACCGCCCGGGAAGCACGTCACCGGCTGACCGCGGCGCCGGTACTTGATCGCCGGGTCGCCGGCCTCGGTCGCCAGGAGCCCATGCTCCTCGACGACGGTGTCGCTCAGCAGCGCGCCCGCCTCGAGGATCGCCGGCAGGTTGTCGACGTGGGTGAAGTGGAACAGCAGCCCGAAGCCCGGCGTCGTCATGACGCTGACCAGTGCTCCGCGCAGTACGGCTCGATCTCTGCCTCAGGAAGTGCACGGGTCGAGTTGTT
The DNA here is from genome assembly GCA_020439505.1 of Acidimicrobiales bacterium. Classification (GTDB taxonomy): domain Bacteria; phylum Actinomycetota; class Acidimicrobiia; order Acidimicrobiales; family Iamiaceae; genus Aquihabitans. The sequence continues at coordinate 4,012 of JAGQSO010000124.1, forward strand.
GAGTCGTACGTAGAAGACCAGCTCCTCCTTGCTGGTCCTGGCCCGGACCGGCGTGGGTGAGGCCGCAACGTCGACGCGGCAGATCTCGGCGTCGGCGTGCACGACGATGCGGGCTCGGGTTCGCGTGACGGGGGTGTGGCCGAGGGCGTTGATGAGGTGGGTGGTCAGCCAGTTGACAAAGCCGTCGCCGTTGTTGGGCTTGACCCGCTCGTAGTCGTGCGCGAGGCCGACGACGGACCGGTCGGGGCCGATGCCGATCAGCAGGGTGCCTCCGTCGGTGTTGAGGAACGCGGCGACGGTCTTGACGATGGCGTCCTCCATGAGCTTGCTGGGCTGGTCTTCCCGGAGATCCCAGCGGGCGGTCGACTTGAACTCGACGGCGTAGTCCTCGTCGTTGTCGATGAGCTCCTCGATGGTCCGCAGCTCGGGTTTGCCGGTGAGGCCGAGTTTCTCGGCCACGAGAGCCACGAACTCGGCATCGGTGCGGAGTTGTTCGACGACCTCGTCGGTGAGCGCAGCCGCAGTGACCGGACCCGCAGGTACGACGGCGACCCCGCCGACGTGAGTGACCGGTTCGACGGCTGTCCCGTCGTAGACGCAGTGGCCGTCGTCGCCGTAGGCGGTGGCGACGTGGTCGAAGACCGCCTGGACCTTGGCGTCGAACACCTCAGGCGGGTAAGGGTCAGCGGGTAGGTCGGCGTCGAGGAGACGGCGGATGGACGACCGGACGTCGGCGGCGGTAGCCGCCTTGCGGCGCCAGTCGAGGACGAGCTTGTCGTGCAGGTGGACGAGCAGCCGCTTGGCGCTGGCCTTCACCAGCTCACGCTCAGCGTCAGTGAGCACGGGCTCGGGCTTGGTGAGCAGGTCGAAGATCGCCAGCTCTTCCTCGGTGAGCCCTTCGGTGACGGCCCGCTGTTCCTCCTCGGTGAGGGACTGGGACAGCTCGATGAGGCGCCGCAGGTACTCGTCGATGTTGAGGCTGCCGGCGTTGTAGTTCGCGATCAGCTCCCCGATCCGCTCCACCAGGTCGTAGCGGGTCGGGTTCCGGGTGGCCGCGGCGACGGCCCGCTGCCTGAGCAGCGCCGCGAGCCGGTCGGTCTCGGCCCGCTTGCGGCCGGCGAACTGCGCCGCGAGCGCGTCGAAGTCGATCTGGGAGAGGTCGATGAGCGGATCCGGTTCGCTGCCCTCGGCGGCGGCCCGGATGACGTACTCCTCGGCGCCGACGGAGCGGTCGAGCAGCTCGTCCACGGCATCAGCGATCGCGTCGAGGTCGGCGGCGGGCGGCCGAGCCAGGTCGAGGAGCCGTTCGGCCAACACTCGGATCGCGGCCACGGTGTGCTGCTGGGCGGCCGCTGCGGGGTCGGGAAGGAGGGCCTTGAACAGCTTGCGGACGTGTCGGGCCGCGGCCAGGAACGCGGCCCGCTGCTCTTCGTCGGCGAGCAGGGCCTCGACGGCGGCGTCGCGCAGAGCGATGTGCGCGAACCCCGTGGCGTCACGCAGCGCCGGCAGGTCGACACCTGCTGTCGAGCACAACTGGATGACCTGGTCGATCGCTTCGCCGAGGGCGACGACCAGGGCGTCGACGTGTTGGATCGGTGAGTCGACCCCGGCCTCGGCGTTGGCCGCGCCGTAGATGGCGAGGGCCTTCTCGAGGTTCCGGAACACGCCGATGTAGTCGACGATCAGGCCGTTGTCCTTCTCCGGGAACACCCGGTTGGCGCGGGCGATCGTCTGCATCAGCGTGTGATTCCGCATCGGGCGGTCGAGGTAGATGGTCGACACGCTCGGCGCGTCGAACCCGGTCATCCACATGGCGCACACGAACACGATCCGCAGCGGGTCGTCGGCCGCCTTGAACTTCTCGGCCAGGTCCTCCTCGTTCATCCGCTTGCGGTGCGGCTTGATGTCGAGCCCCTGGCGTTCCAGGTGGGCGATCTCGTTCTGGCCCTGGGAGACGACCACGGCCATGTCGGACGAGTCCATGAGCGCCAGACGGCTGGCGAGCCACGGCCGCTCCAGCTCCGGCAGAGCGTCGTGCTCGGCTTGGAGCTCGGCGCGGTGCTCGGCCCAGGCCTCCGCGACGTAGTCGTACATGCGCACGGCGGCGGCCTTGTCGACCCCGACGTACATGGCCTTGCCGGTGAAGCCCCGGCCGACGAAGTGGCGCACCAGGTCGCGGGCAATGGTGCGGAGTCGCTCGGGGCGGGTGAGCAGCGTGTACTCACGGCCGAAGCGGCGGGCGAGCTGCCCTTCGGCGTCCTCGTCGAGCTCGGCGTCCTCGAGCAGGGCGGTGAGTTCGTCGGAGAAGTCCTCGTTGACGAGCTGGAGCTCGGGGATGCGGTTCTCGTAGTACAGCGGGACCGTCGAGCCGTCCTCGATGGCGTCGCGGAAGTTGTAGACCGACACGTAGTCGCCGAACTGCTGGCGGGTCAGCTCCTCCCCGGCGATCAGCGGCGTGCCGGTGAAGCCCATGAACGCTGCGTTGGGCAGCGCCTGGCGCATGTTCAACGCCAGGGTGTCGTACTGGCTGCGGTGAGCTTCGTCGGTGATCACGATCACATCGGAGCGGTCCGACAGCACCGGCATCGTGGTCTCGCCCGCCTTGGCGTCGAGGCGGAACTTGTGGATCAACGTGAACACGTACCGGTGGTCCGCGGCGAGCAGTTCGCGCAGGTGCGCCGCGGAGGTCGCGTGCACCTGAGCTTCGGCGGGGATCGCGCCGGCGTCGGCGAACTCGCCGTGGAGCTGGACGTCGAGCTCGGTTCGGTCGGTCACCATGACGAAGGTCCACGCACCGGGGATACGGCGGAGGACCTTCTGGGTGAACCACAGCATCGACAGGCTCTTGCCGGAGCCCTGGGTGTGCCAGAACACCCCGAGGCGCTTCTCGCCTGACGCTCGCACTCGCAGGAGGTTCTCGATGGCGGCGTTCACGCCGAGGAGCTGGTGATTGCGGGCCACCACCTTGATCAGCCCACCGGGCCGCTCGATGAACGCCGTGAAGTTCTCCACCAGGTCAAGGAGCCGGTCGTGGGAGCAGGTGCCGCGGATCGCGGTCTCCAGGGCGATCACACCCCGGCCGCCCTCGGCGTCGATGACCTTCCAGTCGCCGAAGAACTCCCACGGGGCGTACGTCGAGCCGACCTTGGCCTCGGACCCGTTCGAGCAGATCACGAACCCATTCGGGACGAACAGCTGCGGGATCGTGTCGCGGTAGTCGGTGATGTTCTCGTCGAAGGCGGCGTTGGCCGGCCGGTTCGGCTCCTTGAACTCCAAGGACACAAGCGGGATGCCGTTGACGAACAGCAGCACGTCGGTGCGGCGCCGGTGCAGGTCACCGGCCACCCACACCTGCGACGCCGCCAGCCAGTCGTTCTTGGTGGAGTCGAGGAAGTCGATGAAGCGGACCGTCGCGAACGCCTTGTCGCCCCCATCGTCGGTCCACTCGGCCCGGTACCCATCCCGCATCAGGTCGTGGACTTCACGGTTGGCTCGCACCCGATCCATCACCGACCGGTCCTTGGTGACCGCCTGAAGCGCCTCCTCGCGGATGTGGTCGGGAACCTCGGGGTTCAAGAGGCGGATGGCATAGCGCAGCCGATGGACGAGCACGACCTCGTGAATCGAGTCCCGCCCGAGGGTCCCGCCCGACCCGAACGTTTCGCTGAACGCGTTGACAACCTCCCAGCCGAGTTCGGCCAGCAGCTCGAGCGCCGGCTCCTCCACCAGCCCCGCCTCCGAGTAACGCCCCGGCGGGTTCACGCCGTCGCTGCCTCGGTCAGCGCATCGAGATCGAGGTGCGACACGTCGATCTGCCCCGTGACGAGCCTCGGGAGCAGCAGGTCGCGGAGCGCGCCAAGCTCCACAGACTGCCAGCGCAGCGTTCGGATGAGTTGCAGTTGGCCGCCGACTGCGATCACCAGCTGATCGATGAGGCCGGCAGGCGGCATCAAGGCAGGTAGATCCAAGAAGTCGCTTGGCTTGGCCCGCTGGTGGCTGCCTGACGTTCCCCCGCTGAGGGCCGTGAGCGCGTCCCGAAACTCCGTGCTTCGAGTCAGCAGGTAGAGGTGCTCCAGACTTGACCGCTTCCGCGGCCGAAGTATCAGGAACTCGGTCGAGGTGACCGACCGACGCTCGTTCACGGGTGCCGCCAACCAGACACGATCGATGCGCGGGTTGAGCTTGGAGACGAGGACGGCAGGCGACGAGAGCAGGTACTTGCCGCTCTTGATCGTCGCCCCGAGGTCGATCGCCGGCCGCTGGCCGTCGTCAAACGCCGGAATGCTGTAGTGGTCAAAGGCTTCCGTCGGGCACTTGGAGGGCTGGATGTTCCGCCGATCGAGCTCGGCTAGGTCTCCGAGAACGCCCACTTCCCAGCCATCAGGGATGGGCCCGACGGGGGAGTCGACGAGGGGGACGTCCTCGTGGCCCGGGTACCGGAAGTGGACGAACCACTCCCGGTAGGTCGCCCGCGCCATCTCCTCCAACACCTCCACCCGCCGCCGGTTGTTCTCGATCAAATCGTCGATGGAGCGGAGTGTTTCGGCCGCGATCATCTGCAGCGTAAGCGGGATGATCGGAACAGGCATTCCAGTCACGATCCCTGCGTTCAGGTTCGGCATCGTCGCACCCACTGCCTGGCCTTCGAGGTAGTCGATGGCGAGACGCGACCGGAAGAAGTAGCGCAGGTACTCGGAGTGCACCGCAGTCGGCATGCCCGGGTGCACACGAATAGACCCGGTACCACACAGCACCGGTACATCCTCAGGGCCGATCCAGGCGCTCCGTCCGACGTCTCCCCGGCGCGACAGCACGATGTCGCCCTCTTCGAGCAAGTGGTGTGACAAGCGGTCGGCGGTGTCACGGTCAATGCGTGCGATCGTGGAACAGTCCACGCGGCCGTGCGTCATGTCCTTCGGCATCACGACAGGGACGCCGTTGGGGTCGTCGACGTAGTCGCTCTGATGCAGCTGTGACCCAAACGGGCCTGTTCGAATGAAACCGCCGCCCTCGTCTACAAGTTCGCCAAGGGTTCTGGTGGGCCAATCGATCATTCGCTGAGGATCCCGGTAATCGCTGCGTCGACCTTGGCTCGGAGCTCATCGGCTTCGTTGCTGAGCCTGGTGAACCCCTCGTACAGCTCTTCGAGCTTCTCGGTGAAGTCCTCTTCGTCGTCATCGGCTGCGGCGGTGCCGGTGTAGCGGCCGGGGTTGAGGCTCCAGCCCTGGGCTTCGATCTCGGCGCGGGTGGCGACCTTGCAGAGGCCAGGAACGTCGACGTACGTGGCGTCGGGGAAGTGCTCCTTGAGCTTGGCATCGCTGCCGTCGACCGTCTCGACGTTCTCGCCTCGGTAGAGGCGGACGATGTTGGCGAGCAGCTCGATCTGCTCGGGCAGGAAGTCGCGGTGCGCTCGGTCGATCTGGCGAAAGGTGTGGCGGGCGTCGACGAACAGCACCGTGTCCTCGCGGTCGGTGCCGGTCTTGCCCCGGTCGAGGAACCAGAGCGTCACTGGGAGGGTGACGGTGTAGAAGAAGTTGGTCCCGATGGCGACCATGACGTCGACGACGCCGGACTCGACGAGCTGGCGGCGGATCTCCTTCTCGGAGTGGCCGGCGTCGCCCGCCGAGTTGGCCATGACGAACCCGGCCCGTCCGCCATCCGCGAGCGCTGAGTAGAACTGCTGGATCCACAGGTAGTTGCCGTTGTCGGTCCGGGGTAGCCCAAACGGGAACCGCTTGTCGCCGGCGAGCTTGTCCTTGTCGACACCGTTGACGTTGAACGGCGGGTTGGCCATGACGAAGTCGAACTTCTCGAGGGCGTCGTGTAGGTCGTCGTAGTAGCTGTTGCCGAGGCGGATGTCGCCCGACAGGCCGTGGAGGGCGAGGTTCATCTTGGCGAGCGGGACGGTGACCTCCTTCTGCTCCTGGCCGTAGACCGACAGCTCCCGGTTGGCCGACTGGTTGTGGCGCTCGACGAACTTGGCGCACTGTACGAACATGCCCCCCGATCCGCAGGCGGGGTCGTAGACCTTGCCGTGGAACGGCTCGATGACCTCGACGATCAGCCGGACGATCGAGTACGGGGTGAAGAACTCGCCGCCGAGTCGGCCTTCGGCCATGGCGAAGTTGGAGAGGAAGTCCTCGTAGATCAGCCCGAAGGCATCGCCCGACAGCTTGCGGGGTAGCGGGGAGAACAGGCGGAGCAGTTCGGTGAGGGTGGACCGTTCGAGGCGCTGGTAGCCGCGTGGCAACACATCACGCAGCTCGGGGTTGGCGGCCTCGACGGCCTTCATGGCGTCGTCGACCGCCTTGCCCAAGTCGTCGCCCTCGGGGAGGTCGACGAGGCCCGAGAGGCGGGCCTCGTCGGGCACGAAGAGCACGGCGCTGGCCCGGTAGTCGTCCGGGGTGACGGGGTTGCGGGCGGTGGCTTCGGCTTCCAGCTCGGGGCGGATGGCCTCGAAGCGATGCTCGGCGTAGGCGAGGAAGATCAGCCCGAGCACCGGCCCGCGGTAGTCCGCGGGGGTAAGGGTCGAGTTGGCCCGCAGCTCGTCGGCCGCCTTCCACAACGTCCGTCTAACTTCGGCCAGGTCCTCGCTCTTCACGTCAGGCTTCTCCCTCTCGCACGCGTCAGGTGGGCGGCGACCAGCGCCGACCCCACCAGAGCGTACGAGAGCGCCGTGACGTGGCCCGCGAACGGCCACCGTTCCCATCGGCCGCCGCCGAAGGTGGCGACGTGTTCGACCCGACGGCCCCGTGTTCGCCGGGTCGACGGCGGGCCGATCCACCCCGAGTTCGTCACCCGTGCCTTCGGCCGCCTAGGCGCCAAGCACGGCATGCCCCGCATCCGCTTCCACGACCTCCGCCACGCCCACGCCACCCTGCTGCTGCGAGCCGGCGTACCCGTCAAGGTCGTGTCCGAACGCCTCAGCCACGCCAGCCCGGGCTTCACCTCAACGTGTACCAGCACGTCCTCCCCGGCATGCAGGCCGAGGCCACCGGAGTCTTCGAGAGCCTCCTCGGCGTGGATCGCGGTGAACCCAGTCAGTAGATGCCCAGATCCTGAGCCTCGGTTGCCAACTCGTTCACGGCGTCGAGACGCGCGTCGATGGCGGAGTCCTAGACGTCGACTGATCCGTAGACAGCGTCGAAGATGGCGGGGGCTTCGTAGACGCGCCGGCGGGCGCGGCCCGTCGTCTCTCG
>JAGQSO010000125.1 GCA_020439505.1 Acidimicrobiales bacterium
CAAGCCTGCACCCCGCCCCCGACGTCCGCACCGATGCTGACGCCAACGCAGAGCCAGCGGGTTCTGGGGCAAGAAGTGGCGGATAGAGCACCAGGATCGGCCCTAGATCCGTTTGACAAGTGGGACACCGGTTCTTGGGCAGGAGTCGGCTGTTTATCAGCCGCTCCTTGCCCTAAAACCGAATGCCCCGTTGGTCAGGCGGATCGGGCGGCTAGGAGGCGGGCTACCTCGCGGCCGTCGGCTTGGCCTTGGGTGGCCTTCATGATCTGGCCTGTGAAGAACCCCGACAGCTTCTTGCGAGCCTTGTCGTCTCCGGCGCGGTACTGCTCCCACTCGGTGGGATTGGCGGCGATCACCTGATCTACGACCGCCTCCAGCGCCCCGGTTTCCATCGCCTCGAACCCGCGCTCGGCCGCCACGTCAGCCGCGGTCCTCGACGGGTCGGCCACCAGGTCGGCCAGCACCTGCTTGGCTTGGGTGGCCGTCAGGTCCCCCGTAACCTCCATGCCAACCAGTTCGGCCAACCGCTCGGGAGCCAGTTCGGCCCCACCCTCACCAGCCAGGTTCTGGGCGACGTGCACGAGGACCCGCGCCTTGACCGCAGCGGGAGCGGCGGACGCCGCCGCCGCCAGTTCCCCCGCCTCGCCTGGCGCGTGGCCATGGGATCGCGCCTCGGTGTCACCGGTGTACACGTCGATCCCATCGGCGGCATTGGAGCCGGTGGCGGAGTCGGGCAGATGGGTCCAATGCCCTCCGGCCACCGCCATGGCCAGCAGCGCCTGGGAGTCCTGACCGCGGTCGACGATCACCACCACCGACTCTGCCGTCACCGGTTCCCCGGTCACGTCGGCCAGGCGGTGGCGACGGGCCTGGGGCAACATCGGCAGCGAGGCGGCGATCTCGGCCACCCATTCGGGGTCGGGATCGACCGGGACCAGATCAGGCTCGGGGAAGTACCGGTAGTCGTCGGCCTCTTCCTTGGAGCGCATGGTGTGGGTCCGACCATCGGCGTCGTCCCAATGCCGGGTTTCCTGCACGACCTTCTCGCCCGAGGCGTGCATGTCGGCCTGGCGGGTTGCCTCGTACTCGATGGCCCGGCCCAACGACCGCAGCGAGTTCAGGTTCTTGATCTCACAGCGGGTGCGCAGTTCGGTGGTCCCCTCGCGGCGGACCGACACGTTGGCGTCGACCCGCATCGAGCCCTCCTCCATCTTCCCGTCGCTGATGCCACAGGCCACCAGGATCGAACGGAGCTCGGCCACGTACTGGCGGGCCTGTTCGGAGGAGCGGACGTGCGGTCGAGACACGATCTCCAGGAGCGGAACCCCAGCGCGGTTGTAGTCGACGAGGGAGTGTTCGGCGCCGTGGATGCGGCCGGTCTCACCCCCTACGTGGGTGGACTTGCCGGTGTCCTCCTCCAGATGGGCCCGCTCGATGCCGACCACGTGACCCGAGGGGAGCTCCAGGGACCCGTCGACCACGATCGGCTGGTCGTACTGGGAGATCTGGAAGTTCTTGGGCATATCCGGGTAGAAGTAGTTCTTCCTGGCGAACACCGAGCGCCGGATTGACGACGGACCACCCACGGCGCAGCCGAAGCGGATGGCCAGCTCGACCGCCTGATGGTTGACCACCGGCAGCGTGCCGGGCAGACCCAACGTCACCGGGTCGACGTTGGTGTTCGGCTCATCCCCGAAGCTGTTGGGGGCACCCGAGAACATCTTGGTGGCGGTTGCCAGCTCGGCGTGCACCTCGAGGCCACACACCAACTCCCATCGGGAACCGTCGGCAGCCTCGACGACGAGCACGTCATCGCTGTCGGGCACGGTGATCGGATTTCCGAGCGAATCGGTGGGCACCCGGCCTTCAACCGGACCGTCAGCGACGGCGCCTGAAACCATGGATGGTGTGGTCATCTGTTCACCTCGTTACCTACGGCCGCGGCAGCCGTCCTCGAGAAGCCGCGGCACGGACCAACCGACTTGACCAACCGACATCGACCGGTTCTTGCTGCTGGATCGGTTGTCTCCCAGCCACAATTTGCCCAAGAACCGACTCGGGATCGGGGCTGGCGGGTTACTGGGGCGGATCTGGTCGCGATGCGACCAGATCTTGCCCAAGAAGCGATCGGGGGCTGGGTCACTGGGGGCTGGGTCATGGGGCTGCCGCTTCTACTGCGGCTGCGGCGCGGAACATCGGGACCTCACCCAGGGCGGGGGCCAGGATCTGGACCCCGACCGGGAGCCCGTCGTCTCCGGTGCCGAACGGCACCGACATGGCGGGGTGACCGGCCAGGTTGGTGGGGATGGTGCAGATGTCGTTCAGGTACATCGTCAACGGGTCGTGGATCGCACCCAACTCGAAGGCGGTGGTCGGCGACGTAGGGGACAACAGGACGTCGAAGTTCTCATACGCCGCCTCGAAGTCCCGACAGATCAGGGTCCGAACCTTCTGGGCTTGGCCGTAGAAGGCGTCGTAGTAGCCGGCCGACAGGGCGTAGGTGCCCAGCATGATGCGGCGTTTCACCTCGTCGCCGAACCCGGCGGTGCGGGTGGCGATCATCATCTCGTTGGTGGTGGGAGCATCCACCCGCAGCCCGTAGCGGACCCCGTCGAAGCGGGCCAGGTTGCTCGACGCCTCGGCCGGCGCGATCAGGTAGTAGGCCGACAGACCGAAGGTCACCGCCGGTACCGACACCTCCTCGACGGTGGCACCGACCGCGGCCAGGGCCGCCGCCGCCTCTCGGACCCGAGCGGCCACGTCGGGGGCGATCCCCTCGCCCATCAACTCGCTCACCAGCCCGACCCTCAGCCCGTCGACCCCATCGTCGAGGCGGGAAACGATGTCCGGAGCCGGTCGGGGGATCGACGTTGCGTCGCGAGGATCGTGACCGGCGATCACCTCCAACAGGAGGGCGGAGTCGGCCACCGTCCGCGAGAACGGTCCGATCTGATCCAACGACGAGGCGAAGGCCACCAGGCCGTAGCGGCTCACCAGCCCGTAGGTGGGTTTGACGCCGACCACGCCGCACAGCGCCGCGGGCTGACGGATCGACCCGCCGGTGTCGGAGCCGAGCGAGATCGGGGCGAACCCGGCGGCCACGGCGGCGGCCGAACCCCCCGACGAGCCACCCGGCACCCGGCTGGTGTCTCTGGGGTTGCGGGTGGGGCCGAAGGCCGAGTTCTCAGTGCTCGAGCCCATGGCGAACTCGTCGAGGTTGGTCTTGCCCACCGCCACCGCACCGGCCGCGGCCAGCCGGGACACCACGGTGGCGTCGTAGGGCGGGATCCAGCCTTCGAGGATCTTCGACGAGCAGGTGGTGGCCACGCCCCGGGTGCAGAGGTTGTCCTTGAGGGCGATCGGCACCCCGGCCAGGGGACCGGGATCGTCGCCGGCGGCAACCCTGCGGTCGACGTCGTCTGCTGCGGCGCGGGCCGCGGACGCCGTCACCAGGTTGAAGGCGTGAATCTCCCCTTCGCGTTCTTCGATGGCGGCGAGGTGAGTCTCCAGAACCTCACGGGCCGAACGCTCACCGGCCCTGACCGTCGCCGCGACACCAACCGCGGTGGAATCCGATGTGCTCACGGGGCCTCTCCCAAGATGGTGGGGACCCGGAACCGACCCGATTCGGCGTGGGGAGCGGCGGCCAACGCCTCGGCGTTGGGCAAAGTCTCGCCCACCTCATCGGTACGCAGAACGTTGACCAGCGGGTACGGGTGGGAGGTGGGTTCCACCTCGCTCAGATCCAGGGCGGCGACGTCCTCGGCGTGATCGAGGATGGCGGCCAACTGGCCGGTGAAGGTGTCGACCTCGTGGTCGGCGAGCTCCAGACGGGCCAGGCGGGCGACGTGCACGACGTCGTCACGGGATATTCGGGACATGGCCCCGATGGTAGGTGACCCTCCTCGGCCGACGGTCAGCCGGCGGTCACCTTGGTGGCGAAGTCGACCGTCGAAGAGATCACCAGGTCGGCGTCGTAGTCCAGGGTGGCGACGTGGAAGCTGCGTTCGAGGGTGATGCGCTCGACCGGGCCGGCCACCGACGAGGCCAGGATGTCGGAGTTCACCGGGGGGACAACGTGGTCCTCGGTGCTGGTGAGGATCAGGACGGGGGCGGTGATGCGGGCGAGGCGGTCGGCCATCTCCTCGGCTGCTTCGAACAATGTGAGGAGCGGGGCCAGCGGGGTGTCGGGGTACGCAGTCTCCACCACGTCGGGCTTGGCGATGTCAGACCCGATACCGGGGATGCGGTCGGCACCGGTGGCCAGAACCTCGGCGACGGCCGCTCGCATACCTTCGGGTTCGCTGACGATGGCGTTGATGAACACCAGGCCGGCGACCTCGGGGTGTTCGGAGCCGAGCCAGGCGGTGAGGGCGCCCCCCATGGACAACCCGACCACCACCACCTGCTCGCAGCGGGCCGCCAAGTCCCGGTAGGCGGTGTCGGCAGCCGAGGACCAGTCGGTCCAGCCGGTGGGGATCAGGTCCTCGACCTTGGTTCCGTGGCCGGGAAGCAGAGGCATCTCGACGGTGAATCCGGCGGCGGCCAACGCCTCGGCCACCGGTCGCATCGACCCTGGGTTGCCGGTGAAACCGTGCAGCACCAAGGCTCCCGCGGGACCGCCGGCGTGGGACCAAGGCTCGGCGCCGGGGATCAGGTCAGAAGGTAGGGCGGTCATCGCAGTGCTCCAAGGTCGTGAGACGGAGTCGGGTGATCGTCGTCGGCTCCAGTTCTTTCCATCGGCACCCCCACGATGGATGTGAACCACCCAACCCTTCGCCGTAGGAGGCGGGAGCACAACACCCGGACGCGATCCTTGACCCGCGGGTCAATCGGATGCTGCACTCTCCCCCTATGAGCGACCAGCGCCAGCTCACGGTCCAGGGTCAGGAGAGAAAGCAGCAGCTCCTGGACCGGGCAGCCGAACTGTTCGCCGAACGCGGCTTCGCCGAGACCCGGGTGGTCGACATCGTGCGGGCGGCGGGCGTGGCCAAGGGGCTCTTCTACTGGTACTTCGAGAACAAGGAAGCGTTGTTCCGGGAACTGGTGGAGATGAACCGCCTGCGCCTGCGCCAACACCAGGCGGCGGCGATGGACCGCGAGGCGGAACCGCTGCTCCAGGTCCGCCAGGGCACCGAGGCCTCGGTCCGCTACATGGCCACCTACGCCAACTTCTTCTCCCTGCTCGAGGTGGAGAACCTCGACAAGCAGTTCGCCGACGAGCTTCGCAAGGGGGCCGAGATCCACACCCGGGACATGGCGGCGCTCCTCCGCCGGGCCATCGAGGACGGCACCGTGCGCGACGAACCCGTCGACCTGCTGGCCTACGGGGTGGTCGGCACGGTGGGGCTCTACGGCCACCTTCACCGGACGGGACGGATGCCGCTGCCGGTCGAGGATCTCGCCGCCTTCGTCGGCCGGTTCGTGGTGTGCTCGCTGGCCAGCCACGAGAAGGTGGCCCGCCGGGTGCTGGCTCAGCCGCTCGCCCCGGCCATCCCGGCCTGAATCGCGATCGGCCCAGCCGGGGGGGTCCGACCGGGACCTCTGACCACTCCTTGGGTGACAGTCGACTCCTCGCCACATCGCGACGTTGGACGCGTCTATCGTCACGCCACCACCCGTCTGGCGTGGTCTCCGCAGACCGTCCGAGG
>JAGQSO010000126.1 GCA_020439505.1 Acidimicrobiales bacterium
GTTGTCCCGAGCCTCCTCGAGGCTACGGATCTCGGCCGCCAGGCGGGTACGGGCCTCGTTGCGGGCCGAATCGATCTCCGCGGCTATCTCCGCCCGTCGCCGCTCGGCCTCAGACGTGGTGTCCTGGGCCATCTTGGTCGCCTCACCCCGTGCCGTCGCCAGGAGAGATTCGGCCTCCTGTCGGGCGTCTCCGAGCAGCTTGTCCGCCTCCTCGCGGGCCTCGGCCACCGCGGCATCCGCGGTGCGCTGGGCCAGCACGAGGGTCCGGCGGGCTTCCTCGGCCACGGCGTCCTCGTCCACCGGTGGTGCCGAAGGGGCTGGCGTTGCCGCCTCGATCTCCGCCAGGCGTGCCTTGACCGACTCCTCGACCTTGGCCTGGATCTCGGCCTCGATGTCGGCGTCGGATCGCGAGGGAGGCGTCGGCTCCACCGCCGTCTCGTCCGGTGTCGTCGCGGTGGCGTCGTCTCCGGCATCACCCGTGGTCTCGGTCAGCGCCTTCAGCTGGGCCTCGACCTTGGTGGCCATGTCGACCGCCTTGTCGAGGAAGTCGTCGACCTCGATCTGGTCGTAGCCCTTACGGGTGATGCTGAACTTGGCCTCTTCCAGCATCCGCTTCAGCATTAGCTCCATGGACGCCGAGCCTACCCATGCAGCCCCGCCCGCCCTGACCGGGCGACGGCGATCGCTCGTGATCGAGACCTGATCAGGACTCGAAGCCACGCTCCTCGAGGCGTCGACGCTCGTCCGGTGACACCTCGACGTTGGCCGGAAGCAGGAGGTACACCTGGTTGTCGAGACGTTCCATCTTGCCGCTGAGGCCGTAACACATCCCGCTGACGAAGTCGATCAGGCGACGGCACAGCTCACGCTCGGCACCCTGGAGGTTCATCACCACCGGCTGGTTGGTCTTGAAGTAGTCGGCGACGTCCTGGGCCTGGTTGAACGAGGCCGGCACCACCACCTGCGGCTTGGCGTTGGCGGTGATCGGAACCGGCCGCACCACCTGGGGCCGGGGCCGCACCGAGCCCTGGGTCGCGGTAGGCAACACCGGGATCGGCGTCGGCGTGATGGTCTGGGGCTCCCCCGTGCCGGGATCACGAGCCACCGCACCACGAGACGAGATCGGTCGCACCTCACCCACCGCCGAGGGCTCCTCGAAGGACGGCAGCGGTTCAGGCGCCGACGGGCCTCCCGAAGCCGGCCTATGGGCCGGATCGACGTGATCGGGGTGGGGTGCCGCACCGTCCACGTGGTACTGCTCGTAGTCGGACTCGTCACCGAGGCCGAGATGGATCAGTGCCTTCTTCCACGACATCGTCCCGATGCTACCCGGGGTGACCATCGGAGAACTGCACCCCGCTCAACCGAGCCACGCCACCGCGCTGTGACGGCCGGTGTCGCCCCGTTGGCGATGAGACCAGTGATCCGGACTGCATGCCGTACACACACCGGTGTCAGACAACTCCACACCGTGGCGGCCGACGACGATCCTGACCGCCTCGGGTAGGTCGAACGCCGGAGCGCCGGAGTAGGTCGCTCCCCTGACCGACGGGCCGAACAGATCGCACATCTCGTCGAGCAACGACGGTCCGAACTCGTAGTGATGGGCGGCGACGGTCGGTCCCAGCACCGCCCCACTCAACCGGTGTCCCATGGCGGCCAACTGTTCGACGGCACGGTCGACGACACCGGCCCGCAAGCCACGCCAACCGGCGTGCACGACACCGATCGCTCCCTCGGCCAACAGGACCAGCGGAGCACAGTCCGCCGCGACGACCGACAGCACCGCGCCGGGGGCGCAGGTGACCGCACCGTCGGCGCTGACCCCGGTGTGTTCACCCGGGGCCCTCACCACGACCACATGGTCGCCGTGGGCCTGGTCGAGCCAGGTCCACGGACCTGGAGCGATTCGGGACCGCCTTTGGTCGAGTACCTCGCCCGGCTGTCTCACCGACAGGTCGCCGTCTGAGCGGTCGGTGAAGGTGAAGCGGTGCTCCACCCTTCGACTACCTCAGCGCAGGAACGAGGGAACGTCGAAGTCGTCGCCCTCGTCGCCGGGAAGGTCCTCGGGGAACAGGTCGCTCGGACGCATCGGGCGGGCGGCGGGGACCTCCCCGCTACGTTCGGCGGTGCCGGCCCGCCGAGGCTCCCGACCGGCCTTCTCGTCCCATCGGTCGAAGCCCGCGGCGATCACCGTGACCCTGACCTCGTCGCCCATCTCGTCGTCGATGACGGTGCCGAAGATGATGTTGGCGTCGGGGTGGGCGACCCCATGGATCACCTCGGCCGCCTCGTTCACCTCGAACAGGCCCAGGTCGCTGCCACCAGCGATGCTCAACAGGATGCCCCGGGCCCCCTCGATCGAGGCCTCCAGCAGCGGGCTGGAGATGGCGGCCCGGGCGGCATTGAGCGCCCGGCCCTCACCGGTGGCGTGGCCGATGCCCATGAGGGCGGAACCGGCGTTGGACATGATCATCTTCACGTCGGCGAAGTCGGTGTTGATCACGCCCGGGGTGGTGATCAGATCCGTGATGCCCTGGACTCCCTGGAGCAGCACCTCGTCGGCCATCTTGAAGGCGTTGATCATCGACGTCTTCTCGTTGGACACGGTGAGCAACCGGTCGTTGGGAATGACGATCTGGGTGTCGACCTTCTCCTTGAGCTTCTGGATGCCCGACTCGGCCTGCACCGAGCGTCGACGGCCCTCGAAGGAGAACGGACGGGTCACCACGCCGATGGTGAGGGCCCCGATGTTCTTGGCGATCTCCGCGATCACGGGGGCCGCGCCGGTCCCGGTACCGCCGCCCTTGCCGGCGGTGATGAAGACCATGTCGGCCCCTTGGAGGACCTCCTCGATCTCCTGGCGGTGCTCTTCGGCTGCGGCTCGACCCACCTCGGGATCGCTGCCAGCGCCCAGGCCCCGGGTGAGTTCGCGACCGATATCGAGCTTGATGTCGGCGTCGCTCATGAGCAACGCCTGGGCGTCGGTGTTCACGGCGATGAACTCCACGCCCTTGAGCCCGGCGTCGATCATCCGGTTGACGGCGTTAACACCGCCGCCACCGACGCCGACGACCTTTATGACGGCCAGGTAGTTCTGCGGGTTGCCAGCCATTGGTGCTACCTCCACGAGGATGGGGTGAGGCCGGACCGGGTCCCCGGGCCGACGGGTTGAGAAGAACTGGGGTTTGGTTGGAAAGACGAATCGGGCCACGCCCAACCCTCGACCTTTGGTCGAGGGTTATGTAAACCTCGATGGATGGGTGACATTATGCACCTTCCTTTGGAGGCTCGGTCAAGGAGGCGTCGGCGGCCCGGTCGGTCCCCTTGCGGGGACGGACCGAGGGAGACGACGGAACCCTCACGTCGATCGCCTCGATGGTCTCACGGTCGGCCTGCTCCAACAGTGCACCGACCGCTACGAATTTGGCGACGAGACGATCCGGACCACCGATGCGGACCGTGATGCCGTCATCGAGGGTCAACACGACATCGGAGCCGCGAACTGCGCCCTCGACGACGTCGGCCCGTAGGTGGTCGGGCACCGCGGCGAGCACCTCGACCACGGTCGCCATCGGCGACGCCAACGTGGACCCCGTCCGCCCCGCCACGATGTCGACGCGGGGCAGGGAGCGAGACCCACCGGGAACGCCGGACCCCAACACCGAGCCGTCGGCAGCGAGAGCCACGCCACGCCGGTCCACCGCCACCGGCTGACGCGCCACGACCTCGATGGTCACCCCTCCCGGCCAGTGGCGTTCGACGGTCGCGTCGCTCACCCACACCAGCTTCTCGACCCGGTGAGCCACCGCCGCTGGGTCGACATCGATGAGGGGGGTACCGGGCGCCACCCCGGCCCGGCGGGCCACCTCGGTGGCAGCCGGACCGCTGACCCCGGTCACCGAAACCCGGTCGACGTCGAGGGCGGCACTGCGGGTCAGGGCGTAGGCACCCCCCACCACACCCACCAGGGCGAGGGCCGTGCCCACACGACGGTTCCGGCGCCGGGCGTGTTCAGCCGATACGGCGCGCCGGCGGTCCTCGATGCGGGGATCGATAACCGGCGGGGCGACGGGAGCCGGGCGCTCACGAAGGGCGGTGGCCGACCTCATCGCTCGACCGAGGGATCAAGTTGGCGCGGGCTGAAGCCGACACAACGGGTCTCGGGATGGAGGTCCACCCCGGAGTGGTCGAACACCCGGGATCGAACCTCGTGCATGAGGGCAAGCACGTCGTCGGCCGACCCGCCGGGATCGGCCTGGATGAAGTTGGCGTGTTTGGAGGACACCTCCGCCGTCCCGACCCGCAACCCCTTGGCCCCCGCGGCGTCGATGAGGCGGCCGGCCGAATCACCGGGTGGATTCGTGAACACCGAGCCGGCGTTGGGACCGCCGGGCTGGTTCTCTCGGCGCCACCGCACGATCTCGGCCAACTCGTCCTCGGACGCCTGACGGTCACCGGGCGCCAAGCCGAGCTCCGCCCAGACCACGACCTGGTGAGGTTCGAGAGCCGAGCGGCGGTAGCCCAGCTCCAGGGTGGTCGGATTCACCTCCATATCCTCGCCCAGCCGGAGGTCCACGACGCGGACCCTCACCAGGCTGGCCGCCATGTCGGAGCCGTGGCCCCCGGCGTTCATCCTCACCGCCCCCCCGATCGAGCCCGGAACCCCCACCGCCCACTCGAATCCGGTGAGGCCCGCGGCCACCGTCCGGCGGGCCACGACCGGAAGAGAGGCCGCCCCACCAGCCCTCACCACGACCGTTCCGTCAACCTCGGGACCGACCGACACCTCGCCCAGACCATCGCCCAACTGGAGCGCGAGCCCGGCGAAACCACCGTCGGCCACCAGGAGGTTCGAACCCCGACCCACCACCAGCACCGGCAGCGGGGCACGGCGCAACACCGCGGCCACCCCGGCCAGGGCCTCTCCGTCGGTGACGGTCACGAACCGGGCAGCGTTGCCGCCGACCCGGTAGGTGGTCAGTGGACCCACCGGTTCGTCGGTGCGTACGTCGGGAACCTCGACGCCGTCGGCGGCGGCAGCGGCCAAGGCGGCATCAAAGGCCTCCAGCGCCTCGTCACTGGCCGGGTGGGTCCACGGGGAGTCGGGTCGGTTCACTGCGATGGCCCCCCACCCCGACTCTCCAGACGCGACAACAGGCGCGGTCCCAGGGTGTTGACGTCGCCCGCCCCCACCGTCAGCACGAGGTCACCGGCCCGTACCGTTTCGTCCAACCACTCCAGGGCGTCATCGAGGGACGGGGTCCAGGCCACCTCGGATCCGACGGCACGGGCTGCCTCCAACACGTCGAGACCGGACACGCCCGCTATCGGAGCCTCGCCGGCGCCGTAGACCTCGGTCACCGCCACCACGTCGCCTAGAGCCGCCGCGGCGCCCTGCTGGGCTCCCAGCGCCTCGGTCCGCGAGTAGCGGTGAGGTTGGAACACCACCACCACCCGGTCCCATCCCGCTTCTTGAGCCGAGGCCAGCAGGGCGCCGATCTTTCCGGGGTTGTGGGCGTAGTCGTCGACCACCGTCACCCCGGCCTCCTCCCCGACCACCTCGAAACGCCGCCCCACCCCCCGGTAGCGACCGACCGCGGCCACGGCACGGCCGACATCCACCCCGTGAGCCACCGCGGTGGCCACCGCGGTGGCGGCGTTGCGGGCATGGTGGCGGCCCGGCGTCCCAATGGTCACCGGCCCCACCTCCTCGCCCGAGTGCAGCAGACCGAAGGTGGTCGACAGCCGATGCACCTCGACCCCGTGGATCTGCCAGTCCGCGCCGGCTGCCTCCCCCACCGTCACCGCCCCGTGGCGGTCGGCCAGGGCGACGGTACGGGGATCGGGCTCACCGCTGCCGTCGGGACGGTCGATGCAGACGACCCGGGTCGAGGCGCCGGCCAGGAAGCGGTCGAAGGCCGCCTCGATGGCCTCGATCGAACCCCAGTGGTCGAGGTGATCCTCCTCGACGTTGGTCACCACCGCGGTCGCCGACCCCAGCGTTTCGAAGGATCCGTCGCTCTCGTCGGCCTCGACCACGAACAAGCCGCCGTCGGGCCCCCACTTCGCCGCCAACCCCAACGTGACCGGGGTGGCACCCACGAGCCACGAAGGATCGGTACCGGCCTCGGCCAGGAGCGTCGCCAGCATGGCGCTGGTCGAGGTCTTGCCGTGGGTTCCCGACACCGCCAGCGTCGACCGCCGGGCACAGATCGCACCCAGGATCCCGGCCCGGTCCAGGACCGCGATCCCCGCCGCCTCGAGCTCGCTGGACTGCGCTGGGCTGGGGGGGAAGGCGGTGGAGTA
>JAGQSO010000127.1 GCA_020439505.1 Acidimicrobiales bacterium
CATGGTCCTGATGATCCCGTTCCTGGGCTGGCGACCACGCAACCTGGCGATCCTGGCCGGAACCTGGGTGGTGGCAGGGCCGCTGCTCACCGTGTGGGTGTCGACGTGGTGGCCCACCTGGACCGTCACCGGATGGGGGACCGCCACCGACCACCTCCTCGGCATCTATCCGCTGCTGGTGTGGTTGACGTACTTCTGGGCGGGGCTCGCCATCGGCCGCTGCGACCTACGCAAGACCTCCACCGCCCTGTGGCTGATCGGGGTCGGTGCGACCTCGGCGGTCGCCGCGGTGGTCATCTCGGACCGGCTGGTGATGCGCACCCCGGTGCTGCGCGCCCTGGCGGAAGACCTCGGTTCGACCGATCTCGGGTACCTGCACATGCGCCTCAACTGGGGGTTGGACGGGTTCATCCCCGGTGGCTCCAACTGGTGGCTGGCCATCTCCTCGCCCCACTCGGGGACCCCCTTCGACCTGGCCACGACCCTGGCCAGCGCCTTGGCGGTCATCGGGGTCTGCCTGGTGGCGGCCCGGGCCCTCCCCCGTTCCGTGGCCCTGTTGTCGGGGGCCGGCGCAATGAGCCTCACCACCTATTCGCTGCACGCCACCGCCCTGTCCAAGTGGGCGTGGCCCCCCGTGGAGACCCGGAGCTTTTGGATACACCTGGCGTTCTTCGGTGGCGTGGGCGCGGTGTTCCGGCTGGCAGGCCTGAAAGGACCGCTGGAATGGATCGTGTCCCTGATCTCCACCCGGGCCACCGCCGCCGCTCGACGTTTCACCCCGCCGAACTGACCTCAAGGCGGTGAGAACCGCGGTGCGTCGCGACGGCCCGTGAAAACGACGCTGTGGCTGGCACCGTCAACGGGTACCAGCCACAGCATCGATGGTTCACGGTCCGGTCCCTCGTCAACCCGAGGATTTCAACGCCGGAATCCGGACTTTCTGGTGACGACGCAGCCGCGTCTGACAGGGGGACCTAGAAGGCGTGGGCCGCCAGGTTCAGGAGAGACGCTCGATGATCATGGCCATGCCCTGGCCGCCACCCACGCACATGGTCTCGAGACCGATGGTCTTGTCGTCCTTCTGGAGGCCGTTGATCAGGGTGTTGATGATGCGGGCCCCGGTCATGCCGAAGGGGTGACCGATGGCGATGGCGCCGCCGTTGACGTTGAGCTTGTCCCACTCGATCCCGAGCTCGCGCGCCGAGGGGATCACCTGGGCGGCGAAGGCCTCGTTGATCTCGACCAGGTCGACATCGTCGATGGTCATGCCGGCCCGGGCCAGAGCCTGGCGGGACGCCTCGATGGGGCCGAGGCCCATGATCTCGGGGTCCAGACCCGACACGCCCGAGGAGACCACGCGAGCCAGCGGGGTCAGGCCGAGGGCCTTGGCCCGGGTGTCGCTCATCACGACCACGGCGGCGGCACCGTCGTTGAGGGGGCAGGCGTTGCCCGCGGTGACGGTGCCGTCGGGGCGGAATACCGGCTTGAGGCCCGACAGACCCTCGACGGTGGTTCCGGCGCGGATGCCGTCGTCCTTGGTCACCACGACCTCGTTGCCTTCGTCATCGGTGGTGGTGACGGGGGTGATCTCGTTTTCCCAGAAACCGCTCTCGAGCGAGGCAGTCGCCCGCTGCTGTGACAGGGCGGCGAACTCGTCTTGCTCCTGGCGGGTCACACCCTTGTAGGTGGCCACGTTCTCGGCCGTCTGACCCATGGCGATGTACACGTCGGGCAGACCGCCCTCGAACGGGGTCCAGGCACCCTGCCCGCCACCGGACAGCTCGCCGGTACGGGCGACCGCGGCCGCGTGCTTGGGGTTCTGGGGACCGCTGTCGGCGAAGCCGTACACGAAACGGCTGACCGTCTCGACGCCCGCTGCGATGAACACGTCGCCCTCGCCCGCCTTGATGGCCTGGGCGGCCATGCGCACCGACATGAGCGAGGAGGAGCAGTAGCGGTTGACGGTCACGCCGGGGACGGTGGGCATCCCGGCCTGGATGGCCACGATGCGGGCCAGGTTGTAACCGGCCTCGCCGGCGGGCTGGCCACAACCGAGGATCAGGTCCTCGACGGTGTTCCGGTCCAGCGCGGGGATCTTGTTGAGGGCGGTGTCGACGATGAACGCGGTGAGATCGTCGGGACGCTCGTTCTTCAGCGAGCCCTTCTGGGCCCGGCCGATCGGCGTGCGGGCGACGGAGACGATGACGGCTTCGGGCATGGGAGGACTCCTGTTTCGCTACCCCTGATGAGGTTCTCTGTCTAGCAACTGCCCCCGAGCGGTCCGGAATCGACGGTGAGGTTCACCCGACGGTCCACCCTGGCGGCGTGACGGGCCAACGCCGTCTTGACGCCTTCGTGTCGGTCGGTGACCATTGCGGTCGTGCGTGTCACGGCCGTAGAGATACCGACCAGAGTCCTGGTGTTCGGAATGGTCCGACCCGATGGAACCATCGACGGACCCGAGTTGCACGACGTGGCCGAGGCCTGCGGCCACACCGCCGAGCAGATGAGGTCGTGCCTACGTCGCCTGGTCGCCGAGGGACTCCTGGAACGGGAAGGAACCGGACGCCAAGCGTCGTACCGGACCACCCGACGGGGCGACGAGCTCCGGAGCGCATCGATGCAGCGCCACGAGACCGCGTACCGACAGGACCGGACCGGCCAGGGCTGGGACGGGTACTGGCACCTGGTTGCCTTCGCCATCCCCGAGAACCGTCGACCGGCACGCGACCGACTCCGGGACTGTCTGATCGATCAAGGCGGGGCCGCCATCAACAACGGGATGTATGTGTCGGCTCACTCGTGGGAGGACACCGTGCGCACCGCCGCCGATAATCTCGGTGTCGCCGACCGCCTCACCCTGGCCACCACCCGCGATCTGGAGGTCGGGGGAGTGCGATCCGCCCGAGAGTTGGCCGCCTTGTTGTGGCCGGTGGCCGACATCGCCGCCGCCTACGAGACCTTCGTGGAGGAGCACCGCCACGTCGCTCCCGCCTTGGAGCACCTCCGGGCTCGGCGCGACCGGATCGCCGATTCGGACTTCCTTCCTGGGGCGCTGCGAATGGTCATCGCCTTCCAGGAGGTGTTCATGCGCGACCCGCTCCTACCCCCCGAGCTTCTGCCCCGACCCTGGCCCGGGCG
>JAGQSO010000128.1 GCA_020439505.1 Acidimicrobiales bacterium
GGTCCAGTGCGAACAGTTGGGGGAGGGTCATGGGTTGTCCTGAGTGGTGACGGTTTGTCGGTTCGGTCTAGGCATCGACGCTGAGAGATGGCTGTGAATGTCCTGGTAGCTGGCCGTGGATCGGGGCGGAACCCGGGTTGGTCCAAAAATAAAGCAAGCGCGCTTGATCGGTTCTGGTGGGCGTGTCAGAGTGCCGGGGATGACCACGTCAGGGGATGTCGCAGGGCCGGTTGTGATCGGCAACGCCTCGGGGTTCTACGGGGACCGCGAGTCGGCGGTGCGCGAGATGCTCACCGGAGGCCGACTGCACTATCTGACCGGGGACTACCTGGCCGAGCTGACCATGCTCATCTTGGCCATGGACCGGCTCAAGGACCCCGGTCGGGGCTACGCCCGGTCGTTCCTGCGCCAGATGGAGGAAGGCCTGGGGCTGGCCCTCGACGCCGGGGTCAAGGTGGTGGTCAACGCCGGGGGCCTCAACCCGGCCGGACTGGCCACCGCGGTTCGCGACCTGGCCGACCGCCTCGGCCTTGCCGCCACCGTCGCCCACGTCGAGGGCGACGACCTGTCGGCGCGGGCCGACGAGCTCGGTCTCCACGGGCCCGACGGTGGCGCGCCGCTGGCCGCCAACGCCTACCTGGGGGCGTGGGGCATCGTCGCCGCCCTGGGGTCCGGCGCCGACGTGGTGGTCACCGGTCGGGTGACCGACGCCTCGCTGGTGGTCGGACCGACCGCCCACCACTTCGGTTGGGGTCGCACCGACCTGGACGCCCTGGCCGGGGCGGTCGCCGCCGGGCATGTGATCGAATGCGGAACCCAGGCCACCGGAGGGAACTTCTCGGGGTTCACCGGGCTCCCCGCCGGGACCGACCTGATCCGGCCCGGTTTCCCGATCGCCGAGGTGTTCGCCGATGGAACCAGCGTGATCACCAAGCACCCCGGTACCGGTGGCGCGGTCACCGTCGACACCGTCACCGCCCAGCTCCTCTATGAGATCGGCGGCGCCCGCTACGCCGGGCCCGACGTGACCACCCGCTTCGACACCTTGACCCTGGCCCAAGACGGTCCCGACCGGGTGCGGATCAGCGGGGCGGTCGGTGAACCGCCGCCGCCGACGCTAAAAGCCGGGGTCAACGCGCTGGGCGGGTACCGCAACGAGGTGGTGTTCGTGCTGGCCGGGTTGAACATCGAGGCCAAGGCCGACCTCGTCCGGGCCCAGATGGCCGCCGCCGGCTACGGCGAGACCAGCGGGCCCGACGGGGTGCAGGTTCGCTGGAGCCTGGCCCGCACCGACCGGCCCGACGCCGACACCGAACAAGAAGCCAGCGCGCTGCTGTCTTGTGTGGTGCGCAGCCGTGGACCCGAGCCGGTGGGGCGGGCGTTCTCCAACGCCGCGATCGAACTGGCCCTGGCCAGCTATCCCGGTTTCCACGTGACCGCCCCCCCGTCGAGCGGGTCGCCCTACGGGGTGTTCACACCGGTGTTGGTCGACGCCTCCACCGTGCCCCACGTGGCGGTCCTGGCCGACGGCACCCGGGTCGAGGTCGCCCCGCCCCCAGCGTCCAAAACTGCGGTGCTCGTGCCGGTACCGGTTCCTGAACTGCCCTCGGCCTCCGCCGTGGTGGCCGCCGCTCCGACCGTCCAGCGGCCGCTCGGATCGGTGGCCATGGCCCGCAGCGGCGACAAGGGCGGCTCGGCCAACATCGGCGTGTGGGTCTCGACCGACGACGCCTTCGCCTGGCTGGCCGATCTGCTCACGATCGACCGACTCCAGGCGCTGTTGCCCGAGTCCGCCGGCCTGCCGGTGGAGCGCCACCTGCTGCCCAACCTGAGGGCCGTCAACTTCGTGATCGAGGGGATCCTGGGCGAGGGCGTGGCGTCCAACGCCCGCTTCGACCCCCAGGCCAAAGCCCTCGGCGAATGGCTCCTGTCCCGGGTCGTCGCCGTCCCCGCCGTGCTCCTGCCCGCCAACCAGAACGAGGTGAACCGGTGACCGTCCTTGCCAGCGCGGTCGACACCCGCAGCCCCGAACACCAGGCCAACCGCGACGCCCTTCTCGCCCAACTGGAGGCGGTGGCGGCCGAACAGGCCAAGGCGGTGGCCGGCGGTGGGCCCAAGTACGTCGACCGCCACCGCCAGCGGGGCAAGATGCTGATCCGTGAACGCATCGAAGCCCTGATCGACGAGGACTCGCCCTTCCTGGAGCTGTCGGCGCTGGCCGGGTGGGGCAGCGAGTTCGCGGTGGGGGCCAGCGCCGTCACCGGCATCGGGGTGGTCGAGGGCGTCGAATGTCTGATCGGGGGCAGCGACCCCACCATCAAGGGCGGGGCCACCAACCCGTGGTCGTTGCGCAAGGTGCTGAGGGCCAACGAGATCGCCCGCCAGAACCGGCTTCCGGTGATCAACCTCACCGAGTCGGGCGGCGCCGACCTACCCACACAAAAGGAGATCTTCATCCCCGGTGGGGCCATGTTCCGAGACCTGACCCGGCTGTCGGCGGCCGGGATCCCGGTGATCTCGCTGGTGTTCGGCAACTCGACTGCGGGCGGCGCCTACGTGCCGGGCATGTCGGACCACGTGGTGATGGTCAAGGAACGTTCCAAGGTGTTCCTGGCCGGGCCCCCGCTGGTGAAGATGGCCACCGGTGAGGAGTCAGACGACGAGTCGCTGGGCGGGGCCGAGATGCACTCGCGGGTTTCGGGCCTGGGTGACTACTTCGCCGTCGACGAGCTCGACGCCATCCGCATCGGTCGCCGGATCGTGGCCCGGCTCAACTGGCACAAGCAGGGCCCCGCTCCCGCCGCCGACGCCCCCGAACCGGTGCACGACCCCGAGGA
>JAGQSO010000129.1 GCA_020439505.1 Acidimicrobiales bacterium
CACCGGTACCCGTCAAGCCCCCGCAACGAAGTGAGGACCGGGCTTGACGGAACCAATAATCGTCCGCCAAAGGCGGGCCCCGAGAACCGGCCCGCACACACCGTCGGTGAACCCTGAAAGCCAGGCAAAGGATGCCGGCAACGGCACCGACGCCAGTCGCGGTACCGGTGCCGTTCACGGCACCGGTACCCGTCAAGCCCCCGCAACGAAGTGAGGACCGGGCTTGACGGAATCAGAAATCGTCCGCCGAAGGCGGGCCCCGAGAACCGGTCCGCGCACACCGTCGGATGACACCCAATGCCATGCAAAGGATGCCGGTCACGGCATTTATGCCGTGTCCGGCACTACCGGCGATCTTCGCGCAGGGCGGCCATGGCGGCCTCGGATTCGGCCCGAAGACGGGCTATCTCGGCTCGGAGCTCAGCGACCTCTGATCGCAGGGCGGCGACCTCACCGGCCGCGGCCCGGTCCAGTTCCACCCGGAGGCGCGCTACCACCGGGGTCGCCACCTTGCGGGCCTGGGCTTTGAGGCCGCCAGGGCCCTCGGACGGCCCCACCATCTCGACCCGGGGACCGGCCGGAACCACCGACGACGGCCCCCGACCCGCCACCCCCACCCGGGCCCGTAGCCGCTCCACCGCCTCGGGGTCCACGGCGACATGGGAGGTTCCCGCTCCCCGCTCGGGCGCGGTTCCTGCGGTGTCGGGATCGTTCATGGCGTCATCTCCAGGGTGAACAGGTGCAGGGCTTCATCGGCCCGGCGGCGCAGGCGCGAGCCAGGCGGGGTGCCCAACTCGTCGAGGCGCAGATCGACAAGGGCAGGCTCGGCCTCCAGGCCGAGGGCGCGTCGCAGTCGGGACACGGCGGGAGCAGTGTCGAGGTGCCGCTCGGCGAAGGAACGGGCCCGACCGGCCAGTGCCGCCGATCGTTCCTCGTCCCGGGCCAGCGCCGCGGCCATCCGGTCCGCTTCATCGGGGCGTCGGGCGACGAGAGCGACCTGCCCACGGCGTAGATCGAAACGCTCTGCCGCCGCCTCGGTGACCACCGACGGGGTCCCCAGCGCCAGGGCCAAGGGGACCAGGTCGTCTTCGACCACCGCGGCCGAGGCCAACGCCAGGCTTGTGGTCCGCTCCGCCGGGAGCGCGGCCCGGTCGACGGCGAGGACCAGCCGGCTCGGCAGTCCATGGAGCTCACGTAGACGGGCCCTGGTCAACAGCGGCACCACCGGAAGCACCGACAGATCGAGTCCGGCCGCGGGCAGGTACACCAGGTCGCGCCCGAGGTAGCCGGGGAACTGTTCTGCCAGGGATGCGTCGGTGGTGAACGACGCCTTCACCCCCCACCGCGACGCCCGGTCCAGGTCCTCCACCGACCGCACCGCGCACACCACCGGGACGCCGGCCTCGGCGGCGGTCTCACCCAGTTCGCCCAGTACCGCGACGTCAGCGGCGATCACCGCTCCGGCCCGACGTCCGGCGACCGGGCGGACGTGGTGGTGCCAGGAGACGATCCGGTGCCCCACCCCGACCCGGGCCGCCACCGCGGCCACGGCCGCACCCGAACCGGGGGTGGCGGCAAGGGCCACGACGACCATCAGGCCCGACCGCCGACCAGCGTGTCGACCACCCGGTCCCAGGACAGGTCGGCCACCAGTTCGCGTCCGGCCCGGCCCAGGTCACGAGCCAGGTCGGGATCGTCGACGAGACGGTCCAGCGCCGCTCCCATCGACTCGGGGGTTCCATCGGTGACCAGCCCGGTGATCTCGTGGTGCACCCACTCCAGGACCCCGCCGGCATCAACGGTGGTCACCACCGGTACCCCGGCCAGAAATGCCTGGAGGGTGACGAAGCCGTAGTCCTCGTCGAAGGGGGCGTAGACCACCGCGGTGGCCCGCCGGAAAAGGTCGACCAGATCGTCGTCGGGGACGAAGCCCGCCAACGACACCCGGCCGTCGAGGCCCAACCGGTCCACCTGGGCGGCCAGGTCATCGGCCAGCGATCCCCGACCGGCGAGCACCGCCGGGACCCGACGACCCATCGCCGCCAACCCGTCGAGGAACAGGCCGGGCCGCTTGTTGCCCTCCAGTCGGGTGGCACAGAGGATGTGGTCCCCGTCTCCGCCCGACCGGGGGGTGAGGCGGTCAGCCAACGGAGGCGGTTGGTAGAGGGGCGTAGCGTCCAGACCGCACCAACGACGCATCCGCCGGGCCACCACCTCGGAGATGGTGTAGCGACGCGACGCCTCGGCCAGGGCCCGGATGTCCCAGTCGAGCAGTTGGCGGTGATCATCGATCGATGCCGGGTCCAACCCGAAGTCGCTCCAGGGTTGGCCCAGCCCGTCATACGCGGCCCGGTGTTGGTGGGCCAGCCATGGAACCTTGTTGGGATGGCGGGCGAAGTAGGCGGGGAAGTTGACGGGGATCACCATTTCGGCGTCGAGGGGGATCATCCGCCAGGCCATGGCGGCGTCGTAGAGGCGGTCGCGGTCCCATGCCGTCGGCACCGACACCGCCTCGGCTCGATGTCCCGCCCCCCGCAGGGCATCCACGAGGTTGTCCACCATCTGTTCGAGGCCTCCGCTCATGAACGGCACCTGGGTGGAACAAACCAGAACATCCATCGGGAGGAGTCTCGCGGACCGCAGACGGTCACCGACAACGAGGTGTGCAGTTACCCTTGCTCCCTCGTGGACGCCCCGCGCCTCGCCCTGATCCCTCCCCGCTACGGCCCCGACGTCATCGGCGGCGCCGAGTTGGTTCTGCGCGAGGTCGCCCACGGCATGGCCGAAAGGGGCTGGCAGGTCGACGTGCTGACCACCTGCGCCCGCGACCACTACACCTGGGCCAACCACTATCCGCCGGGAACCAGCACCGATGGGGCGGTCACCGTGCACCGGTTCCCGGTGGTGAACGACACGTCGGGTCAGGCCCGCGCCGTTGTCGCCCAGCGGCTCGCCCTGGGCGAGATGCCGACCCTGGGCGAGCAGGAGAACTGGATCAACGATGGCCTGCGGGTGCCAGAGCTGTTCCACGCCGTGCTGGACCGAGCCGACACCTATGACGCCATCGTGGTGTCGCCCTACCTGTTCTGGACCAGCTTCGCCGCCGGCCTCGTCGCCCCGGGCCGCACGATCCTGCGTCCGTGCCTTCACGACGAACCCGAGGCCCGCTTCGAGCTGTTCGAGCCGCTGTTCAACGGTGTGGCCCGGCTGTGGCTGAACACCGACCCCGAGCTCGACCTCCTGACCACGATCGCCCCCGGCCACGCCCCCGCCTCGGTGATCGGCGAGGGGGTGCCGGTTCCCGACTCCTATGACCCCGAGGGGTTCCGCGCCCGACACGGTCTGGGCGATTTCCCCTTCGTGCTCTACGCCGGCCGACGCGAGGGAGCCAAGGGTTGGGAGCAGCTCCTCGATGGGTTCGTGGCCACGGTGCGCAAGGAGGATGTCAACTTGCACCTGGTCACCATCGGAGTGGGTGAGGTGCACATCCCCGAGGACGTGGCCCACCTGATCCACGACCTGGGCATGGTCTCGGACCGCGACCGCGACGACGCCTTCGCGGCGGCGAGCGGTTACCTCCAGCCTTCGGCCCTCGAGTCCTTCTCCCGAACGGTCATGGAGGCCTGGCTGGCGGGGACACCGGTCATCGCCAACGGGGCGAGCGCCGTGGTGAGCTGGCACTGCGAGCGATCCGGGGCCGGACTCACCTACGAGGACGACGCCGACCTCGAACAGTGTCTCCGGTTCATCGCCGAGGCCCCCGAGGCGGCGGCCGAACTGGCCCGACCGGGCCGGGCCTACGTCTTGGACAACTACACCTGGCCGGTCACGTTGGACCGCATGGAAGCCAGCCTGAACGAGCTGGTCGGCCGGTGAGCGAGCCCACCCCACCAACCCGGTCGGCGGCGCGACCGCCCCGCAGGATCCTGGTGGTCTCGCCCTATCCGCCCCGACGCGACGGCATCGGCACCTACGCCGTGCAACAGGTCCGCAACCTGCGCCGGGCCGGTCACCACGTCGAGGTCTGCTCGCCTCATCCTTCGGCCGCCCACCACCACCTGGCCCTACGAGGACCGCGGGGGGCGGTGGCTCTCCGCCGGCTGATGTCGGGTTTCGACGAAGTGATCGTGCAGTTCCACCCGGATTTCTTCTACGACCACCCCGCTACACCATCATCGCGGATCTCCACCGGCCTGGCTTTGGCCGCGGCGTTTCGTTCCGGCCCCGAGGTAACCATCCGGCTGCACGAGGTGGACCGCCGATGGGTCGCTCCTACTGACCCGTCGGCCTTCGCCACCCGAGCGGTGTTTCGGTCCGCGACCCGGGTGGAGGTGCACAGCGACGCCGACGTGGCGATGATGACCGGGGAGTTCAAGGTGCCCGCCGAGCGGGTGGCCCTGGTCGACCACGGAGCCGACTTCAAACCCAACACGACACTGGACCGCGCCGCGGCACGCCGCTCGCTGGGGCTGGCGCCCGAGGGCCACGTGTTCGTGTGCATCGGTTTCGTCCAACCCCACAAGGGCTTCGACCGGGCGGCCGCCGCGTTCCGAGGCCTGGCCGATGTCGGGGCGTCGCTACACATAGTCGGTTCAGTTCGGATCGAGGACCCCGCCGCCGCCGATCACGAACGTGAGCTCGAGGCGCTGGAGTCCCAGATCCCTGGTGTCCACCTTCACCTCGGCTACCTGTCCGACGAGGCCTTCGACCGTTGGATCGTCGCATCCGACACCGTCGTCCTGCCCTACCGCCACATCTGGTCCTCCAGCGTGGTCGAACGTTCCCGTCTCCTCGACCGGCCGGTGATCGCAACCGCGGTCGGCGGCCTCCCCCACCAGTTGGCCACCGATCCCGGGGCGGTCCTGGTCGAGGACAACCTTCAGTTGGCGGCGGCCATGCGCGCCGCGGCCACCGGCGGAACGATCTCCGATGCCGCCGGCACGGCCGAGGGGACGGGATCGGGGCGGTCCCGATCAACGGCGACGTCGTGGGCCTTCGATGGACCGGTGGACCGTGACGCGGTGATGAGCGAGATAGGTCGGCGTTCGGCTGCCAACCGCGGCGTCATCAGCCGAAGCGCCACCGGTCACCGCGCCGGCGCCGCTCAGCCCGCCTCGGCCGCTCTCCCCCTGCGCCGGCTACGGGCCGTCCCGCCCCCTCCCGCCACCTCGGCCCGTCC
The DNA here is from genome assembly GCA_020439505.1 of Acidimicrobiales bacterium. Classification (GTDB taxonomy): domain Bacteria; phylum Actinomycetota; class Acidimicrobiia; order Acidimicrobiales; family Iamiaceae; genus Aquihabitans. Next base: position 5,180 of record JAGQSO010000129.1, read on the forward strand.
CGGCGTCTCGACGGTTAAGAAGGTGATCCGCAGGGTCATCGCCTGGGAGGTCGATCCGCTGCGCGAACAGTTGGTGCGACTCCAAAAGGCGTCGCTCCA
>JAGQSO010000130.1 GCA_020439505.1 Acidimicrobiales bacterium
CATTCCACCTCCAAAGCCGCCGCTCCCCGACCCATCACCCCGAACCTGACCAGTAGCACCGGCCCCGGGCTCAATCTCCTCGTGCCTGCCCAGGACCGTTTGCACTGTTGCGAGCTTTGCGAGCAACTGGGCAAACCCGTCAAGCCCCCGCAACGAAGTGAGGACCGGGCTTGACGGAACCAGAAATCGTCCGCCGAAGGCGGGCCACGAGAGCTGGACCGCGTGAAGCGTCGGTGACCCCCCATGCCATGCAAGGGGTACCGGTCGCAGCACCAACGGTGCAGCGACCGGATCTGTCATACCCCTACCGGTATAGGCTGATGGTATGCGGTTCCCCGAAGACGTGTCCGACGACGTGCTCAACCGGCTCCGGCGGGCCGAAGGCCAGGTGCGAGGCGTGCAGCGTCTGCTCGAAGAAGGGGCCGAGTGCAAGGACGTCATCACCCAGCTGACCGCGGCCCAGGCCGCCCTGCACCGGGTCGGGCTGCGACTGATGTCGGCGGGGATGCGCCACTGCCTGGCCGATCCCGACGCCGCCGCCGCCGACGGGATGACGGCGGACTCGATGGAAGAGCTGTTCCTCAAGCTCCGCTGAGCACGCCGGCGGGACCGGCGGTCCGACGACGGAATCCCCCGCTTGACCGGTGGGTCAACCAACCGGAAGGCTTGTAGACCCATGGCTTCCGTTGATTCACCGCTGCGCATCGCCCTCCTCGCCTACCGCGGCAAGCCGCACTGCGGAGGCCAGGGCGTGTACGTGCGCCACCTGTCCAAGGCCCTCGTCGATCTGGGCCACCACGTGGAGGTCTTGGGCGGTCAGCCCTACCCCGAACTGGACGAGCGGGTACCCCTTGTCCCCCTCCCCAGCCTCGACATCTACAACGAGCACTTCCCGATGCGCATGCCGGGCATGTGGGAGATCAAGAACTGGAAGGACCTCCTCGAGGTGTCGACCTTCTCGTTCGGCACCTTCCCCGAGCCGCTGGCCTTCACCATGCGGGCCTGGGACCACCTCAAGCACCGCAAGGGCGACTTCGACCTGGTGCACGACAACCAGTCCCTCGGCTTCGGCCTGCTGGCCATCGAACGGATGGGCCTGCCGGTCATCGCCACCATCCACCACCCGATCACCGTCGACCGCCGCCTGGAGATCGAACACGCCCAGGGCCTCTACAAGAAGCTGACCCTGCGCCGCTGGTACGCCTTCACCGACATGCAGACCGAGGTGGCCCGCCGCCTGGCCCGGGTGATCACGGTGTCGGAAAACTCCTTCAACGACATCGTCACCGACCACAAGGTCGACCCCCACCGCATGCACATCGTGCCCGTCGGCGTCGACCCCGAGCTGTTCGTGCCAAAGCCCGAGATCAAACGCCGGGCCGGGATGCTCATCACCACCGCCAGCGCCGACGTGGCGATGAAGGGCCTCCGCTACCTGCTCGAGGCGGTGGCCAAGCTGCGCACCGAACGCCCCGAGGTCACCCTCACCGTCATCGGTCGCCCCAAGGAGGGCGGGGAGTCGGCCCGCACCATCGCCTCGTTGGGGCTGGAGGACGTGGTCACCTTCGTGTCGGGGGTGTCCGACGAGAGGATCGTGGAGCTCTACGCCGAGGCCGAGGTGGCGGTGGTCCCCTCGCTGTACGAGGGCTTCTCCCTGCCAGCCATCGAGGCCATGTCGACCGGCATCCCCCTGGTGGCCACCACCGGCGGCGCCATCCCCGAGGTGGTCGGCACCGACGGCGACACCGCCTTCAGCGTCGAACCCGGCGACAGCGGGGCCCTGGCCCACAAGATCGGCTACGTCCTCGACCACCCCCGGGTGGCGGCACGGGTCGGGGCCGCCGGGCGTCAGCGGATCATCGACCTGTGGAGCTGGCGCCACACCGCCGAGCGCACCGTCGAGCAGTA
>JAGQSO010000017.1 GCA_020439505.1 Acidimicrobiales bacterium
AGTTCGTCGACTGATCAAGTTCGTCGCCGGATCATCTGAAGCGATCTAGGGTCGCTCGACAGACCGAAACCCGAACGAGCCGGACCTCAGGTCCGGCTCGTTTCACGTTCAGGGTCCTAGTGGATCGGTCGAGCCGTCGTCGCTGCGAGGGTAGTCAGACCGAGGCTTCGCCTCGGCTTTACCATGCCGTGCTCGTGGGTCGGCTCAGTCCTCCGGCGCGGTGGATGCGAAGGCCCGGGCCCGGTCTAGTTGACGGGATCGTTCGGTGGCGTCGGGTGATCCGACCAGGACGTAGTCATCGGCGTGTTCGGCCTTGAGCTCGCCGGTCTCGTCGAGCATCCACGGCAGCACCAGGCGGCGCGGCACCCGTACCCGGGTCGGACGTTCATAGGTGCCGAAGACCTGGTCCCACCAGGGCACGCTCACACCGTGGTTGGACATGGGGTGGCCGAAGTGGTGGTGGAAGTGGTGGCGAGCCACCCAGCGGGTATAGCGGGACTGCGGGTTGCGGAGGTGGGAGAGGGCGTGGCGGATCTCGTAGTGGAAGTAGCCGACTGCCCAGCCGGTGGCCAGGGCGATTCCCAACGTCCACGAGGACGCCCAAGCCACGAGGGGAGCGAAGCCGCCGAAGCCCACCAGCAGCATCCCGGTCCAGCTCAAGATGTGGTTGACGTCGAAGTGCCACTGCGAGGTCACATGGTGTTCGAGGTGTTCGCGGCTCATGATCCCGCGCCCGTGGAGGTGGTGCATGGCGAAGCGGTGCAGTACGTACTCGGCGAAGGTCCACATCCCGGCACCCGCCACGAATGCGGTGGCCACGACGGTCAGGCCAGAGATGTTCATTGTCGTCCTCCTGTGGCCGCGGCCGCGTTAGTGGATTCCCCTGGGGCAATTATTGAACGACATTCAGGATTTGGCAAGAGCGGGTTTCAGGGTCTTGGGATGGGGATCTCCCCGACGGTTCCGCGACACTTGAGGCCATGACCCCGCCCGACACCCCCGTCCCGGCCCCCGACTCGCCGTACCTGGAGATCGGACGGATCGGTAAAGCCCACGGCCTTCGCGGTGAGGTGACGGCGGTGATCACCTCTGACCGCCCAGAACGGACCGAGACGGGAGCGAGTTGGTACCTCGACGCCGGCCCGGTGACCGTTGAAGCCATCAAACCTTTCCAACAGCGATGGATCGTGAGGATCAGCGGGGTGTCCACCCGGGAGGCGGCAGAATCGCTGACCGGGCAGGTGATCCGGGCCGAGCCCATCGATGATCCCGATGCCTTGTGGGTGCACGAGCTGGTCGGCGCCGACACCCTCACCCCCGACGGCACCGGCTGGGGCCGGGTCGTTGCCGTACTCGCCAACCCCGCCGACGACCTGTTGGAGCTCGAGGACGGCACCTTGATCCCGTCGCGCTTCGTGGTCGACGCCAGCGGCCTGCCCGCCCGGGTGGTGGTCGACCCGCCCGATGGTCTGCTCGGATCGGACTGAGCCCCGCAATGCGCATCGACGTGTTCACGATCTTCCCCGACCTGATCACCGAGTTCTCTGGCCGGAGCCTCCTGGGTAAAGCCGCCCGGGGAGGACTGCTCGACATCCGGGCCCACGATCTGCGATCTCAGACCCAGGACCCCCACCGGTCCGTCGACGACTCACCGTTCGGGGGCGGGGCGGGCATGGTGCTGATGGCCGAGCCGATCTTTGCCTGTGTCGAAGCCGTCGACCCGCCCCGCCCGCTTTTCCTGCTCGGCCCGGGCGGGCGCCGCTTCGACCAAGCGATGGCGCGCCATCTCGCCGCCACGCCCGGCTTCAGCCTGCTCTGCGGCCGTTACGAAGGCGTCGACGCCAGGGTGGCCGACCACCTAGTGGACGGTGAGATCTCCGTCGGGGACTTCGTCCTGAACGGGGGGGAGGTGGCGGCCATGGTCATCCTCGAAGCGGTCGGACGCCTGGTGCCGGGGGTCATGGGCAACGACTCGTCGGCCGAGGACGAATCGTTCTCCGACGGTCTCCTCGAATACCCCCAGTACACCCGGCCGGCTGATTTCCGAGGCTGGACGGTGCCAGAGGTGCTGCGCTCGGGCGACCACGCCCGGGTCGCCCGCTGGCGTCGTTCCCAGGCTCTGAGGCGGACTCTGAGCCGTCGGCCCGACCTGATCGAAGCCCGGGGCGGTCTGGCCGACCACGAGCTGGTGCTGCTCGAAGAATTCCCCGACCTGCCATGACGAGAAGGGCGCGAGTTGGCTGGCCGGGAGGTCGCCGTCTAGCGTTGTGAACCATTGCACGGGACCCGGCGGCCCCGTTCAACCGTTCTCACCTCGTTTCAGGAAGCCCGATGAACTCCACCGACCTCGTCGACCAGGCCAGCCTCCGCACCGACATCCCCGACTTCGCGCCCGGAGACACCCTCAAGGTTCACGTCCGCGTGATCGAGGGAAACAAGGAACGGGTCCAGGTATTCCAGGGTGTTGTGATCAAGCGCCAGGGTGGCGGCGTCCACGAGACGTTCACCGTTCGCAAGCTCTCCTACGGCGTCGGCGTGGAGCGGACCTTCCCGGTCCACACCCCGATCATCGACAAGATCGAGGTCCACACCCGCGGTGACGTCCGCCGGGCCAAGCTCTACTACCTGCGTGACCGCATCGGTAAGGCCGCCAAGGTCAAGGAGAAGCGCGACAACTGATCGCGCCGTATCTCCCGAGGCGAGATCTGGTTTTCGCCGCCCGGTCCACATCACGCGGTAGTTCGTCACCGTCGCCGCGTACGATGAAATCGTGAGCGCGGACGACCTCGAACAGTACGAAGCCGAGATCGAGCATCAGCTGTTCCAGGAGTACCGCGACGTCGCGCCCACCTACCGCTACGTGGTCGAGACCGAACGGCGCTTCTACCTCGCCAACCAGGTCGACCAGACCATCCATGACGTCGGCGGGAGAACCCGCATAGAGCTCGAGCTGCACGACGCCTGGGTCTGGGACATGTACCGCGAAACCAGGATGCGCTTCGTGTCCTCGGTCAAGGTCGTCACGTTCAAGGACGTGAACATAGAAGAGCTGCCCCGGCCCGACCTCCAGCTGTGACCCAGGCCCGACGCCGTCTGGGGATCCAGGGTGAGGACCTGGCCGCCGCCTGGTACGAGGCAGGTGGGTACCAGGTAGTGGACCGTAACTGGAGGTGTCGTGAGGGCGAGATCGACCTGGTCTGTCGTCGCGGTCCTCTGGTTGTGTTCTGTGAGGTCAAGACCCGCAGTTCGGACGCCTTCGGCCACCCGGCCGAGGCGGTCACGCCGGCCAAACAGCAGAGGCTGCGGATCCTGGCCGGGCGGTGGATGGAGGCGTCGGGTCCGGGCCGGGCAGGCCAGATCCGCTTCGACGTGGCGGCCGTGCTGGCCGGGGAGCTCGAGGTGATCGAGGCCGCGTTCTGACCGGTTGGCGTCCTCAACCCAAAAAGGCCCAGGCGACCAGCGCACAACAGACCAGGACCGCCGCTGCGACCATGACGTAATCCGCCGAGGATCGTTTGTGCTGGCGGTGGGGATTGAAACCCATCGTCCCAGTATGGCGGGCACGAACCATCGGCTGGCGGGTCGGGTGGTTCACGGGCTCCGCGCCGCCCTGGGGCCGGGTGGTTTGACCCACCGGGACCGGGGTAAGGGTGCCAGCCCAGCTCGTTGCCGGCGACACGGCGACCGGATCGCCCCTTTCAGCCTCCGGATCCAGGAGTGTCGCCGTGTTCGCCACCATCCCTTCGGCCATCGTCGTCGGTGTCGACGGTCAGGCCGTGTCCGTCGAGGTCCACGTGGCCAACGGCCTCCCTGGGCTCAGCATCGTCGGTTTGCCCGATGCCGCTTGTCGCGAGGCCCGGGACCGGGTTCGTGCCGCGGTGCTGGCGGCCGGTGCGGAGTGGCCTCTGAAGCGCATCACCATCAACCTGGCGCCGTCGGACACCCGCAAGGTGGGCAGCGGTCTCGATCTACCCATGGCGGTGGGCGTCCTCGTGGCGTCGGAGCAACTGGACCCGGGACGGGTCGAGGGTGCGGCATTCATCGGGGAGCTGGGCCTGGACGGGACCGTCCGGGCGGTGCCGGGGGTCGTGTGCCGGGTCGACGCGGTAACCGAGCCGACGGTGGTGGTGCCGCTCGAGGTGGCCAACGAGGCCATCCTTCTTGGTGGATCGCGCGTTCGACCGGTTACCACGCTGGCCGAGGTCGTGGGGGCGCTGCGATCCGATCCGGTGCAGTGGCCCGAACACGACGTGCCCCCGCCTTCAGCCCCGCCCGACCGTGGCGCCGATCTGGCCGACGTGCGAGGACAACCTGCGGCCCAGTACGCCCTGGAACTCGCCGCGGCAGGTGGCCACCACCTGTTGATGGTCGGCCCTCCCGGTGCCGGCAAGACCATGCTGGCCAGTCGGGTACCCGGGTTGTTGCCCGACCTCGACCGGACCAGCGCGGTGGAGGCGACCCGCATCCACTCGGCGGCGGGTCTGGCGGTGGGCGGGCTGGTGACCAGGCCACCGTTCCGCGCCCCCCATCACACGACGACCATGGTGGCCCTGGTGGGTGGCGGTACCGACTCGCTGAGACCCGGTGAGCTGTCTCTGGCGTCGGGAGGGGTTCTCTTCCTCGACGAGCTCGGCGAGTTTCCCCCAGCTCTCCTCGACGCCCTGCGTCAGCCGTTGGAGGAGGGTGTCATTCGGGTGAGTCGGGCGCGCTTCAGTGCCGATCTGCCCGCCCGGGTGCTGTTGATCGCCGCCATGAACCCATGTCCGTGCGGGGAGGCGGGTCGGCCCGGCGCCTGTCAGTGCCCTGACGGAATGCTGGCCCGCTACCGGCGTCGGTTGTCGGGGCCGCTCCTCGACCGCTTCGACCTGCGGGTCCAGGTCGCCCGGCCCGACGTCTCCCGACTCCTCGGCGGGGAACCGGGGGTCTCGACGGCCGAGGTCGCCGACCGGGTCGCTGCCGCCCGTGAACGGGCGCTGGCGAGGGGAGTGGCGTGCAACTCGATGCTCGAGGGGGCACCGTTGGAGGACGCCACCCCGCTCGATGTCGAGGCCACGACCGCCCTCACCACCGCCTTGGGTACCGGCCGGATAAGCGCCAGGGGTCTGTCGAAGGTCCGTCGGGTGGCGTTGACGGTTGCCGACCTGGCCGGTCACCGGGGGCCGCTGACCGCCTTCCACATCACCACCGCCATGGCCATGCGCGTCGATGTGATCAGTTCGCGGGGGCTGGCAGCGTGAAGATCCAGCGAGCACTACCCGGACTCGGGCGCCGGGAACGCACTGCGGCGTGCCTGGTGGCGCTGTCCTATCTCGACGGGCTCGGTCCGGCCACCCTGCGGCGTTGCCACGTCGAACACGGAGCCGAGGAGACATGGTTCGACATCCTGGCCGGGAGGCCCGATCGGGTGGTCCCGATCGTCGACCTCGCCGCCCGAGGCCGGCCCGACCTGCCATCGGCCCTCGTCACCCAGGCCCGGCGTCGTGACCCGGTCGGTGACCTCGGCCGTCAGGCCGGTCCCAGGCGGCAGGTGCTCGTCCACGGGGATCGCGGCTACCCCGAGCGGCTCCTGGCCGATCAGGCGGCGCCCGCGGTGATCTTCGCCGAAGGTGACCTGGGGGCGGTCGAGGGTCCGTCGGTGGCCGTGGTGGGGACCAGGAACGCGACCCTGGCAGGCCGGGCGGTGGCCGAGGCCATGGGCGAGGACCTCGCTCAGGTCGGGGTCTCGGTGGTCTCGGGACTTGCGTTGGGAATCGACGGCGCGGCCCACCGCGGGGCGCTGCGGGCTGGTGGTGCACCACCGGTCGGGGTGATCGCGTCGGGCCTCGACGTGGTCTATCCCCGCCGCCACGCCCACCTGCACCGTGAGATCTCAACCCTCGGGCTGCTCCTCAGCGAGACGCCGGCGGGGGAACGGCCCAACGCCTGGCGCTTTCCGGCCCGAAACCGGATCATCGCGTCGCTGTCGGATGCCGTGGTGGTCGTCGAGTCGAGGGTGGTGGGCGGGTCGCTCCACACGGTGGAGGAGGCACTGGTGAGAGGCGTGCAGGTGCTGGCGGTGCCCGGACACCCGTCCTCGCCGGCGGCGGCGGGGACCAACGCACTCATCTACGACGGGGCAGGCCTGGCCCGCGACTCGGCCGACGTGCTTCTGGCCATCGGCGCATCACCCGGGTCCTCTGGGTCCTCCGGGGCCACATCGACGGACGTGACGCCGACGCTCGATCGAGCTCAGAGCGGGGTTCTGGCGGCCATCGGTCCAAGCCCGTCCAGTCTGGCGGAGGTCGTGGCGGCCACGGGCCGAACGGTCGAGGAGGTGTCCCACGCCCTTGCTGGTCTCCTGGCGGCAGGACACCTCGTCGAGTCCGACGGCTGGTATGAGGCGGTGGGAGGCCTCCCCAGGTGACCCCCTCCATAGCATCGGTCCGCCCCGTGGAGTCGCTCCCAGGTTCGCCGCGGCGTCGCGAACAGGTCGTTTCTCGGTACCCGATGGCTCCTGGGCCGGTACGGTGTAGGGGTGGCCTGGAAGGAAGAGGGGTTCCTGGCGGCGTTGACCGCGGCGGCACCGGCCACCGTCGACGCGTACCGTCGAGACCTCGCCGCCTTTGTCTCCTGGGGCGAGTCGAACGGCGTGACCGGACCCGACGAGGTGGACCGGCGTGTTCTGCGTCGATATCTGCTTCACATGGCCGACCAGGGTTCGGCGCCGCGCACCATGAGCCGCCGGGCGTCGGCGCTCCGCCGGTACTTCCGCTGGGCCGCCCGGACCGGCCTGATCGCGTCGGATCCCTCGATCTCGTTGAGGGCGCCAAGGGGAACCGGCCGTTTGCCGCGAGTGGTCCACGACCAGCAACTGAACGCCCTGCTGCACCACCGCGGTGCGGACCCGGTCGCAGACACCGACCGGTCGCTTCAGCTGGCCCACGCCCGTGCCCTACGCGACGACGCCGTGGTGGAGGTGCTCTACGGGAGCGGCCTGAGGGTGGCGGAACTGTGCTCGTTGCGCACGACCGACATCGACCTCACCGAGCGACGGCTGTCGGTCACCGGCAAGGGGTCAAAGGTCCGTCTCGTTCCGCTGAGCGATCCAGCGGCGGTCGCTATCGGGTCCTGGCTGTCCGACGGCCGCGCCGCGATGGCGGCGTCCACCACCAACCCCGAGTTGGTGTTCGTGAACCTCCGAGGCAATCCGCTCACGCCGCGCGACGTCAGGCGGATACTGGACCACCGTTCGCCCGAACCCACCCATCCCCATGCCCTGCGCCACACCTTCGCCACCCACCTGCTCGACGGTGGGGCGGACCTTCGCAGCGTGCAAGAGCTCCTCGGTCACCAGGATCTGTCCACCACGCAGATCTACACCCACGTCAGTCGGGAGCGGCTGCGTCGGGTTTTCGACAAGACTCATCCCCGTGCGTAGCGCGCCTCACCACCGGAAGCGACCGTGATGACCGCCGAGGCCATCACCGAGCTCTGGAGCTCCTATCGGACCGATCCGACGCGCGATCTGCGCGACCGGCTGATCCTGCACTACTCGCCTCTCGTCAAGTACGTAGCCGGGCGCGTGGCCGCTGGTCTCCCTCACAACGTCGAGCAGGCAGACCTGGTCAGCTACGGCATCTTCGGGCTCATCGACGCCATCGAGAAGTTCGACATCGAGCGGGGCTTCAAGTTCGAGACCTACGCCATCTCCCGCATCAAGGGGGCGATCCTCGACGGTTTGCGTTCGATCGACTGGGTGCCGCGTTCGGTTCGCGCCCGGGGTCGCGATGTCGAGCGGGCCTTCACCAAGCTCGAGTCCCAGCTTCACCGTTCGCCGACCGAGACCGAGCTCGCCGACGAATTGGGGTATACGGAGTCCCAACTCCACCAGGTATTGGGCCAGCTCTCGCTGACCGGCATGGCGGCGTTGGACGAGATGCTGGGAGACCGGGGCGATTCCACCACGCTGGCCGACACCATCCCCGACCAGTCCGACGGTCCCGTGGCCATGCTGGAACAGAGCGAACTGCGCAGTCAGCTGGCGGCGGCCATCGACAGGATGCCCGAGCGGGAGAAAGTCGTCCTGTCCCTGTACTACTTCGAGAACTTCACCCTGGCCCAGATCGGCGAGGTGCTGGGGGTGACCGAGAGCCGGGTGAGCCAGATCCACACCAAGTCGGTGCTCCAGCTCCGCAGTCGGCTCCAGGCCGCCCAGCGCGAACCGGCCTGACACGGGTCCCCACCGGGACCTCGACGCCGGGGGAGCGACTGGCTCGGAGGTCACCGGGTGACACCACCCGGTCGGGGCGAGGCTCGTGATCGCTCGACTGGCGGTGGCGGTCGCCTTGATGGCGACGACGGCTCTGATGTCGACGTTCGGGTCGGTCCCGCTCGGGGCGTCGGGGCCGGTCGAGCGCTACCAGCCCCCGGTTCAAGCTCCGGTACGCGACCCCTTCCGTCCTCCCGATCAGCCATGGCTGGCGGGCAACCGAGGCCTCGAGTACCAGACCGAGCCCGGCACCCCGGTGGGGGCGATAGGTCCGGGCCTGGTGGTGTTCGCCGGTCAGGTGGGCGGGACCCTTCACGTGACGGTGCTCCACCCTGACGGCCTGCGGTCCTCGTACTCCTTCTTGGCGTCGATAGCGATCACCGAAGGGGACCGGGTTCGAACCGGGCAGATCGTGGGCACGACGGGGTCGCTGTTCCACCTCGGGGTCCGTGCCGGTGAGCGCTACATCGATCCGGCCGCCCTGTTCGGCCAGGTGGTGGGCCGGGCAAAGGTGTTCTTGGTGCCGGCCGGATCCCGCGGCTCCGACGCGGTCGGTGGGGGCGGGAGGCGTACGGGACGGGAGCGGGTCGAGGGGCTCGGCCCGGCGATGGGCGAGAGGGCCATGGACGGAGGGGCTATGACCGAGACGTGGTCGTTCCTGTCGAGTTGGTGAGCTCGTCGGGTGGCGGTCTGGGGTCCACACCGGGGCATTGGGAGCCCAAACCAGCCCCTGGCTACAATCGTCCCTCGGCCCACCGCCCGGTGGGTCCTGTCAACCCTCGCCCGGGTCCGCCCACGGTCGTCGGTGCGGCCTCGCCGCGTCGACGTGGGATCCGGGCTTCGTCCAACCGCTGGGAAAGGAGAGGTCAATGACGCAACCTGTCGTGACCATGAAGCAACTGCTCGATGCCGGGGTTCACTTCGGCCACCAGACCCGTCGCTGGAACCCCAAGATGAAGCGCTTCATCTTCGGTGACCGCAACGGCATCTACATCATCGACCTGCAGCAGACCCTGCAGCGCATCGAGACCGCCTACACGCTGGTGCGCGACACCGTCGCCGACGGTGGCACCGTCTTGTTCGTCGGTACCAAGAAGCAGGCTCAGGGCCCCATCCAGTCCTACGCCGAGAAGAGCGGCTCGCCCTACATCAACCAGCGTTGGCTGGGCGGCATGCTGACCAACTTCGAGACCATGGGCAAGCGGGTCTCCAAGATGGCCGAGTACCGCCGTATGCGCGATTCGGGTGAGTTCGAGGCCATGCCCAAGAAGGAAGCGCTGCTCATCTCCCGTGAGCTTGAGAAGCTCGAGCGCAACCTGGGCGGTATTGCCCGCATGGAGAAGTTGCCCGACGTGGTGTTCGTGTTGGACACCAAGAAGGAGCACATCGCGGTCACCGAGGCCAACAAGCTCGGCATTCCGATCGTGGCGGTGGTCGACACCAACTGCGACCCCGATGTGATCCAGTACCCGATCCCCGGCAACGACGACGCCATCCGTTCGGGCACCCTCATGTGCCGCGTCATCGCCGATGCCGTGGAAGAGGGCCGCCTGATGGCTTCCAAGCGCCCCGGCGCCGCCCAGGCCCCCCGCCAGCGCACCGCTGACGAAGAAGCCGCCGTCGCCGCCCAGCAGGCCGAGGCCCGCCGTCAGGCCGCCGCCGCCGCCGCCGAGCGCGAGGCCCGCATCGCCGCGCAGGCTGCTGCCGCGGACGAGCCCGCCACCGAGACCACCGACGCACCCACCGAGGAGAGCACCCCTGATGTCTGAGTTCACCGCCAAGGACGTCCAGGCCCTTCGCCAGGCCACTGGCGCCGGGATGATGGACGCCAAGAAGGCCCTTCAGGAGAACGGCGGCGATCGCGAGGCCGCCACCAAGTGGCTGCGGGAGAAGGGCCTGGCCAAGGCCGGCGCCCGCGAGGACCGCGACAACAGCCAGGGCACGGTCGCGGTGTCGACGGTCGACGGGGTGTCGGCCATCGTCGAGCTCAAGTGCGAGACCGACTTCGTGGCCAAGTCCGACCAGTTCTCCAATCTGGTCCAAGAGATCGCCACCATCGTGGCCATCGAGGGCGAGGACGCCGCCTCCAAGAAGTCTGACGCCATCGATGACCTCAAGGTGGTGCTCAAGGAGAACATCGACCTGGGTCGCGTGGTGCGCATCGCCGCCGCCGACGGCGCGGTGGTCGACACCTACGTCCACCGCCAGGACGGGCGGGGAGTACTGGCCGTCGCGGTCGAGCTCCAGGGGGGCTCGGTCGATCTGGCCCACGACATCGCCGTGCACATCGCCTTCGCCAAGCCCGCCTACCTGAACCGCGACGAGGTTCCGGCTGATGAGGTGGCCACCGAACGTGAGACCCTGGTCGGGATCACCAAGGCCGAGGGCAAGCCCGAGGCCGCTCTCGACAAGATCGTCGAAGGTCGCCTCACCGGCTGGTTCAAGGAGCGGGTCCTGCTCGAGCAGAACTACGTCAAGGACGAGAAGCAGACCATCGCTGCCCTTGTCGGCGACGCTTCGATCACCCGTTTCGCCCTGGTCTCGATCGGTTCCTGACCGTGAGCACCGGCGATGGTGTCGGGTCCGCGGCCGGTGGGGTTTCGCCCCGCTGGTCGCGGATCGTGCTCAAGCTGTCGGGTGAGGCCTTCGCCGGCTCGGCCGGGTTCGGCATCGACGGTTCGATCGTCCGCCAGTTGGCCGAGGAGGTCGTCGACGCCCGGTCGATGGGCGTGGACGTGGCCATCGTTATCGGCGGCGGGAACATCTGGCGGGGGATGACCGGCGCCGGTGCCGGCATGGACCGGGCCCAGGCCGACTACATGGGCATGTTGGCGACGGTCATCAACTCCCTCGCCCTTCAGGACACGCTGGAGCAACTCGACCAGCCGACACGGGTGATGACCGCGCTCCACATGGAGCAGATCGCCGAGCCCTACATCCGTCGGCGGGCCGAGCGTCACCTGGAGAAGGGCCGGGTGGTGATCCTTGCCGGCGGTCTGGGCGCCCCGTTCTTCACCACCGATACCCCGGCCGCGCTGCGGGCGGCGGAGCTTTCCGCCGGTGCGGTGGTCAAGGGAACCCACTCGGGCGTCGATGGCGTCTACACGGCGGACCCCAAGCTCGATCCTGCCGCCACCAAGCTCGACGAGCTCACCTACATGGAGGTCCTCAACCGAGGACTGAAGGTGATGGACCCGACGTCGATCACCTTCTGCATGGACAATCACCTTCCGATCGTGGTGTTCGACGCCCTGGTGGTCGGCAACCTGCGCCGTGTCCTCACCGGTGAGCAGGGAGTCGGTACCCTGGTCCGGTGAGCGCACATCCCCGGACCAGCCCGCAATGACCGACGACACCGTTTCCATGGTTCTCGACGATGCTCGGGAACGTATGACCAAGGTGGTCACCCGGACCCGGGCGGAGTTCGCCAACGTCCGGACCGGACGGGCGGCTCCGGCCCTGGTCGAGAAGCTTCCGGTGGAGTACTACGGGTCGACCGTCCCCCTCCAGCAGCTCGCCGGGTTCTCGGTTCCGGAGGCTCGGATGTTGGTCGTCACGCCCTACGACAAGGCGTCGATCGGCGCGATCGAGAAGGCCATCCGCACCTCCGATCTCGGTCTCAACCCCAGCAACGACGGGAACAGCATCCGCTTGTCCTTCCCGCCGTTGACCGCCGAACGTCGCAAGGAGTTCGTGAAGGTCGTCAAGGGGATGGCCGAGGACGGGCGCATCGCGGTACGCAACGTGCGTCGGTCGGGCCGTCAGGAGTTGGAGGCCTTCGAGAAGGACGGAGATCTCTCCGAGGATGAGCTGGCCCGGGCCGAGAAGGAGCTCGACAAGATCACCCACGCCTCGGAGGCGGAGATCGACACCGCGTTGAGCACCAAGGAGCAGGAGTTGCTCGAGGACTGACGGCCAGTGCCGTCACGGGTTTGAGGAGAGACGATGGACGATCAACACCGACCGCACGCCGACGACAACCTGCCCACCGAACCCGGCGAGGGGGTGCGGATCATCGGGGCTGATGAGGCCGCCGATTACGTCGAACGCGGTGACGTGGTGGAGCGTCGGGGGGATGACCAGAAGCGCTTCGGCGACCGCCCGGCCGCGCCACCGGTGGGTCCTCGTCCCGCCCTGCGCTTCCCGTTGGATGCGAACTCGGACCTCACTCGGATCGAGCGTCCTCCCGTCCAGCCCGCACCGGAGCCGGTGACCGGCCCGGTCGAGATGCCCCACTGGACCGAGCCGCCGACCGGTGAGGTGCCGGCGGTGCTGATCGGTGACGATTCGCCGCTGATAGAAGACGGAGACGAGTTGGATGCCTGGTCGTCGTTTGCGACGTCGACGCCGCGGTGGCGTGACGCCGATGACGACTGGGAGGACGACGGTTTCATGGAGCGCCTGGCGACCGACAGCGAGCAGGTTCGCATCGGTGCCCTGGCCGACTCGGCGAGCCCCCTGGACTTCGAGGACCTGGAGGCAGAGGTCGAGGAACGCCGCGCCGACAACGCGGCCAGTGCCCGAGATGACGACGACTGGAGCGCTTCGGTGGGGACCTACGACGAAGAAGACGGCTCGGTGTGGGAAGACGACGAGTGGAGCTCGGGCTCGGTCGATCAGCCCGAGCCCCTGCCCGGGGCCGGATCGTCGGGCACGGAGTCCGATTCGCCCGGCGCCGGAACGCGCGTCGCCGCTGCGGCCAGGACGACTCGGTCCGCGGGCGGCGGCGGAGGCGGAGGCGATCGTGACATGGGTTCGGCCGTGGTCGTGGGGGCCGGCCTCGGTGTGGTCGCCCTGGTGCTGCTGATCGCCTTCCCGACCGGGATGGCTTGGTTGGTGGCGGCCGCGATCGGCTTGGCCGCCGGTGAGTACTTCGGCGTGTTGCGCAAGGTGGGTTGGGAGGCGGCCACGCCGCTGGGTCTCGCGGCATGCGCCCTGCTCCCCCTGGCGGTCTACTGGAGAGGTCCCGTCGCCTATCCGCTGGTCGGTTTCGTGCTGGTAGCGGCAGTTCTCACCTGGTACGTGGTGGGGGCGGGCGGTCCCGATCCCAGGGTGCTCGAGGGTTCGGGTGCGACGCTGCTCGGCGCGGCCTGGATCGGGGGTCTGGGTGCCACCGCCACGGCCATGCTGCGCATCCCCGATGACGGCCGTTGGCTGTTGCTGGTGGCGATCCTGGCGACCGTGGCCTATGACGTGGGAGGCCTGTTCATCGGCAGGTCGATGGGGCACCGACCCCTGTCGGTGGCCAGCCCCAACAAGACGATCGAGGGTCTGCTGGGCGGAATGGGATGCGCCTTCGTCGCCACCCTGGTCTGCGTAGCGATCTTCGGCCTCGGGGTGGAGACCGGCGCCGGGGCGGGCATCCTTCTGGGCCTCGGTGCCGCCGTGGCCGCCCCGCTCGGTGACCTGTGCCAGTCCCAGCTCAAGCGGGACCTCGGGGTCAAGGACATGGGGGCGATGCTCCCCGGCCACGGCGGGGTTCTGGATCGCATCGACGGAATGTTGTTCGTGATCCCGATGATGTACTGGCTCACGATCTCCCTCGCCGGGTGACATCGGTTTCGCTGGTCGGCTCGACCGGCTCGATCGGTACCCAGACCCTCGAAGTCGTCGACGCCGAACCCGACCGTTTCGAGGTGGTGGCGCTGGGGGCGAGCGGCCGTCGACTCGACGAGGTGGTTGCCCAGGCCGAGCGCTTCCGGCCCGCCGTTGTCGCCGTAGCCGATGAGACCAAGGTGGGAGAACTGAAGGAACGGCTGCCCTGGGTGGAGGTCCGGGGCGGGGAGCCGGGCCTGGCCAGCCTGGGATCCGAAGCCGACGTGTGCGTGAACGGCGTCGTCGGCTTTGCCGGACTGCGGGTGACCCTGGCTGCTCTCGACTCCGGGAAGCGGTTGGCCCTGGCCAACAAGGAGTCGCTGATCGCGGGAGGTCCGGTGGTGCAGGCGTCCCGTCGCACACCGGGGGCGGAGCTGGTACCGGTCGACAGCGAACACGGCGCGATCCACCAGTGCCTGCGTTCGCGCGACGCGTCCGGTCCGGCCCGGGTCGCTCGCTTGGTGCTGACGGCCAGCGGCGGACCGTTCCGGGGGCGCAGCGCCGCCGATCTGGGCCAGGTGACGGTGGAGGACGCCCTCGCCCACCCAACCTGGTCGATGGGGCCCAAGATCACCGTCGATTCCTCGACCTTGATGAACAAGGGGCTCGAGGTGATCGAAGCTCACGAGCTTTTCGGCCTGCCGGCCGGTTCCCACGGGGTCGGGATCGGCCTCGACGAGATCGAGGTGGTCGTCCACCCCCAGTCCGTGATCCATTCGATGGTGGCCTACACCGACGGTTCCACCATCGCCCAGCTCTCCATGCCCGACATGCGTCTGCCGATCGGATACGCGCTGGCGTGGCCCGACCGCCTCGGTAC
Organism: Acidimicrobiales bacterium; assembly: GCA_020439505.1. GTDB lineage: Bacteria > Actinomycetota > Acidimicrobiia > Acidimicrobiales > Iamiaceae > Aquihabitans. The sequence goes on from JAGQSO010000017.1 coordinate 14,664, forward strand.
GCCCTTCGGTGACATCGACTGGGCATCGCTGGCGCGCCTCGACTTCGAACCCCCCGACCACGAGGCGTTTCCCTGCCTGTGGCTCGCCTACGCGGCAGGCCGCGCCGGCGGCTCGGCCCCGGCCTGGCTGAACGCCGCCAACGAAGTTGCCGTAGCGGCCTTCCTCGACGGTCGGATTCGCTGGGTGGACATCGCGGCGATCTGTGCCCGGGTCCTCGACGCCCACGACGGTGAGGACTTGGTGACGGTGGAGGACGTGGTGGAAGCCGACGCCCGGGCCCGGGCGGTTGCCCGTAGCCTTGTCGACGAACCTCCGTCGACCTCCACAGGGCCATGACCGACACCTCCATGCCTCAGACCGCCGACTCTCAAACCGGTGACCTTCCCGCCGATCCGCCACCCCCTCGTGAGGGCGTGCGTTTCGCCGCCCTTCGGCTGGCTGCCCTGATCGGGGCTCTGGCGCTGCTCGGGATCAGCAGCCCGTGGACCCTGGTGGTGGTGTTGGCGCTGGTCACCATGATCTTCCTGCACGAGTTGGGCCACTTCGTGATGGCACGGAGGGCGGGGATGAAGGTCACCGAGTTCTTCTTGGGTTTCGGGCCCAGGATCTGGTCCACCCGGCGGGGCGAGATCGAGTACGGCATCAAGGCGATCCCGGCCGGGGCCTACGTGAAGATCATCGGCATGCACAACATCGAGCCGGTGAACCCGGCCGATGAAGATCGGACCTATCGTCAGAAGTCGTTCTGGCAGCGGGTGGGTGTGGCGGTGGCCGGATCCACGATGCACTTCATCCTGGCCATCGGCCTCATATACGTGGCGTTGGTCGCGATCGGCCAGCCGGCCGGGACCCTCGACGGGGCGGCCCAGCAGAGGGCCTGGTTCGTGAGCAGCGTGGTGGAGGGTTCGGGGGCAGAGGCCGCGGGTATCGAGCCCGGTGACCGAATCACCTTCATCGACGGGAACGAGATCACCGACTTCGCCATGCTGCGTGACGTGGTGGCCCCGCTGAAGGGTGAGACGGTTCCGGTGGTCTACGAACGTGACGGCGAGACCAACGAGGTCGACGTGACCTTGGAGCAGTTCACCACCTGGTTGGCCGAGCGGGTCCATCCCGGCAGCGACGCGTACCGGGCCGGGCTCCGCTCGGGCGACCAGGTCGTCAAGATCGACGGGTACCTGCTCACCGAAGCGAACGAGCCCGACGACCTGGGGGCAATGCTGAAGTCGGTCGACGGTCCGGTCGAGGTGGTCTACGAGCGCGACGAGGTTCGCCGCACCATCACCTTTGATGTGGGCACCCTCGCCCTGGCCGGAGCCCCTGGCTATGTAGGAATCGGCCGGGGTCTGCCCGAGCCGGAGAGGATCGGGCCGCTCGAGGGCGTGGTGGCCGCTCCCCGCGAGTTCATCTCCCTGACGTCCACCTCGGTGGCGGCGTTGGGTCGCTTCTTCA
>JAGQSO010000131.1 GCA_020439505.1 Acidimicrobiales bacterium
CTTGGGGAGATCCGGGTTCACGAGACCGGCCCCCGCCCCCAACAGGAGGTAGAGCACCGCCATGCGCACCGCGACACCGTTTCGCACCTGGTCCAGGATCAACGAACACGGCAGGTCCGCCACCTCCGCTGAGATCTCCACGCCCCGGTTCATGGGACCGGGATGCATGACCACGGCGTCACTACGCAGCAGTTCGGCCCGACGGTTGGTGAGGCCGTAGGTCGCGGTGTACTCACGCAACGACGGCAGGAGCGCTTCGGTCATCCGCTCGCGCTGCATGCGCAGGAGGTAGGCCACGTCGACGGTGGGAAGCACCGCGTCGATGTCGTGGCTGACCTTCACCGGCCAGCCCTCCAGGCTCGGCGGCAGCAGGGTTGGGGGTGCCACCAGGGTCACCTCGGCACCGAGCGCGGTGAAGGCGTCGACGTCGGAGCGTGCCACTCGGCTGTGCTTGATATCGCCGATGATGGCGATGTGCCGGCCGGCGATCCCGCCGAGGTGCTGGCGGATCGTGTAGCAGTCCAACAGGGCCTGGGTCGGGTGCTGGTGCCAACCGTCGCCGGCGTTGATGACCGCGGCATCCACCCAGTTGGCAATGCGGTGGGGTGCCCCCGCCGAGGCGTGGCGGACCACGATGGCATCGATGCCCATGGCCTCGATGGTGCGAGCGGTGTCTCGGAGGGACTCGCCCTTCTTCACCGACGACGAACTGACCGAGAAGTTCATGGTGTCAGCCGACAGTCGCTTGGCCGCCGTCTCGAACGACAACCGGGTGCGAGTCGAGTCCTCGTAGAACAACCACGCCACCGTCTTGCCCCGCAGCGCCGGGACCTTGGGGATGGCTCGCTCGGACACCTCCACGAACGAGTCGGTGAGGCGCAGCACCTCTTCGATGCCTTCGGCCCCACCCAGGTCGGCCACCTCGAGCAGATGTCGACCGATCATCGCAACATCTCCCCCAGGTCGACCCCGTCGGCGTGAACGTCGACCACTTCGTCCCGTCGGGTCGGCAGGTTCTTGCCGACGTAGTCGGGCCTGATCGGCAGCTCCCGGTGACCGCGGTCGACCATCACCGCCAGTTGCACCGAACGGGGCCGTCCGTAGTCGGCCAGAGCGTTGAGGGCCGCCCGGATGGTCCGGCCGGTGAAGAGAACGTCGTCACAGAGCACGACAACCCGTCCGTCGAGGTTCCAGGGAATCTCGGTGACCGCCTCGGGCAACACCGGCCGCAGCCCGATGTCGTCGCGGTAGAACGCCACATCGAGGCTGCCGACGTCCACCGGATCGTCGGTGATCGACACCAGCGCCTCGGCCAGCGCCCCTGCCAGCGGAACTCCACCGGTCTGAAGCCCGATCAGCGCCAGGTCACCGGCCCCATGGTTGGACTCGATGATCTCGTGGGCCATCCGCCACACCGCCCGGCGAAGATCCTCACGATCCATCACTCGGGTGCGGGCCCTGAACACCCCTCCGTAGGGAGGAGCCTGTCGTCTCTCTCGTTCGGCCATCGGGCCTCGCTTCCTGTCCGTACGGGCCTCACCGGACCCGTTTCACGGTCAGTCGGTCACGATAACAGCGACGGCGACGCCGCACCCCGCCAGGCCCGTCACAGGGGCGGCGGCTGGTCGGCCACCCACACCACCGTGCCATCGGGCAACTCCCCCGCCCGCTGGTACTGGCACCGCTCCACCACCGCGGCCGACCGGGGGTTGTCGGGGTGTATGCGGGCGAACACCCGCTTCACCCCGTGGGCATTGAGAAGCCAGTCGGTGAACGCCTCGACCGCGGAGGACGCCCGGCCCTCTCCCCTGACCCCGGGGAACAGCCAGAAGCCGAGCTCACACCACCGCCGGGCCGGCTCGGCCATGGTCACCCCGATCTCTCCGACGATGATCTCGGGCTCGCCGAGGTTGATGATCGCCAGATCGAGCGCTATCCCCCTGTCTCGCCGATCGCCCTCTCCAGCGATCCACGCCGCCGCCGCCTCTCGCCCGCGGTCATCGGGGACCTGGCAGAACTTAGCTATGTCGGCGTCAGCCCACGCCGCGGCCAGATACTCGCTGTCCTTGGGGGTGGCACCCCACGGCCGCAGCGCGATCTTGCCCTGCGACAGGGGCGGCCAAGGGAGGTTGAACGGCTCGATCTCGGCCGCTTCTTCAGATGGGGTCTGGGCGGTGCTGTCGATGGTGTCAGTCTGGCCGATCGCCGGCCACCGCGCGGGCCACGGCGCCCAACATGCCGTTCACGAAACGGTAGGAGTCCTCGGTGGAATACCGCTTGGCCAGCTCGACAGCCTCGGAGATGCAGGCCCCGACCGGCACCTCGGTGTGGATCAGCTCGAAGGCACCCATCCGCAGCAGGGCCCGATCGATGGCGGGCATCCGGTCCAGGGGCCAGGCGTCGGACAACTCGGCCAGCTCGGTGTCGAGCTCATCGAGATGGGACGAAACCCCCAACACCAGCTTCACCGCGTACTCGTCGGGGGCCACCGGCAGGTCGTCGAGAACCTCCGACAACGGGTTCATCCCCCGCTGCTCGGCCTCGAACAACAGGGCGAGAGCCCGCTCGCGCGCCTCGCGACGCGTACCGATCCCGTCGAAGCCGGACTGACGGTGGGAGGACCCGGACAGGTCGGTCTCGTCGTCGACGAGAACCTCGAAGGACTCGACAAGGTCGTCGTCCTCTAGGCCCAACTCCGGCGGGGGAACAGGATCAGACACGAATGCCTAGGCCCGGGTGATGTAGTCGCCGGAGCGGGTGTCGATACGCAGCTTGTCGCCGATGTTGACGAACAGAGGCACCTGTACGACCTTGCCGGTCTCGAGGGTGGCCGGCTTGCGCGCCCCGGAGACCCTGTCCCCCTGCACACCGGGCTCGGTCTCGGTGACCACCAACTCGACCGCGGCAGGCAGATCCACCCCGACTATCTCGTCCCCGTACATCTGGAGTACGGCACTGTCGGACTCCCGCAGGTAGTCCGCCGCCGAACCCAGCGAGGCCGGGGCCACGTTCATCTGCTCGTAGGACTCGCTGTCCATGAACACGTAGTCCGCGCCGTCGCGGTACAGGTACTGCATCTCGCGCTTGTCGATCATCGCCTGTTCGACCTTCTCACCCGCCCGGAAGGTCTTGTCGAGCTGGTTGCCGGTACGCACGTTGCGAAGCGTGGTGCGCACGAAGGCGCCACCTTTGCCCGGCTTGACGTGCTGGAACTCCACCACCTGGTAAAGGCCCTCGGGCAGGTTCAGGCTCATGCCGTTCTTGAGGTCGTTGGTGGTGATGGCCATCGGTGATTCCTTGGAGCGATTGACGGACGCGACGGGATCGAGCCCCCTCGGGGATCAAACAGGCTACCGGAGGGGTCCCGCAGCCTCCGAGCCGACGTCCAGGGTCAAGCCCTCTGACATCGACGGCACCGCGCCACCGGCCACCATCGGACCGCCGGGTGGACGGTCAGACGTGAAACTGCTTGGCGGTGTTGGTCAAGACCCGGCACCCGGAATCGGTCACCACGACGCTGTCCTCGATGCGCACCCCTCCGTGCTCAGACAGATAGACCCCGGGCTCCACGGTCACCACGTGGTCCGCTTCGAGGGGGTCGGTCTTTCCGTCCGCCACCCACGGTGCCTCGTGGATGTCCAGTCCCACGCCGTGGCCGGTGCTGTGAACGAAGGCATCGGCCCAGCCGGCCTCGGCGATGACCGAGCGGCACGCGGCGTCGACCTCACCGGTCAGGGCGCCCGCCCGAACCGCCTCCACCCCGGCTGCCTGAGCGGCTAGGACAACCTCGAACATGCGTGCCGCGGTCGGCGTCGGCTCCCCCACCACGACCGTTCGTGTCATGTCGGAGTGGTAGCCGTCGACCAGAGCGCCGAAGTCCAACACGACCATGTCGCCCGCGGTGATCTGTCTCGATGAAGGTCGGTGATGGGGTCGAGCCCCGTTCGAGCCGGCGGCGACGATGGTCTCGAAGCTCAAGTCGTCGGCCCCCAGCCGGCGCATGGCGGTGTCGAGCTCGAGGCCGAACTCGGCCTCGCTCGGCCCTTCGGCCAGTCGGGATCGCACCTGGGCCAGGGCGGCATCCGCGATGGCGGCGGCCGCCTCGATCCTGGCCACCTCCCCCGCGTCCTTCCTGCGACGAAGCTGTTCCACCAGCCCTTCGGTCGGTACCGCCTCTCCCCCCAACGGGTCGATCAGCTCGGCGTAGGAACGTTGGGCCGCCCACGTCACCGACGTCGACTCCAACCCCAGCCGGCGGCCTGCTCCGGCCTTCAGACGGGCCTCCAGGGCGGCGCGCTGACCGGCGTCGCCCGCCACCTCCAGATCTGCCGCCACACCGGCCCCCGCCAGTTGGGCCTCCGCCTGTTCGCCGTAGCGTCCGTCGGTGAGCAGCACCACGCCGGCATCACTCACCAGAAGACGCCCGGCCGAGCCGGTAAATCCGCTCAGGTAGCGGACGTTGGTGAGGTTGGTGACCAGCAGGAAGTCGACGCCGGCGTCGGCCAGAGCTTCCTGGAGGCGGGGAATGCGGGTCGCTATCTCTAGGGCGGGAAGGTGGGACGTCTCCATCCCCACGATCCTCGCACGATCGCCGTCGATCTCCACCCTCGGCCCTGGCACTCCGGTCACCCGGCCATAAGGCTCGCCACCGCCTCCACGGCTAGGCGATAACCGTGGCCACCGAACCCGGCGATGGTGCCCGCGGCGACCGGTGCCACCACCGAGGTGTGACGCCAGGGCTCCCGGGCGTTGGGGTTGGAGATGTGGAGCTCCACCACCGGGCCGTCGAAGGCGGCCAGCGCGTCATGGATCGACCAGGCGTAATGGGTGAAGGCACCCGGGTTGATGACGATGGCGTCAACCGTTCCCCGGGCTCGGTGGATCGCCTCGACCAGTTCGCCTTCGAAGTTGGTCTGCAGATGCTCGAGATCGAGGCCGCGTTCGGCCGCCGC
>JAGQSO010000132.1 GCA_020439505.1 Acidimicrobiales bacterium
GCCGACGACTACCGGTACTTCCCCGAGCCTGATCTGGTCCCGGTCGATCCCGACCCCGAATGGGTGGCCGAGATCGCCGCCTCGCTGCCGATGTTGCCCCAGGCCCGTCGACACCGCCTGGCCGACGTGACCGGGGAACCGGTGACGGCGGAGTCGGTGGTGGTGATCGTCGACCGCGGTCAGGATTCCCAGGCCTTGTTGGCCATGGCGGTGGCCGGAGGGCATTGGACCCATCTGCCCGACTCCGCCACCGGCTCCAATGCCGCCGAGGGGATCGACGTGTACACCGGCGACACCGAGGCGCGATCCCATGGTCACGCGCCCGGCGAGGCGGGGGAACTGGCCGCGGCGGCGTCCGCCGCGCCCGCTGCCGTGAAGGCGCGGGTCCTCGTGCACGTCGCCCAGAACTTGGCTGGCGAGGGTGGGACCGAGCTGGCTCCCGAGCGGTTGGCCGAACTGGTTGGTATGGAGGTGGCGGGGGACCTGACGGCCACCCAAGCCAAACAGGTGCTGGTCGACCTGGTCGCCGACCCGTCGAGGACCGCGGCCGACGTGGCGGCCGAGCGCGGGTTCGAGGCGATGGAAACCGGGGCGCTGGAGGCGATGGTAGATCAGGTGATCGCCGCCAATCCCACCGAGTGGGAGCAGTACCGATCCGGGGACGACAAGGCTCGCAAGAAGCTGTCAGGATTCTTCACCGGCCAGATCATGAAGGCCACCCAAGGTCAGGCCGACGGCCGCGAGGTAGCCCGCCTCCTAGCCGCCCGCTCCGCCTGACCAACGGGCGCAATCGGTTCTTGGGCAAGGAGCGGCTGATAAACAGCCGACTCCTGCCCAAGAAGCGTTGTCCGCACGTCGGTCAAACGGATCTAGGGCCGATCCTGGTGCTCTATCCGCCACTTCTTGCCCCAGAACCCGCTGGCTCTGCGTTGGCGTCAGCATCGGTGCGGACGTCGGGGGCGGGGTGCAGGCTTGGTTGTCACTGGGTCTTGGTGGACTCGGGACATGACCGGTCTCGCTCACATCTTCGAACTCGCACGGGCACAGCACGGAGTCCTCACTCGCGCTCAGTTGAGCGAAGGTGGGGTCACCCGAGCGAAGCTCCGGACTCTGGTGGGCAACGGCGTGCTGGCCACGGCTGGGCGGCAGACGTTGGTCGTGGCCGGAGCACCGTCCGACCCACTTCAGCGTGTTGCCATCGCATGTTTCGACACCGGTGGGTACGCCTCTCACCGCACGGCGGCCTGGCTACATTCGATCCGCGGATTCCAGGCTCCCGGAGTACCCGAGGTGAGCGTGCGGCGGCATAGCTACTCATACGACCACCCACAGGTGAACCTTCACACCAGCACCAACCTCACCGAGGATGACCTGGTTACGGTGGCCGGCATTCCATGCCTGTCGGTGGCTCGAACGCTCTTCTCCCTGGCGTCCTTGGTGCCCATCATCCCTAGTGCGCGCGTGAAGGGTGCGGTCGACGACGCCGTCGCGGCACGTCTGGCCCATGACCCGTGGTTGTGGGCTCGGTTGGAGGCCATCCGGTGTCGGGGACGAAACGGGGTTCGTGTCTTTGAACAGGTCCTTGTGGAGCGGTCCGGTGGTGCCGTGACCGAGAGTTGGCTGGAGCGGGAGACCCTAAGAGTCCTGGCGAATGCCGGTCTGCCCACCCCGATCTGCCAGGCCCGGATCGCACCCAAGGGTGCCTTTGTAGCCCGTGTCGACTTTCTGTATCCCGACCATCGGGTGGTCATCGAGGTGAACGGCCATGCGTGGCACAGCAGTCGGGATCAGGTGGCAGCTGACTCGGCACGAAGGCGTCAGCTAGTGCTCGCCGGGTTTCTGGTCCTCGATTTCACCTACGACGATGTCGTGAGCAGTCCCGAGTTGGTGGTGACTCAGGTGCGGGCTGCGCTGGTGGCCCGAGCCAGAAGCGCTGCGTGACCTCACGCTTTCCTCAGTGCCACATCGTCGGTGTCGATTCTGGGGCAGGAGATGGCCGAATTGCGACCACGTCCTCCCCCAGAACGGCGGGTCTAGTCGGGGCGCCTGGATCTGGGGCAAGAGTCGGTGCTCTGGTGACCACGTTTTGCCCCAGAATGGTGGGTCTGATTGGTGCGCTGGTCTTGGGCGAGAGTCGGTGCCCTGGCCGCCACTTCTTGCCCCAGAACGGGTCCGGCACTTCTTGCCCCAGAACGGGGATGGCGGTGGGGTTGTACGGTCCCGGGGATGAAGGTCGCACTCACTGTCAGGGACTTCCTCGACCGGGCCGAGACCGTGTACCCCGACCGGGTTGCGGTGGTCGACGAACCAGATCAGCCGGCCGACCCACTGGGCGAGCTCACCTACCGCCAGCTGGCTCGGAGAGCCCGGGCTCAGGCGGCCGGTCTCGACCGCCTGGGGATCGGTGCCGGGGAGCGGGTGGCGATCGTCTCACACAACGCCGCTCGATTGCTGTCGGGGTTCTGGGGTGTGTCGGGGTGGGGACGGATCTACGTGACGGTCAACTTCCGTCTCGCCCGGGACGAGATCGCCTACATCGTCGAGCACTGCGGGGCATCGGTCCTGTTGTACGACCCCGAGTTGGCCGACGTGGTGGCCGAGATCGATGTCGCCCATCGAGCCCAGCTCGGGAGCGCTGACGAGGAGGCGATGTTCGACTGGGACACCGAGCCCCGGGACTGGGATGCCGACGAGGACGCAACCGCCACCATCAACTACACCTCGGGTACCACCGCCCGACCCAAGGGGGTGCAGCAGACCCATCGCAGCCTGTGGATCAACGCCGCTACTTTCGGTTGGCAGGCCGGGATCACCGACCGCGATACCTACCTTCACACGCTGCCCATGTTCCACTGCAACGGGTGGGGTATGCCCTACGCCACCGCAGGGATGGGGGCCACCCAGGTGGTTCTCCGCAAGGTGGACGGTGCGGAGATCCTTCGCCGGGTGGACCGCCACGGGGTGACCTTGATGTGCGGTGCGCCGGCCGTGGTGAACATGGTCCTGGATGCCGCGGCGGACTGGGAGCAGGTGCCCGGTGCCGGACGCACCAGGATCGTGGTGGCCGGAGCTCCGCCTCCGACCCGCACCATCCAAAGGGTCGAGACCGAGCTCGGTTGGGAGTTCATCCAGATCTACGGTCTTACCGAGACCGCTCCTCTGTTGACCATGAACCGGGGCCGGGCGGAGTGGGACGACCTCGACTCCGAGGAGCGGGCTCGGCGACTGAGCCGGGCCGGTGCTCCCGCGCTCGGCGTCCGGATGGCGGTCACCGCCGACGGTGAGGTGGCGGCGCGTTCCAATGTGGTGATGGACGGTTACTGGGACCAGCCGGAAGCCACCTCCGAGGCGATCGTCGACGGATGGTTCCGCACCGGAGACGGGGGGTTCATCGACGACGGGTACGTGACCATTTCGGACCGCAAGAAGGACGTCATCATCACGGGGGGCGAGAACGTGTCGTCCATCGAGGTCGAGGACGCACTGTTCAGCCATCCAGCGGTAGCCGAGGTGGCGGTGATCGGGGTACCCGACGCCAAGTGGGGCGAGCTGGTGCTCGGTCTCGTGGTCCTGGCCGACAACCAGCAGGCCACTGAGGACGAGTTGCGCGACCACTGCCGCTCCCGGCTCGCCGGCTACAAGATCCCCAAGCGGATCGAGTTCCGAACCGAGCTGGCCAGAACCGCGACGGGCAAGCTCCAGAAGTTCAAGCTGCGCCAGCCCTACTGGGAGGAACTCGACCGACAGGTCAATTGACCGGGCAATCGACCACCGTCGCTGAGCGGTCGCTCCAGTTCGTTCCGGTCGCGTCGCTGTCATGGCGGTGTCGTGGCTGTGTCGTAGTCGCCTCGGATGGACCTGAGGGTTCGAGTCTGGAACTCCGATGCAGGCGGGGCCGGCGGCTGCTACACCGGCGTAATGACGTTCGAGATCGTGGTGACCGGTCCTGATGACTTCCCGGCGATTACGCGTCCGGGCTTGATCGGGTTCGGCAGAGCCGGGATCGGCAGCGAGCAGTTGGAGGACATCCGGCGCGAGCTGGACGTGGTCCGGATGCTGGGAGCCCGGATCGACGGTGAGTGGGTCGGGACCATCGGCGACTTCCCCTTCGAGTTGACGTTGCCGGGTGGGGCGACGGTCCCGGTGGCCGGAGCCACCTGGGCGGCGGTGTTGCCCACCCACCGTCGCCGGGGGATCCTGAGTGCCCTGATGGGACGGCTCCTCGACGACACGGTGGAGCGGGGTTGGCCCGCCGCCACCCTCCTGGCTTCGGAGGCGGGGATCTACCCTCGCTTCGGGTTCGGGGTCGCTAGCGGGTATTCGTCGTTTCGTTTCGACCCTCGCCACGTCGACTTCGGTGCCGACGTGGCGTCGACCGGCAGCCTGGAGTTGGTGGCCGACCCGACCCAGGCGGTGGCGACTGCGGCGGAGATCTGGGATCTGTACCGGGTGACCCGGGCGGGATCGTCCTCCCGGCCGCCGGTCATGTGGGAATACGCGGCGCGGGACCCCGAGGCGGACCGGGAGGGCTTCAGCGGTCTGATGTGGGTCGTGCACCGTGACGACGCGGGTCGTCCTGACGGCTACGCCAGCTACCGGGTGAAGGACTGCGACACGTTCGGTCTGCCCCATGCCACGCTCAAGGTCGTCGACCTGGTCGCGCCCGACCCCGCCGTGGAGGCTGAGCTGTTCGAGTACCTGAGGCGTGTCGACCTGGTCAGAACGGTCGAGATGCCGTATCGACCTGTGGACGATCATCTCGTGTGGAGGCTGGGCAACCGGCGCGAGATGGTGACGGTCGAGACCGGTGACTTCCTCTGGCTTCGGGTGCTCGACGTCGCCGGACTCCTGACCTCACGCAGCTACGCCGTCACCGATGAGTTGGTGCTGGGTGTCGACGACCCGTTCCGGCCCGCGACGTCGGGTCGCTACCTGTTGCGGACCGGGCCCGGAGACCCGGAGTGTGAGCGCCTGACCGATCCGGGCGTGTCGTTGGCCCCCGCTTCGTTGACCGGCGGTTCTGTCGATCTGGCGATGGACGTGTCTTCGTTGGCGTCGTTGGTGCTTGGGACCACGACACCGTCGGTGCTGGCGGCGGCTGGCCGCCTCGATGCCAGACCCGACGTTTTGGCCCGGGCCGATGCGTGCTTCCACACCGGCCGGGCCCCCTACACCAACACCGAATTCTGATGTGGACCGGAGTCGACTTCAGGGGACGTCGGTACGGGCCAGGCGGCTCGCGGCGTAGATGAGGGCCATGGCGCCGGCGACGAGGGGGACGGTGAGTCCGCTGGCGAGGGTGTACTTGCCGATCTTAATGTACTGGTTGGTCATCTGGACCAGGATCGACATCAGGTAGGAGCGCACCGCCAGGCGTCCGGCCGTGCTGCCCGCACCGGCCACGAAACCTTCCCACAACAAGATGTACGCGAGTCCCCAGGGCAGGGATCGGCGGAGGCGGATTCCGACCATCACCGACAGCGCGCAATAGGACGGAACGCCAACGGCTAAGGCCAGTGCCGTGGCTGTCAGGAGGTCGGCATCGGAGGACAACATGGCGGTTCCGATCAAGACGGGGACCGCCACCAGCGGGGTGATGATGGTCATGGTCGCCGCCCATGCGGCCAGGACCGGAAGGCGGGTCGAGATCGGGCGGAGCCAGACGTAGACGAGGGATCCGTCGTCGATCAGGTCACCGATCGATCCGGCGCCGAACACCAGCGCGGCCACCGGTAGCAGGGTCGTGATGTTGGCCACCGCGTAGGAGAGTCCGGCGTCGAGCGGGTCCGGCGGTGCGGCGATGCGGGCCAACAGGGCGCTGATGAGGCTCAACCCCGTCAGGGCCCCGATCGCCAGCAGCCGCCCCCGGGTGGCGGTGGTGCGCAGGAACAGCTTGAAGAGAGCGGCGAACACCGGGCCCGCACCGGGCAGCGAGTTGGTCCCGGTGGCGACGCCCATCGGTCGGGGGTGAACCACTGGCGCCGCGCTCGGGGGAGGTGGCGGAGGCGGGACGGGGGGCGTCGGCGGGGTGGGGACGGTCATGACTGCACCAGGTATCGAAAGACGCTTTCGAGGTCGTCGTCGAGCGGAGTCACTTCCCACAGTTGGGCGTCGAGGCTGTGGGCGATGGCGGCGACCGAGCGACGGAAGGTGGGGGCGTCGGTGGTGTCGACCAGTACCGCTGGTTCCCGACCGGCCCGACCGGCGACCACCGCGGTGGATTGCACACCGGCGTAGAGCAGCAGCGAAGCGGCAACCTCACGGGGTTTGTCGGTGCGGACCCGGATCCGGTGGGGGCGGTCGTCCATCAGGTCGCGGATGGCGCGGTAGTCGCCGGTGGCGGCGAGACGCCCTTGGGCGATGACCAGAACCCGGGACCCGAACCGCTCCACCTCTTCGAGGACGTGGCTGGACACGAGCACGCAGCGACCCTGGTCTCCCAGCACCGCGAACAGGTCGATGAGGTGACGGCGCTGGCGAGGGTCGAGTCCGGTGAGCGGCTCGTCGAGCACCATCACCGCCGGGTCGTTGACGAGGGCCTGGGCGACCTTGACCCTCTGCTTCATGCCCTTGGAGTAGGACGTCACAGGGCGAGGATCGGCAGCGTCCAGCTCGACCACGGCCAGGGCATCGCGGGCGGCCACGTCGGGGTCGGCGACGCCGGTGAGGACTCCGGCGAGCCGCACCAGCTCGAGGGCACTCATCCTTTCGAACACCGCCTCCTGCTGGGGAACGATCGAGATGCGGCGTCGTACGGCGAGGTCGCTGCGGGGGTCGGCGCCCAGGATCCGGATCTCGCCCCGGTCAGGCGGGCTCAAGCCGCACAGCATGCGCAGGAGGGTGGACTTTCCCGCTCCGTTGGGGCCCAGTAGAGCGGTGACCCCGGGTCCGATCGAGAACGAGATGTCGGACACGGCCACGACGTCGCCGAACCACCGTGACACGCCGATGGCCTCCATCATCGGGCCACCCCATCCCTGGATCGTCTCGGTGGGGGCGGTGCCGGGGGCGCTCATCGGGTCACCGGGAGGGAGTGGATGCGCAGTCGGGCGATGGTGAAACCGGCGACGGTCCACGCCAGCCAGGCGAGGTAGACGGTCAGGTTCGACAATTGAAGCGAGTCGAGCATGGCTTCGTTGTGAACCCGGGGGCCGAGGTCCAGGCTGAGGGTGAGGATGGAGGCCACCAGGGGCAGGTCCGACTTGGTGGCGGCCGAGAACATTCCGGCGACCATGACCGACACCAACATGAGCAGGATGATCCCCGCGGTGGCGATGCTCTTGCGGTCGGTGAGGCTCGCTACTCCCATGGTGACGCTGGTGAACATCAGGGTGAGCATGGTGCCCGCCACCAGGACCCGAACAAGGGTTAGAACGATGTCGCCGAATCCGTCGGGGCCCTGGTTCTGCATGACGTTTGCCACCAGCATCAGCAACGGCGGTCCGATGCAGACGATGGACAAGGTCGCCGCCACCGCCAGGGCTTTGGCCAACAGGTAGGTGTCACGGTTGAGGGGGGAGGCCAGGTAGATGCCCAACATGCCGCTGCGGCGGTCGGTGCACAACATCTCGGGGGCAGCGAAGGCCACGAAGAGCACGATGGCGCTGATGACGTACCCGTAGTAGGCGCCGTAGGTGGGGAGAACCAGGTCGGTGAGGTTTCGGGCCGGGATGAGGGCGATGATGCCCACGAACACCACCGCCGGTATGTAGGCGATGGCGGCGGTCAGGACCGGTGGCACCTTGGCCCAGATGGTGCGGCGCATCCCGAGGCCGCGCTGAACGCTGTGGCGGACCACCGATCGGACGGCCCCGGAGACTCCGCTGCGTTCGCCGTCGTAACGCCGGTATCCGCGGTCGATGATGCGGGCTTCGGCCCCGTCGAAGACGTCTGATGGCTGGTTCACGTCGGTCCGCCGTTCGGTGGGGGAGTGTCCGGCCGGGGTGGAGGTGGTGGGGGA
>JAGQSO010000133.1 GCA_020439505.1 Acidimicrobiales bacterium
CGCCGTTGTCACCGCAGAGGAATCACGGTACTTTTCAACCCATGGCTCTCGCCGTGCCCGCACCGATGAAGATGACGGCCGACGAGTTCTTCGCGCTCCCGGGGGAGCTGCCGCATGCGCAGTTGATCAACGGAGAGCTAGTCGTGAACAGCCCCGCCGCCCGCCACCAACGGATCATCTTGTGGCTGTCGCATCTCTTCCTCAGCTTTGCCGAAGGCCAAGACGGGGCGGGCGAGCTCGGCATGGAGATCGACACCCCGATCGATCGCTGGAACGTCTACAAGCCCGACCTGTGGTGGGTGCCCGAGACCCGCCGACTGGCCGGATCCGACAACCGCTTCACCTCCCCACCTCCGCTGGTGGTCGAGGTGCGCTCGCCCTCCACATGGCGTTATGACATCGGCACCAAACTGCGCAACTACGAGGCCTCGGGAGTGGCCGAGGTGTGGCTGGTCGACACTGCGGCCGACGTGGTTCTCGTCTTCCGCCGCCGCACCCCGGACTCCGCCCGCTTCGATGTCGAACTGGAACTCACCGCTTCCGACACGCTCTCCACCCCGCTGGTCCCCGGGTGGGACATTGACCTGACCTCGTTGTTCGCCCGCTGACCCAACCCGTCGGGTCGAGCATCGTTCGCCGGTTCGAGGCCGACCGTCGGGTCGGTTCAGCGGCGAGCGTCGGGTCGGTTCAGCGGCGAGCTTCCGACCAGGTCTTGCCGGCCTCTACGTCGATCTCGTGGGGTAGGCCCAGGACGCGTTCGGCCAGGATGTTGCGCTGCACTTCACCGGTGCCGCCGCCCACGGTGAGGGCGGGGGCGAACAAGAAGCCGTGGTTCCACAGATCGACCGTCGAACCGAGGGGACCGGCACCGAGCCCGCCCCTGGTGACGTCGGGGCCGGACTTGGAGGGATCGGCGGTCAACATCCCGGCGGCGCCGGCCAGGTCCTTGGCCAGACCCATGATCGTCTGACCGTGTTCGTCGGCCATGACCTTGCGGATGCTGGCCTCGGGGCCGGGTTGTTCACCCCGGATCCGGGCCGAGACCGTCCGCAGGCGAATGAGGCGCAAGATCTCCTCGGTGGTGTGGAGGCGGGCCAGACGCTGGCGCAACTCGGGGTCGGTGGTGCCACCCCGGGAGCGCACCAGGTCGAGCAGGTCGGCACCGGTGGGGCCCAGACCCCACAGCGCCCCGCCCGACGACAGCGACACCCGTTCGTTGCCGAGGGTCACCTTGGCCAGGCCCCACCCCTTGTTCACCTCGCCGATGACGTTCTCGGCTGGGAGGCGCACATCGGTGAGGAACACCTCGTTGAAGGTGTGGGCCCCGGTCATCTCGATGATGGGGCGGATCTCGACCCCGGGCGCATCCATCGGGCACACGAAATAGGTGATGCCGGCGTGCTTGGGGGCATCGGGGTCGGTGCGGGCGATCAGGATCCCGAACTTGGACCATTGGGCCAACGACGTCCAGATCTTCTGACCGTTGATCACCCACTCGTCCCCGTCACGCACCGCCCGGGTGGACAAGTTGGCCAGGTCCGAGCCGGCCTCGGGTTCGCTGAAGAGCTGACACCAGATCTCCTCCCCCGCCAGGATCGGCATCAGGTAACGGTCCTTTTGCTCCGCGGTGCCGGCGTGAACGATCGTCGGCCCCGCCCAGCCGATACCGATCTGGTTGGACGGCCGACCGACTCGGGCCGCCTTGAGCTCCTCGTCGATGATGATCTGGTGGATCGGGTCGGCGTCGAGCCCCCACGGCGCCGGCCAGTGGGGGGCGACGTAGCCGGCCTCGGCCAGCTCACGACCCGACGGTTGGGGGTGGGCGGCCAGCCAGTCACGTACCTGGAGGCGGCGCGGGTCGTCGGGGCCGGGGAGCTCGAAATCCATCGCCGGATCCTAGAACCCAATCTTGACCAAGTGGTCAAGTTCTCGGGCGGGCGTCACCCACCACGCCACCTACGAACAGCACGGCGAACCAAGCGACGACGTCGGCGTCGATGGAACCCAGGCCACCAAGGCACCTAGTGGACAGGTCCAGTCCTCATCGCTGCGAGGGTGATCAGACCGAGGCTTCGCCACGATTTAGCCATGCCGTGCTCATGGGTCGACTCACCTGTCGACTCGCCTCCAAAGCGGCTTCGCCACAGCTCTGCCCGACCGCGATCCCAGTGCAGACCCGGGCGGTCACGGCATTAGGTTCGCCCCATCGACGCCGCCCGCCACGACGAGCCCGCTCCCACCGGTCCCACCCGTCCCGATGCCGGCGACGCCGCCGGAACCTCCGACGTGGCGCGCCTGCGGCCCGACCTGTCCACCGCCCGCATCGGCGAGGATCTGCTGGTCCACAACCCGGCGACCGGCCTAGTCCACGCCCTCAACCCTGCGGCCGCCGCCGTCTATGCCCTGTGCCCCTTGGTCGCCGACCGAGGGGAGCTGATCGACACCCTGACCGAGGCCACCGGGCTGGACGCCGACACCCTGACCCGAGACGTGGAGTCGGCGTTCGAGACCTTCCGACGCCTCGGGCTGATAACCGCCGGCTCCACCTCCACCCCCGAATCTTCCTCCTCCAACACCACCACCGACTCGGCCACCTCCGGCTCGAACGCCGACTCCACGGTGGACACGGCCACCACGTCGACCACCGTCACCCCACCCCGAACCGCAGTTGCAGGGCACCCAGGCGAAGCCGGTCACCTCTCTACCGCAGTTGCAGGGCACCCAGGCGAGGCCGGTCACCTTGTCGGAACCGAGTCCGGCCACGGTGAAGGCCGGGCCGCAGCGCCGGGGCCAGGGCCCCGGTTCGCGGTGCTCGACCAGGTGGTCGAGATCCGATGTCCCTTGGCCGGGGCGGAGGACCGGGTGCGAGCAGAGCTGGGCGACCTGATCACCGACTCGCACCCGACGGTGATCCTCGACCTCGCCGCCCCCGAAGAACCCGACGGTCCGCTCACCACCACATCCCCGCCCTGGAGCGGTCGACGGTGGGCCGACCTCGACGAATTCGTCGACCAGCTACCCACCGCCCTCAACATCCTTGCTCCCCGCTCGCAGCGGCTGCTCGTGCTTCACGCCGGCGCGGTGATCCACCCCGACGGCGGTGTCGTGGTGCTCGCCGGTCGGTCCGGTGCCGGCAAGTCGACGCTCACCGCCGCCCTGGTCCAAGCCGGTTGGGGCTATCTGACCGACGAGGCCATCGGCATCAGAGTGGGCACCCTCGAGGTGGTCGGATTTCCCAAGCCGCTCGCCCTCGACGCCACCGGTCGGAAACTGCTCGGCCTGCCCAATGGAGGAAGCCACACCGCCCTTGGCGAGCTCACCCCAACCGGGCAGGTCGCCGACACACAGGAGAGCGAGGCCCAGGAGAGCGACACACGGGAGAGCAACGCACGGGAGAGCATTTTCACCGCCACTGCCACGACCTCCACTTGGTCGGGCTTCAGGGGGAACGAACCGGCCCGATGGCTGGGATCACTGCGGCTACGGGCGGTGGTGCTGCCCCAACGACAACGGGGAGCCGAGCTGCACGCCGAGGCGCTGAGCGATCCGGTCCGAGCGGCGCTCGACTTGGCCCCTCATTGCCTCAACCTCACCGCCGGGGCCGATACGGCGATGGCCGCCCTGAGCGACGCGGCCGCCTCAGTCCCGGTGATCCACCTGGTCCATCGCGGCGTCGAGCACGACTGCCCCGCGCTGATCCGCCTCCTCGGCTCCCGAACCTGATCCCCGTCACACCGACCTCGGCCGGCGTGAACTGTGACGAAGGTCATCCAGATCGGGCGAAAGGGCCCTACCATGCTCGAAATTTGGGCCGGATGGATTACACCCTTGTTGCGCGCGCATCGTTATGCTTTGCCGAACGGCAGCGGTGACGGACCGCGGCGGAGGGAGAACCATGAGCAACAACGAGTCCACGCAAGACGTCACGCCCGGTCCCGACCATGACCGGCGGCGACTCCTGGCCCAGATCGGTGTCGGCGGAGCCATCGTGTGGGCCGCCCCCGCCA
>JAGQSO010000134.1 GCA_020439505.1 Acidimicrobiales bacterium
AGCGTCACCGACGATCAGCATCGAGGATGGCGAACACGTCCTCGTCGGTGATCACGGTCTCGGACTCAGCCACCAGATCGCCTCGGATTGGCCGCACACGCGCCGTGCGACTCACCGCCACCATCTGCAGACCGGCCCCGTAAGGGCTGAGGTCCACCGTCGAGCCGGGTTTGAGACCCAGCCGTTCGCGGAGCACCTTGGGGACGACCAGCCGGCCGGCGGCATCGATCGTGGTTCTCATGGCAGAACGCTACCACCAAGATGCCATCGGTAGCCGTGGAAGGGCTGGCATCCCATCAGTCGCGGTAGGGGCGTCGCGATTTCAGGAGCAGGAACACGTCACCGGTCGATGGGTCCGAAGCCACCGCCGTGAGGTCTCCGGGTTCGGAGTAGCGGACGGTCTGACCGGGGTTGTCGTGTCTCGTCGACCAGATGACCTTGCCGGTGTCGGGGTCGATGGCTTGGATGGTGCGGTCGGGCCATCCCTGGAGGTACACCTGATCACCAGCCAACATGAGCTCCCCGAAGCGAGGGAACCGCCGGGACCACGCCCGCTGGCCGTCGTCGAGGCGATAGGCGGTAACAGTGAACTCGTCGGGAATGTCCAAGGAGCCGACTCGTGACGTGCCGTTGGTCTGATCGTTGACCAGTACCAATGAGTCCGTGGTCACCAGCTGGTAGCCAGGCACCTGCTTGGTCCACAGGATCTGCCCACTGGCCCGGTCGGTGACGGTGAGCGTTCTGGCCTGGACCGCCCGGTCCACCGGTTTTTCCTGCACCGCGATGGGCCCGGCCGCCGATTCGAGCAGGTCGGTCAGGACCGCGGCCTCGACCAACTTGGTACGTCCTGTCGTAGCGTCGAGTTCGACGGTCTGTCGATCGCCGTCGATGGTGAACATGCGGTCGTAGACGGCAGCCACCACGCCGCCCTCTGAGCACCATCGACTGGTTCCATCCTCGATGGCTAGCGCCTGGATTCTCCCCTGTTCGGAGTACACGGCCACCGACCCCCGGGCCACGGCGACGCCGGTTGGCCAGTAGTCGTCCATGTCGCCCACCAGCCGCGACCACCTCAGGCGTCCGGTATCACCGTCCACGGCCAAAACGGCATCCGGTGGCTGGCCCAGGCCACATTCGGTGCCGACGACAGTCGGTGCTGGACCCACCCTGCGGTCGGGGTCGTGGACGCGCCGCCAGGTCACGGTCCCCATCGCGGCGGCCAACACGATGGCCAGCGCGATGATCGGACCACGACGAAAGGCCAGGCGCTTGGTAGCCACGCGCTGCGCTTCGGCCTGACCCCGACCCCGATCCAACGGTGACATCAACCCAGCTTGCCCTGCGACCCTGCCGTAACGGTCGCACCCTGGAACGGAGCATCGAAGCTGAAGCCAGGGCACCTAGGGCGAGGTTCCAAGTTGACCTACTGAGCGGAGCGGGAGGGATTCGAACCCTCGGACCCTTTCGGGTCGCCGGTTTTCAAGACCGGTGCATTCGTCCGCTCTGCCACCGCTCCGCCCGTCATCCTAGGGGCAATGGCTGTGGCAGCCGGTGGCGGCTATCGGACTCCCGTGCCGGAATATACCCCTCTGGGTATTTGTTAGGGTTCGTGTCGAAGTACGAGGAGACGCCAAACGTGCCTACGCCAGATGATCAGCATCACGACCGAGTCCCGCGCCCGACCAAGACCGTGATCGTGGGGGGTGTGGCGGGGGGCATGTCGGCTGCCACCCGACTGCGGAGAGTCGACGAAGACCGTCCGATCGTGGTGTTCGAGCGAGGAGAGCACGTCTCCTTCGCCAACTGCGGTCTGCCCTATCACGTGGGCGGTGTAATCGAGGAGCGTGAGGACCTGCTGCTCACCTCGCCACCCGAGTTGGAACGGCGTTTCGGCATCGAGGTCAGGACCCGTCACGAGGTGGTGTCCATCGACCGGGACCGCCGAGTCGTCACGGTGCGCGACATCGAGGCGGACCAGGAGTTCGAACAGGCCTACGACGCCCTGGTTCTGGCCACCGGGGCGTCGCCGGTGCGTCCGCCCCTGCCTGGGATCGAGCGGGCCCTGTCGCTGCGCGACGTCGCCGATCTGGACCGCATCGTCGCCCTGCTCGACTCGGGGGAGATCCGCACCGCGGCGGTCCTCGGCGGGGGATTCATCGGGGTTGAACTGGCCGAGAACCTCGTGCACCGGGGCCTGAGCGTGTCGCTGGTGGAGTTGGCCGACCAGGTTCTGCCGCCACTGGATCCCGAGATGGCCGCCATCGTGGAGCAGAGGCTGTCGGACCACGGTGTCGCCCTCCACATCGGCACCGGCGCCGCCCGGATCACCGACGACGCGGTCATCCTCGACGACGGGTCAACGGTGCCCGCCGACGTGGTGTTCGCCGCCATCGGAGTGTCGCCCGAGTCGCGGCTGGCCAGGGACGCCGGCCTCGAGCTGGGACCCCGGGGCGGCATCGTGGTCGACGACGCCCAACGGACCAGCGATCCACACATCTACGCCGTTGGCGACGCCGCCCTCAAGCGGGACGCCCTGGACGGGGAGCCAGCAATGGTCGCCCTGGCCCAGACCGCGAACCGTCACGGACGCCTGGTGGCCGATGCCATCGTCGGCCGCCCGGTGAAGGCCCAGCCGGTGCTGGGCACCGCGGTGGTCGGTGTGTTCGGCCTCACCGTCGCCACCGTGGGTTGGAGCGAGAAGCGCCTCCGCGCCGCGGGACGGAAGTACCGGGCGATCCACACCCACCCCAACTCCCACGCCGGCTACTACCCGGGAGCGGAGCGCATGGACCTCAAGCTTCTGGTCGATCCGGACACCGACGCCATCCTCGGTGCCCAGGGCGTCGGTGCCTCGGGGGTCGACAAGCGCATCGACGTGATCGCCACCGCGATGAGGGGCGAGCTAACCGCCAGCGACCTGGGAGACCTGGAACTGGCCTACGCCCCCCAGTTCGGATCGGCCAAGGACCCGGTGAACATGCTCGGCCTGATCGCCGACAACCTGGCCGCCGGCAAGGCCGAGACCATCCAGTGGCACGAGGTCGAGGAACGGGTGTCGGCCGGTGCCACCCTGGTCGACGTCCGCACCGACGCCGAGGTCGCCCGGGGGGCGATTCCCGGCAGCCTGCACATTTCGCTCGACGAGTTGCGGGTTCGGCATCAGGAGCTGCCTGCCGGGCCTCTGGTGGTCTACTGCGCCGCCGGGCAACGCGGTCACACCGCGGCTCGAATGTTGACCCAACACGGACATGATGCGGTCAACCTCGATGGCGGCTACCTGACCTGGGCTCAGGGCAATCGCCTGGCGGGTCCCCTTTCGGCCTGACCCGACCATCTGGGAAGCAGAACCGAACGACTGCCGACGAGGTTGCTGGTGCCGGGCGATCTTGCGGGGCGGTTTGGGCGAGGATCCTCGTCGGCGGTGGAGCCAATCCGTGGGAATGACCCAGCGGTGGTTGTGTACGATGCTGCCCGCAACACGGAGAGGTGCCGGAGTCTGGCCGATCGGGCCTCCCTGCTAAGGAGGTGACGGGGTAACTCGTCCGTGGGTTCAAATCCCACCCTCTCCGCCGAGCCGGTGAGCCCCGATCTTCGGATCGGGGCTCACCGCTTTTCGAAGGGTGTTCGGCCGGCGCGGCACCGAAGGGAGATGAGTGGGGCGTGACCCCAGTGGTCGGAACGTCTCCAGGGATCCGGTGGACGCGGAGGTCGGGCGCCGGGGTTTGCGACCGTGGGCCGGTGCCGTCGAGGACCGGGCCGACCCAAGTTGCGAACACCCCGCCGTATGTCACAGTCAGGGTTCCGATGTTGCATTTCGGTGACGAATGCGACAAACATGTCTCCCTGTCAGCCCCAGAACGGGGGCCCGGCCCGTTTCGGCGGGCTCTCCTCCCGTCAGCAGCACCCGGTTCGCCGGGCCTGGACCGCCCACGCGAGGGCGGTCGGGATCCCCGCAACAGGAGTTCCATCGAGTGACACGCCCCGCCCCCACCCCGGTCCAAGGTTCCGTCGAGAGCGGAAACCCCGAGCCGGAGGTGCGTCGGCGCCGCCCCTGGCACCTGATCGTCGGTCTCTTGGCCGTGCTCACAGTTGCCGGAGCCACCACTGCGTGCACACCCGAGGGTGTGGCCAAGATGGCCATCGCCACCCACTGGGGTACCAACGCGGCCTGCGCCGAACGGGTCGTGGACCGCGAGTCCAACTTCCAGTTCGAGGCCGTCAACCCCTCCAGCGGAACCACCGGCCTGTTCCAGCTGCACCCGGTCCACGCCCCCTGGATCAAGCGGACCTTCGGCTACGAGTTCAGCGAGATGAAGGACCCCTTCAAGAACTCCGAGGTGGCCAAGGCCCTCTCCGCCGAGGCCTACCGCATGTACCGCGACGGGTGGCAGCCCTGGCGTCTGGGCGGCAAGCGCATCCCCGGCGGTGGCTGCCCGGCCTGAGGTCGCCCCATCGCTCCGAGTGGAGCGAGCCGCAGAACTGTGATCGGAGCGTCGGTTCGACCGGCGCTCCGATCGTTTTTCTGGCCCCGACCTTGTCCGCCCCGGTGGGGGTCAGCCACCGGCCCTAGCCTCGCCGCTCATGACCTCACCGTTGCGTCACGCCGTCGACCTGTTGAGCTACGCCGCAACCCGCAGCGGACACCAACGGCGCGACCACGCCACGGTCTCCGACCTGGCGGTTGACGCAACGGACCTAGACCTTCCCGCTGGACTCGAAATCCGCTGGCTCGGCGTCGCCGGGTTCGTGCTCACCTACCAGCAGACGACGGTACTGATCGACCCCTACGTCAGCCGGGCCGCCTTCGGTGACATGCTCCGCCGGCGCACCGTCCTGCCCGACCGGGCTCTCGTGAACCGTTGGATACCCAGGGCTGACGCCGTACTGGTGGGCCACACCCATTTCGATCACGCCCTCGACGCCCCCGAGATCGCACGCCGTGACGGGGCCACCGTCTACGGCAGCACGTCGGCCCACCACCTGATGGCGCTGCACGGGCTGGCCGAGCGGGCCGTGGTGGTCGAGCCTCACCGGGTCTATGAGATCGGGCCGTTCGAGGTGACCTTCGTTCCCAGTGTCCACTCCAAGCTGGTGCTGGGCCTCAAGGTGAACCAGGGCGGTGAGCTCACCTGCGAACACGTCGGCGACCTGTGCCCGCAGGCCTACCAGTGCGGCCAGGTCTGGGGCATCCACATCGCGGTCGGGGGTGCAACCCTCTACCACCAGGGTTCCGCCGACCTGCTCGACGACCAGATCCGTCACCGAGACGTCGACGTGATGCTGTGCGGGATCGCCGGCCGACAGTTCACCCCCGGCTATTTGGAGCGAATCCTGCCTCGACTGGAACCCCGGATCATCGTCGCCACCCATCACGACGACTTCTTCGTCCCCCTAGGCGACGAGCAGGGCTTCGCCATGGGGGTCGATGTGGCCCGCTTCCCCGAGGAGGTGGCGGCGGTCGGCCGGGACTTCCGGGTGGTCACCCTGCCCGAACCGATCCCCGTGGCCTGACCGCTCACCCAGCGGCATCCACACGACGGCACCGGCGAGACACTCACCTCCGGATCCGCCCCCACGTCCGTCAGTCGAGGCGACCGGCCCGGACATCGCCCGGCGAACGGGATCAAATCGCGGTGTCGTTCGCTTCACCCACCCCGGCCCGCGGGCGGATCACCGTCGGGGTCGGACCCTCAACACGCCGATGGTCGCCGGACAGGCGAGTCGATTCGGAGCTCGGGGAGACCGTCATCCTCAGTGGTGTCGACGCCGGGCCTTCCGTCGCGGAGCGCGGCCTGCCAGATGTCGGGATCGTGGACGGAGGTCGGTGTGGTGTTGATGAAGGTGTGCACCACGTCTACGAACCGCTCGGGATCGGCATGGTGGGGGAAGTGGCCGGCGCCGGGGAAGTACTCGAGGGCGCTGCCGGGCATGGCCTCGTGGATGATCTCGGCGTGACGAGACGGGATCACCCCGTCGTTGGTGCCCCAGATGATCAGCGTCGGCATGTGGGCCGTGAGGTAGGCGCGGTCACGCATGGTGACCACCTGGCCCCGCCAGTCCACCGCCGAGCGCAACGTCCGGGTGAACGCCACCCGGGCTGCGGTGTCGGGCAGGCGATCGAAGACCTCGGTGAGTTCGACCTTGTCACGGCCGAGGTCGTGCCCCGCCAGACTCAGCACCTCCAGACCGAGCCGGCTCAGGGGTCGGATCGGCGGCAGGTTCATGGCGACCAACAGCACCTCGGCCAGCGGTGCCGATGCGACCCGCAGGAACGGGTTCACCGCCCGGGCCACACCACCGGTCGCCACCAGCACCAGGCGTTCACAGCGCTCGGGATACTGGTAGGCGAACTGCGCGGCCACACCCCCGCCGAGGGAATGGCCGACCACGGTCACCCGCTCCACGCCGAGGACCTCGAGCAGGTCTCGCATGCCGTTGGCGTAGGCCGCCACCGAGTAGTCGGCCCGGGGTTTGGCCGAGTTGCCATGGCCCAACAGGTCGGGGGCGATCACGGTGTGGTGTTCGGCCAGTGCGGCCATGACCGGTAACCAGCTCGCCGAACTGTCACCGATGCCGTGCAGCAACAGAAGCGGTGGTCCCTCGCCCATGAGGCGGTAGGCCCGGCGGTGGCCGTGGATCGTGCGATAGCGGACCGGGGGTTCCTCGTTCACCGCTGCCCAGGCTACGGCGGACCACCTCAGCGCCTCCGAATCCGATCTCGGCACCGACCCCGCTCGGGTCGGCTGTCGATGCAAGGTCGGCATGGTGCTTCTGGTCAGAAGGAGTCGGGTCTGGGTGTTGGTGTGGCAACGTCAACACGTGGACCCAGTCCGTGCCGCTTCAGACATCACGTCCGAGCTGAGCATCCATACCGATGAGGTACGCGCCCGAAAGCAGAAGGAATACCTCAAGAGCGACCTGGACCATCTGGGCGCGTCGGTGCCAGAGGTCAGGGCGGTGGTCAGACGGTTCCTTCGTCACCATCCGGGCCTCGGCCA
>JAGQSO010000135.1 GCA_020439505.1 Acidimicrobiales bacterium
CGGCGATTAGCGGGCTGTGGAAGGCGCACGCCACCGGCAGCACCTTGGCGGTCACTCCGTCGGCCTTGAGGGCGGCCACCGCTTCGTGCACCGTGTCGGTCGGTCCCGACAGCACGGCCTGGCGAGGCCCGTTGTGGTTGGCGAGCACCAGGTCGGGCCAGGGGGCCAGGGCCTCGATCAGCTCCTCACGGCTGAGGGCGACGGCGGCCATGGTGCCGGGGTCGCCGCCCGAGCGTTCCACCG
Organism: Acidimicrobiales bacterium; assembly: GCA_020439505.1. GTDB lineage: Bacteria > Actinomycetota > Acidimicrobiia > Acidimicrobiales > Iamiaceae > Aquihabitans. Next base: position 244 of record JAGQSO010000135.1, read on the forward strand.
CTTCGAGAATCGAACCACCCCGGGCCGCGCTCAGTTCCAGCAGGGTGGCGTCGTCGAAGGATCCGGCTGCGGCCAGCGCGGCCAGTTCGCCGTAGCTGTGACCGCCGGCGACGTCGGGGCGGATACCGAGTCGGCCGAGCAGCCGGGTGAGGGCGAGCGAGGCGATGCCCAGGGTGGGCTGGGCCACGTCGGTGGCGGTGATCGCCTCTTGTTGAGCGTCGCGTTGGTCTCGGGTGAAGGCCGCTGGCGGGAACATCTGGTCGGTCCAGCGCTGCCCGGTGCGGAGAAGGTCGTCGAGACCACCGAAGGTGACGAACAGGTCGCTGAGCATCCCCGGTCGCTGACTGCCCTGGCCGGGGTACAAGAACCCGACGGTGGGGGCCGCGTCGTCGGCGTCGCGCTCGGGGTCGGCCACGAACACCCCGGCCCTGGGCTCTGAGGTACCGGTACGGGCGGCCTCGATGGCGTCGGCCAGCTCGGTCCACGACCCGGCCACGAACGCGGCTCGCACCGGCCCGGTCCCGGATCGACACACGGCGTGGGCCACGTCGGCCAAGCGGTGCCGTTGCCCGGCCGGGTCGGACTCGATCACCGCGGCGGCGGTGGCGGCCAACTGGTCGAGGGAGCGGGTGGCATCGGCGGCCGAGGCGCCGCGGATCAAGAACAGCTCCGCGGGCCAGCGCACCGCCCCGTGGGCGGGTCGGTCGCCCGCGTCGTAGGACGACACCACGGCGTGGAAGTTGGTGCCGCCGAACCCGAAGGCACTGACCCCGGCCCGGCGGGTCTCGGCCGCCCACGGTCGGGACTGGTGCAAGAACCGGAACGGGCTGGTGTCGGCGTCGTAGTACGGGTTGGGCTCCACCAGGTTGACGGTGGGCGGCAGGACACCGTGATGCACGGCCTTCGCCGCCTTGATGAGACCGGCCAGACCGGCCGCGCACTTGGTGTGGCCGATCTGGGACTTGACCGATCCGAGCACCGCGGCACCGGGGGCGACACCGGCCTCGGCGAACACCTCGGTGAGGGTGGCCATCTCGGTGCGGTCACCGACGACCGTCCCGGTGCCGTGGGCTTCGACCAGACCGATCTCGGTGAGCGGGTGACCAGCCTGGGCCAGAGCCCGATGCACGGCGCGCTGCTGGCCTTCCTTGCGGGGTGCGGTGAGCCCGAGGTGGCGGCCGTCGCTGGACCCGGCCACCGCGTCGATCACCGCGTAGATGCGGTCGCCGTCGCGCTCGGCGTCGACCCGACGCTTGAGCACTACGCAGGCCACGCCTTCACCCAGGGCGATACCGTCGGCGGCGGCGTCGAAGGTGCGGCACCGGCCGGTGGGCGACAGGGCGTGGACCGAGGCGAACAGGAGGTAATCGTTGAGACCGTTGTGGAGGTCGGCACCACCGCACAGCACCAGGTCCGATGTGCCGAGGCGCAGCTCCTTGCAGGCGGCATCGAGGGCGGCCAGCGACGAGGCACAGGCGGCATCGACGGTGTAGTTGACCCCGCCCAGGTCGAGCCGGTTGGCGATGCGTCCGGCGATCACGTTGGCCAGCACCCCGGGGAAGGAGTCCTCGGTCAGCGACGGCAGCCATTCCTCCAGGGCGGGGGGGATGTCGCCGAGCAGTTGGGGTAGGAAGGCACGCACCCCGTAGGCGCCACCCAGTTCGTTGCCCGATTCGGTGCCGAAGATGACCGATGCCCGCGACCGGTCGAAGGCCCGTTCGGCGTAGCCGGCATCGGCCAGGGCTCGGGCCGCCACCTCCAGGCTCAGCAGTTGCACCGGTTCGATGGCGGCCAGCGACGCCGGGGGGATGCCGTAGCCGAGAGGGTCGAAGCCGATGCGGCGCAGGAACCCGCCCCACTTGGACGGCGTCTTGCGACCGGCGTCGCGGGTGAAGGCGTCGGCGTCGTAGTAGCGGTCGACGTCCCAGCGCCCGGCCGGAACCTCGGTGACGGCATCGGTGCCGGCCACGATCTCAGCCCAGAACTCCTCGAGATCATCGGCACCGGGGAACAACGCCTCCATGCCGATGATGGCGATGTCGAGGGGGTCGGCCTGCGGTTCGGGTTCACGGACCGACACCCGGGGAGCGGGCGAGCCCGCGGCGTCCCCGGTGTTCCACGCCGCGCTGCCGTCACTGACCACGGCGTGCAGGTCGGCGATGGTCGTGACCGCGTGGCGGAGGGTGGCCACCTCGCCGATCATGTACATGCCTTCGCGACGCTGGTGGTCGGGGTCGACGGTGACCAGGCCGGTGTCGTCGCGCACGATTCCCTTCGAGGCGATGCGGAGCCGCCCCAGGTTGAGCGTCTCCAGTTCGGCCCAGCGGGCCTTGGGGTCGACGCCGGTGTCTTCGAGTTCGGTCTTGCGAGCGGCGAAGGCCCGCACGAAGTCGGTCTCGACACAGCGGGTGGCGTGGCCGGGGGCGGTTTCGAGCAGCACGGTGGTGTCGCAGTGCACAGCGACGTCTTGGAACGCGGGCTGGATGGCCCCGCCTTCCACCGCCTCTTTGGTGAACAGGTAGGCGGTGCCCATCAGCACTCCGACCTTGGCTCCCCGCGCCGCCAGGGTGGCGCAGGCCGCGGCGGCCATGGCCGCGGAGCGGGCATCGTGGATGCCTCCGGCCAGGAGGATCTGGAGGTTCTCGGGATCCTCGACGGCCAGCAGGCGTTCGATCTGGGCGTCCCACAGGGCGAAGCTGGAACGGGGTCCGACGTGGCCGCCGCACTCGCGGCCTTCGAACACGAACTTGCGGGCTCCGTCCTTGAGGAACCGGTCGAGCAAACCCGGTGACGGTACGTGCAGGTAGGTGCTGATGCCCGCCGCTTCCAAGGGGGTGGCCTGGCTGGGCCGACCCCCGGCGATCAGGGCCACGGGGGGCGCGATCTCATGCACCACCTCGAGTTGTTCGGCCCGAAGCTCGGCGGGGACGAAGCCCAGCACCCCCACGCCCCAAGGTCTGTCTCCGAGTCGCTCGGCGGTCTCGGTCAGCAGTTCCCGAACCTCTCGGGCCGGCAGCAGGGCCAGGGCCAGGAACGGCAGGCCGCCACCGTCGGCCACCGCGGCGGCGAAGGCGGCTCGGTCGCTGACCCGGGTCATGGGACCCTGGGCGATCGGGTACCGGGTGCCGTGGGGCTCGGCCACACCGCGGCCAGGTGCCAGTGGAGGAGCCGCAGCGGCGGCATCGAGATGTTCGGTGACCGCGGCCCGAACGGCCTGTACCACCCCGCCCACGGTCACGTACCGGCGGGCCAACCCGGCGGCGAAGCCACCGTCCTGACCAAAGGGCACGAGGTCGTGGCGCAGGCGGAACCCGAGCCGGGCCGCCACCTCGGCGGGCGGGGTGTCCTCGGCCAGGGCGGCGGCGGTGAGGTCGGGTCGGGTGTAGATGCGGTGACCGCCGACCACCCGGGTCTCGCTGCCGTCCATGGCCCCGAGGGCATGGCGGGCATCGGCATCGAGCGCCGACTCGCGCACCAGACCGAGCTGGACGTCGAGCACCACGCCAGCACCGCCGCCCGCCACCACCGCGGCCGCGGTGTGAGGCCCGATACCACCCCGAGACCACACCGGCACCCCGAGGTCGACCACCTGTTGGAACAAGATGAACGCCTCGGTCGCTCCGACCACACCTCCGGCCTCACAACCCGACGCAATCAGGCCGTCCACTCCCGCGTCGACCGCAGCGACACCCTGAGCGCGTGAGGTGACCTGGGCGATCACCCGCCAGGATCCGGCGGTCCTCCACGAACCGACCGCCTCCACCATGGCCCCGATGGCCGAGCCGTCGGGGTCGGTTCCCTCGGCACCGACGGCCACCACGACGGCTTCGATCTCCACCGCCGGGCCCGCCAGCTCGTCGGGGGTAACGGCACCCGTCGGCCTGATCCAGCACGACGCAACGCCACGACGGGCCAGGTCGGCCAGGTCGGCCGCTCCCCTGGCCGGGTCGTCGACATCGAGGATTCCACGGCCCCCCGCCCGCTGGGCCGCCGCCACCAGGGCCGGGTTGGGTCCGGCGCACGGATCGGCGGCAACCACCAGATCGGTGGAGGTGGTCGATTCGGGTGCCTGCGCTGCGTTCACGATTCGCCTCTCGAAACCGGGGGAAGGCACCCGGGGTTCCGGGTACCACGTCGAGCCGCCTCTCCCCAGCACTATGTTACCCATCGGTAGCGTTGGGATCACCCACCGAGTGGTGGGTAAAGGTTAACGGGTCCACGCCGACTGATCACCGGCGGGCAACCGCGAGCGACGTCGACACGATGGGGCGAGGCGATGGTTCTTCGACTGGCAGGAAGCGACGCAGGTTTCCTCTACATAGAAAGCCCGACCAGCACCTCGACCTGCGTCGACGTGATGGTCCTGGCTCCCGCCGTCGACGGCCGCGGCCCGCTCACCGTCCACGAACTTCGCCACCACCTCGCCGCCCGGATGGAGCGGGTTCCGTCGCTGCGCCGTCGCCTGGCCCCCGTACCGGGCGGACTTGACACCCCCCGCTGGGTGGAGGACCCCGACTTCGACCTCGGCTACCACATCCGCCATGGCGTCCTCGCCGCCCCAGGCGGCGAAGGTGAACTGCGCGAGTTCGTGGCCACCCAGCTACCCGGCCGGCTCGACCTCCGCCATCCTCTGTGGCAGGTCGTTCTGGTCGACGGGCTGGACGGGGACCGCCAGGCCCTGGTCTGGCGCTGGCACCACACCCTCGCCGATGGGGCCGCCCTGGTCACCACCCTGTCCAGGCTGCTCGGACCGCCCCGACCCGACCGGGCCACCCATCGGCCAGCCGACCCCGTCTCGGTTCCCCGGCCCCGGGAACTTCTGAGCGGCGCGTTGCGCCATCAGGCCCGGGCCTGGGTCGACGTACCGTCGCTGCTGGCCGAGACCCTCCGACGGTTCAAAGAGGTCGATCAGCGGCGGGCCACCGCCGAGGTCGCCGTCCCCCGGTCGATGGGAGACGCGCCGCGAACCGTCCTCAACAACTCGGCCGATGACCGCCGCCGTTTCGGGTTGGTCGGCGTGGATCTGGCCCGGTTGCAACGGGTGCGACGGGCGGCGGGAACCACCTTGAGCGATGTGGTCCTGGCCGTCGTGGCCGGGGCGTTGCGCGCACACCTCCTGGCCCACGGCAACCTGCCCGAGGGCCCGCTGGTGGTCAACGTCCCGGTGGCCAACGACCCACCCGACGCCCCACCCCGGATCACCGGCAACGTGTTCGCCAACTACTTCTCCTATCTCGCCACCGACGAGGCCGACCCTCAGGCCCGCCTTCGGGCCGTGGCCGACGCCAACCGGGAGGCCAAGGAACAACTCGAGATCCAGGGTCGCCACACCCTTCCGGCCTGGCTGGATCGCATCCCGCCCGCGGTGGCATCGCCGGCGTCACGCTGGATGTCCCGCCGCCAACGGGACGGCTCGGCCCCACCCGATTTCAACGTGTTGGTGTCCAACGTCCGAGTGCCCGACGCGGACTGGTCGATGGGCGGCCGTGAGGTCGAGCGCTTCGCCATGTCGGGACCGGTGGCCGACGGAGCGGGCCTGAACATCACCGTCACCGGGTACGGCCCGACCGTGCACTTCGCCCTGGTCGCCAACCCCGCCGCGGTGGCGAACCCCCAAGAACTGGCCCGGAGGCTCGACGACGCCCTCGTCGAATTGGAGAGGGCCTTCGCCGACGGCCCGACCGGCCCCTCCCGAATCCCGGACGGGAAGGTCTGAGATGAGACGTCTGTCGGGCGAGGATGCCGGCTTCTTGTACATGGACCTGCCCGGCCAGCCCATGAACACCATGGCGGTCGGGGTGCTGGCCCCGAATGACCAGGGTCCGGTGAGACTGGAGGACCTCCGCTCCCACCTGGAGGGCCGCCTACCCCAACTCCCGTCGTTCCGCTGGCGGATGGTGCGGGTACCGCTGAGGCTCCACCACCCGGTGATGGTCGACGACCCCGACTTCGACCTCGACTTCCACCTCCGCCACGAACGGGTGACCGAACCAGGTGGTCCAGCCGAGGTCGAAGCCCTGTTCGCCCGCATCGCCGAACGCCACCTCGACCAGCGCCACCCCCTGTGGCAGGCCACCCTGGTCGACGGGCTGGAGGGCGGTCGACAGGCGGTGATCCTCAAGTACCAGCACTGCCTGGCCGACGGCGTTGCCGCCTACACCATCTTCTCCCGAGTGTTCTCCGACGAGACCCGGGACCCGATCCCCGGGGTCGGTGAGTTCAGACCTACCCGACTTCCAAGCCGAGCCCGTCTGGTGGCGGCCGCCGTGGCCGACCACGCCCGCGCCGCTCGACACCTGCCCCGCCTGGCCGCCACCACCCGGACCCGCACCAAGGCGGTGAAGGCCCGCCGGGCCGCCGCCTCGGTGGCAACCCCGGGCTTCAGCGGCGAGGCACCCTGGTGCGTCCTCAACGACGCCTTCACCTCCCCTCGCACCTACGTCCGGGCCGAGCTTCCATTGGCCGGGCTCAAGGCCATCAAGTCCGCCGCCGGGGTGACCCTCAATGACGTGGTGCTGGCCGTGATGGCCGGGGCCTGCCGACGGTACCTGGAGGTCAACGCCGGACTTCCTGACCTTCCCCTGCTCACGAGCGTCCCGGTGTCGGACGAACCCCCCGACGCCCCGGTCCGCCAGCACGGCAACCGGTTCTGGAGCTTCACCACCTCGCTGGCCACCGACGTCGAGGACCCCTGGGAACGGCTGTCCAAGATCAGCGCCGTGACCGGTGAAGCCAAAGTGCAGTTGTCGATCCTGGGCACCGACCTGATGCCGGCCTGGCTCGACGTGGTGCCGCCCCTGGTGGCCGAGCCCGGCGCCCGCGCCCTGGTCGGACGGCTCAAAGCCAGCACCGACCGGGTGGACGCCAACATCTTGATCTCCAACATCAAGGGCCCCGACCGTCCCTGGACCCTGTTCGGCCGGGTGGTGGAGGATCTCCACGTCGACGGACCGCCCAGCAACGGGGTTGGCTGCAACGTGATGGTGTGGAGCTACGGCGACCGCATGCTGCTGGGAATCCTGGCCTTCGCCGACGCCCTGCGCGACCCAGCCCTGCTGTCCCGCTCGATCACCGACACCTACCAGGAACTCGCCGACCTGGCTGGCCATACGGTGAAGACATGAGCTTCTATCGGCAACAGCTGCTGCCCCGCCTCGTCGACCGGGCGTGCGGATCGGCCGGCTATGACCGTTGGCGCCGGGAGGTGACCGCGGGCCTGGCGGGCACCGTCGTGGAGATCGGCTTCGGGTCCGGTCTGAACATGCCCGCCTACCCCGCCGCGGTCACCAGGGTTTGGGCCGTCGAACCAGCGTCCCTGGGTCGCAAGTTGGCTGCGGCGCGCATCGCCGACTCCCACGTCCACGTCGAACACGTCGGCCTGCGCGGCGAGGCTCTCCCGCTGGAAGACGACTCGTGCGACGGTGCCCTGTCCACCTTCACGCTGTGCACCATCCCCGACGTGGAGAGGGCCCTGGCCGAGGTGCGGAGGGTGCTGCGCCCCGGAGGTCGCTTCCACTTCCTCGAACACGGCCTGGCTCCTGACGTGGGAGTGGCCCGATGGCAGCACCGCTTGGAACCGATGCAGAAGCGAGTGGCCGACGGTTGCCACCTGACCCGAGATCCCGTCGCCTTGGTGGAAGCCGCCGGGTTCCGGATCGAGACCGTGCAGCAGCGCTACGCCAAAGGTCCCAAACCGTGGACCTACCTCACCCGGGGCGAAGCCATAGATCCCACCTGAGTCTCAGCCCCGGCTCATCGCTACTGATCAGACTGTCTCCACCCGGATAGCGGCCTCAAGGGTTGGCTGGTCGCCGAGAACTTCAGCGGACCAGCCGAGCCCGGGACCGCCAACCCGATTCGGTCAGCGCTTGCGAACTACGGGACCTGCTGGAATGTTGGTGTCGGTGTAGGTGCCGTTGCCATGTGCCCCAGTGTTGTAACCCCAGCAGGCGACGGTACTGTCGCCACGGATAGCACACACGTGGGAGGTTCCGGCGGCGATGTCAACGGCGTCTGTGAGACCAGTCACCGTTACCGGGGTGGTCGAGTCGGTGTTGGTGCCGTTACCGAGCTGCCCGGAGAGATTCCAGCCCCAGCAGGCGACGGTGTTGTCGCTGCGAATAGCACACGCGTGGCTGGAGCCGGCCGTGAGTACGGTGACGTTGGTGAGACCACTCACCGTTACCGGGGTGGTCGAGTCGGTGAAGGTACCGTCACCGAGCTGCCCGGAGCCGTTTTCTCCCCAACAGGCGACGGTGTAGTCGCTACGAGTAGCGCACGTGTGGGTGAAGCCGGTGCTGACGCGAGTGGCGTTGGTGAGACCACTCACCGTAACTGGGATGTTCGAGTCGGTGAAGGTACCGTCACCGAGCTGCCCGAAGCCGTTATCACCCCAGCAGGCAACGCTGACATCGCTACGGGTGGCGCACGTGTGACTCCAACTGGTGTCGATGCTCGTAGCGTTAGTGAGACCAGCCACGACAACCGGCGTGTACGAGAGGGTGTTGGTCCCGTCACCGAGCTGCCCATTATCGTTGTTGCCCCAGCACATAACTGTGTAGTCACTACGGTTGGCACACGTGTGGTACTCACCGGCGCTGACGCTGGTAACGCCGGTAAGACCGGTCACGGTGACCGGGGTGTTCGAGTTGGTGTTAGTGCCGTCGCCGAGCTGCCCCCAGCCGTTGTAGCCCCAACAGGCAACAGTGCCGTCGCTACGGGCAACACACGCGTGACCCAAGCCAGCGGTGATGCTAGTGGCGTTGGTGAGACCAGTCACGGTGACCGGGGTGTACGAGACAATATTGTTGGTACCGTCGCCCAGCTGCCCGTAGCTGTTGTCGCCCCAGCAGGCGACTGTGCCGTTGGCGAACAGGGCACACGTATAGCCGTTACCACCCGCGGTCTGGACGACGGCACCAATTGCCTGTGGCTTTTGGACGATCACGGGGCTGGCCGAGTCGGTGGTGCCATCGCCTAGCTGTCCTTTGCCGTTACCGCCCCAGCAGGCAACGCTGTTGTCACTACGGGCAGCACACGTGTGCGCCTCACCAGCAGTCACACCGGTGACGTCGGTGAGACCGACCACGGTGACCGGGACCGACGATTCGGTGTTGGAACCATTACCAAGCTGGCCCGAACCGTTAGCACCCCAGCAGGCAACGCTGTCGTCGCTACGGACAGCACACGTATGGCTGGAGCCAGCGGCCACACTGGTGGCATTGGTGAGAC
>JAGQSO010000136.1 GCA_020439505.1 Acidimicrobiales bacterium
ATGCTGAAGTCGGTCGACGGTCCGGTCGAGGTGGTCTACGAGCGCGACGAGGTTCGCCGCACCATCACCTTCGACGTCGGTACCCTCGCCTTGGCCGGTGCACCTGGCTATGTAGGTATCGGCCGGGGTCTGCCCGAGGCGGAGAGGATCGGGCCGATCGAGGGCATGGTGGCCGCTCCCCGCGAGTTCATCTCCCTGACGTCCACCTCGGTGGCGGCGTTGGGTCGTTTCTTCACCCCGGGGGGGATCTCGGATTTTGCCTCCCAGGTGAGCGGGGCCCGCGACGACCGCGCCGCGGTGGTGGAGGAACAACGAGAAGCGGCCGCCCCGGTTACCGACAACACCTCGCGGGTGGTCGACCAGAGCGAGGCGGCCCCGTCGGGTGAGAACCGGCTGTTATCGATCTGGGGCCTGGTGTCGATCGGCTCGGACCTGGCCGAGGTCGATCCCGGGGCCCTGGTGGTGCTGTTCGCCATGATCAACGTGTTCATCGGGGTGTTCAACCTCCTGCCCCTGTTGCCCTTCGATGGTGGTCACGTCGCCATCGCGGTCTACGAGAGGATCCAGGAGCTCCGTCTGGGGCGTCGTCGCTACCTCGCCGACGTGGGTCGGCTCATACCCTTCACCTACGCCGTGGTTCTGCTGATGGGAATGCTGTTCGTGTCGACCATCTACCTCGACATCGCCAACCCGATGGTCGCCCGATGAACGAGACCGCCGCGGTGGCTGAACGACGCTCGACCCGGCCGTTGCTTCTCGACCACCGGACCAACCCGGTGACGGTCGGTGGGGGGGCGCCGGTGTCGGTCCAGTCGATGACCACCACCAAGACTGCCGATGTCGAAGGCACCCTTCAACAGGTGTACGCCCTTTACGGGGCGGGAGCCGACATCGTCCGGTGCACCTGCAACGACGTGGATGCCGCGGCGGGCCTGGCCAACATCGTGCCCCGGTCCCCGGTGCCGATCGTGGCCGACGTGCACAACAGCCACCGCATGGCCTTGGCGGCGCTGGAGGCCGGGGTCCACTGTCTACGGCTCAACCCAGGCAACATCCGCAGGCCCGAACACATCAAGCTGATCGCCAGCGAAGCCCGTGACCGGGGGGTGCCGATCCGCATCGGTGTCAACGGGGGGTCTCTGGACGAGTCCCTGTACCAGAAGTACGGCGGTCGGGTTACCCCTGAGGCCATGGTCGAGTCGGCCCAGATGGAACTGGCCTACTTCGAGGAGGTCGGTTTCGACCAGGTCAAGATCTCGGTCAAGGCCTCCAGCGTCCCGTTGATGATCGAGGCCTATCGCCAGCTTTCGGAGGTGACCGACCATCCCCTCCACCTGGGCGTGACCGAGGCCGGCCCTCCTCCCGCCGGGCTGATCAAGGCGACGGCGGGGATCGCAGCACTGCTGGCCGAAGGAATCGGTGACACCATCCGCTACTCGCTCACCGCCGACCCGGTGGAGGAAGCCAAGGCGGGCCGTCAACTGCTGGAGGCGATGGGCCTGCGCGAGCGCAAAGGGCTGGACCTGATCGCCTGCCCGTCGTGCGGTCGGGCCGAGGTGGACGTGATCAAGGTCGCCAACGACGCCCAGGAGGCGCTGGAGAAGCTGAACCTGCCGATCCAGGTGGCGGTCATGGGCTGCGTGGTGAATGGACCGGGTGAGGCCCGCGACGCCGACCTGGGGATCGCGGCGGGGCGTCAGAAGGGCCATCTGTTCGTCAAGGGGCAGGTGGTGAAGGTCGTTCCCGAACCCGACATGGTCGAGGCTCTCGTCGAGTGGGCGAACCGCATCAACGACGAGGGGATCGAAGGGGCGCTGACCCACGCCGACTCCCGGGCCCAGGCCGAGGCGGACGCCGACCGGGCGGCGATGCTCGACGACCGAGGGCTGGACGCCAACCACCGCGAGCAGACCATCGAGATGATCCGCCGCCACGTGGCCGAGAGCTAGCCGGACGCGCCTCGGGGGCGGGTCCGTGGACTCCGCCCCCGAGGGAACCTACGGCCGAAGCCGTACACCGTGGATCAGACGGTCACTATGAAGGTGGCCACGATCTGGTCGAGTGCGGCCAGGTCGGCTTCGCTGGCCATCTGGGCCGACAGAAGGACCATGAACGACCCGTCGGCCGGCGTGGCGGCTAGGTAGACGGCCGAGGCCCCCGAGCCACCGCAGTTGCTCAGGTACTGGATGGTGCCGGAGTAGAGACCGTCGTCGTAAGCCTGCTGGCCGTCGTTGGTGCACGCCGCCAAGGCATCCTCGGCGAACATGTTGACGATCGCCGTCGGGTCGGTGTCGGGTAGGGCCGACGTGGCGGCGGCGGTGATCGACACGCCTGGGGTGTTCCAGGTCTGCATGTAGGCGGCAACGTCGGTCGAGGCGGTGACGTTGGCCCACTGCGACCCGTCATCGAGGGTGAGCGGGGTGCCGTCGACCGAGCTCCACTCGTTGGGGACCTCGACGCTGATGGTGCCGGAATCATCGGAGACCCGGGTGTAGCCCGAGTAGCTGCCGCCGCTCTGGAGCGGACCGGTCTCGGCCTCGACGGCCGAGCCCAGGGACTCGATCGCCTCGAGCTCGTCGCCGTTGAACTCACCCTTCATCCGGACGTCCTCGTCGAAGCGGAGGACCTGGACGGCGAGCTTGTCGGTGGCGTTTCGGGACCGCAGCACCTTGCAGTAGTCGGCCATGGTGCCGTCGGACCCCATCGAGAGGCCCTCGATCTTCTCGATGATGTCGCCACCCTGGAGGCCCAGCTCACCGGCGGGGCTGTTGGTGTCCACGCCCGAGACCCAGATGCCCGACAGGCCCGACTCCTCGTCGAGGATGGCCCGACCGTTGACCCCGAGGGAGTCGACGTCACCCTTCTTGAGCTTGTCGACGAGGGGCTTGGCCAGCTCGGCCGAGATTGCGAAGAACTGGGAGGTGCCGGTGCCGCCGACGTCGCCGCCGGCGTAGTTCACGGCCACGACCTTGCCGGTCGAGGCATCGACCAGGGGACCGCCAGAGTTTCCGGGCTGGATGTTGGCGTCGTGCTCCACCACGCTGTCCACCGACGCCCAGTTGGTGTCACCGGCGGCGTCGGCCTTGGAGATGATGCCGTTGGTCATGGTGAACTCGGGGTCGCCGAGGGGGAAGCCGGCGGCCCGCACCTCGAGGCCGACCTTGGGGGCCTTGTCGGACCACGCCATGAACGGGTAGCCGTCGCCCTCGAGGTCGATCACGGCGAGGTCGCTGCATTCCGAGACGCCGAGGACCTTGGCGCTGACCGGGTCGTCCTTGCCGTCGACGTAGACCTCGAGGCTGGCGTTGCCGGTGACCACGTGGTTGTTGGTCACCACGATGCCCGACGGGTCGATGATGAAGCCGCTGCCGCTGCTCTTGCCTTCGTAGGTCTCGCTGGCCGCGATCGACTCGGACGGTTCCACGAAGGAACCGGCGGCGATGATCTGGACCACCGCGCTCTGAACGCCGTCGAGACCGACCGCACCAGAGGACTGGGAACTCTTCTTGTCACCGCCCTTGGCGTCGTCCTTCTTGGCGTCGCCGCCGCCGCTGCTCCCGCATGCCGAGGCGAGCAGCCCGAGGGTCACCACCCCGACGGTCAGGTACTTCCGAGCCCGCATGTCGCACCGCTTTCGTAGTCATCCCCACCGGGGACGTCCGGATCTGGTTGGCGCTAGGTGTATCACAACGAACCAGGAGCCACGATGACCACCTGGTGCGGTGTGACCGTCACACACAGTTCGGGCGCTGCTGGTGTGCGGGCGTCGAACCACGGATTTTCCGGGATCCGGGTCCCTCGTCGGGTTGTGGCACAGCTATAGGTCAGCGGAGGACGGTGAAGTACACCAGCGATCCCGCCAGGGTGCACAGGGCGACGAGACCCATCGACGCCTGCACCCACATCGGTTGGGCCTGAAGGTCCTCGTAGCGGGCCTTCTTCTTGACGTAGGCCATGAGTCGGGCCGCCCACTCGAGCTCGGTCGAGAGGATCCCCAAGCCGGCCACCACTCCGACGATGCCCGGCCCCGGTAGCACCAGCATGGCCAGGCCGCCGGTCAGGACCACGAAACCGGCCACGATGGTGGCCAGGCGGATGACGATGTGGCGACGGGCCTGTTCCTCGGTCTCCTCGCGTATCCCGGTGTCGTACTCGGCCTCGATGGCGGCATCGACCAGGTTCTCCCAGTGCTCGGCCAACTCCTGACGAACAGCTCCGAGCGGGGCGTCGAAATCGTCGTCGGCGGGACTCGGCGGGCCCTCGCCCGGCGGTGGTCGGTCGTCGTGCACGGCTACGATTCTGGTCGAAATCGGCCGATGTTGTCGGGCACACCACCGACCCGGTCGTCGGGGCGGCCTCCGGCCAGCGGACAATATGGGCCGATGGCGAACACCTTCATCCTCGCGTCGGCGTCGCCGGCCCGGTACGCGCTCTTGCACTCGGCCGGCATCGAACCGGTGGTGATGGTCAGCGACGTCGACGAGGACGAGCTGTCGGCGGCGCTCGGACCATGCACCCCGGAGGAGTTGGTCGCCGCGCTGGCCGAGGCCAAGGCGGCCGACATCGCGGATCGAGTTCACGACGCGCTGGTACTCGGGTGTGACTCGATGTTCGAGATGGATGGCCGTGTGTGGGGAAAGCCCGAAGGTCCGGGGGAGGCGGCTGAGCGCATTCGGGCCATGCGAGGCCACTGCGGGACCTTGCACACTGGTCACCACCTGATCGACGTCGCCAGCGGCCAGACGGGCTCGATCGTCGTGTCGACCACCGTCCACTTCGGTCCCATGAGCGATGCCGAGGTCGATGCCTACGTCGCCACCGGTGAGCCGTTGAGGGTCGCCGGGTCCTTCACCCTCGACGGCCGGTCGGCACCATTCATCGACGGGGTCACCGGAGATCACACCAACGTGATCGGCTTGAGCCTGCCCGGCCTTCGAGACCTCCTGGCCGGTATGGGTCGTTCGATCACCGACCTGTGGACACCGCCCGAGGACTGAAGATGCACCAGGTGGGCCATTACGCTCGGCCGCCATGGCCAAGGCTCCCGTACTGACCCCCCAGGCTGACGACTTCCCCCGCTGGTACCAGGACGTGCTGGCCAAGGCGGAACTGGCCGACAACGGCCCGGTCCGGGGCACCATGGTCATCCGGCCTTACGCCTACGGGCTGTGGGAGCGGATGCAGGCCGAGGTGGACCGCCGGATCAAAGACGCCGGCGCCGAGAACGCCTACTTCCCCCTGTTCATCCCCGAGAGCTACCTGACCCGGGAGGCCGAACACGTGGAGGGCTTCAGTCCCGAGTTGGCGGTGGTCACCCACGCCGGCGGCAAGGAGCTGGAGGAGCCGGTGGTGGTACGTCCCACCAGCGAGACGGTCATCGGTGAGTTCATGTCCAAGTGGGTGCAGAGCCACCGCGACCTGCCGTTGCTGCTCAACCAGTGGGCCAACGTGGTGCGTTGGGAGCTGCGCACCCGGATCTTCCTTCGCACCAGCGAGTTCTTGTGGCAGGAGGGCCACACCGCCCATGCCACCGAGGCCGACGCCGCCGCCTACGCACTGCGGATCCTGCACGACGTCTACCGGGACTTCATGGTGAACGTGCTGGCCATGCCGGTCCTGGTGGGTCGCAAGACCCGACAGGAGCGTTTCGCCGGTGCCACCAACACGCTGGCGTGTGAGGCGATGATGGGCGACGGCAAGGCCCTCCAGATGGGTACCAGTCACGAGCTGGGCCAGAACTTCGCCAAGGTGTTCGACATCAGTTTCCAAGACGCCGAGGGTGTGCAGCAGACGGCGTGGACCACGTCGTGGGGGGTTTCCACCCGCATGATGGGTGGGCTGATCATGGGGCACGGCGACGATGCCGGGCTGCGGGTCCCGCCCCGGTTGGCGTCGATCCAGGCCGTGGTGCTGGCCATCCGGGACGACCCCGCGGTCCTGGCCGCGGTGGCCCGGATCTCTGAGACTCTCATCGACCGGGGGGTGCGGGTTCGGGTGGACGACCGTACCGACACCTCGTTCGGGCGGCGGGCCACCGACTGGGAGCTCAAGGGCGTACCGGTGCGCATCGAGGTCGGCCCCCGGGACCTGGAGAACGGCGAGGTGACCCTGGTCCGCCGCGACACCAACGAGAAACAACAGGCCCGCCTGGCTGACCTGGCCGTCGCCGTGCCTTCGATGCTGGACCTGATCCAGGCATCGATGTTGGAGGCGGCCACCCGCCGCCGAGACGACAACACCGTGGACGTGACCACCCTCGACGAGGCCCGGGAAGCGGCCCAGACCGGGTTTGCTCGCATCCCCTGGACGACGCTGGGCGAGGCGGGGGAGGCGACGCTGGCCGAAGGCGCGGTTACCGTCCGGTGTCTTCAGCGCCCCGACGGCTCGGTGCCAGAGGACGAGGACGAACCCGGTGTGGTGGCCGTGGTGGCCCGGGCCTACTGAGCGCCGCCATGACCCACGTAACCGTCTCCCGTCCCCACGAGCATGTCGCCGTGGTCACCCTGGACCGACCGGAGGTCCTCAACGCGTTGTCGATCGATCTGGCGATCGAGCTCGACCGCACGCTCGTCGAGGTGGGGGACGACAACTCGGTACGGGTGATGATCCTCACCGGGGCGGGTCGGGCGTTCTGTTCGGGCCTCGACCTCAAGGACTACGGCGTGGTGCCCAACATCGACGGCCTCCAGGTCGGCCAGATCGCCCAGCGGTCCATGCGCGTCTACTCCCGGCTGGTCACCACCTTGAGGGGTCTGCGCCAGCCCGTCATCGCCGCGGTGAACGGCCCCGCCTACGGGGGCGGGATGTGTCTGGCCATGGCGTGTGACCTGCGGTTCGCGGCCCCGACGACCACCTTCAACGCCACCGGGATAGTGAACGGCCTCACCTCCACCGAGATGGCCGCAGCGTGGCTGCTGCCCCGCCAGATCGGTGTCACCCACGCCAACGATCTGCTGCTCACCGGCCGGGTGGTGGAGGTCGACGAGGCCCTGCGAATGGGCCTGGTGTCACGCCTCGCCGATGACGTGATGGCAGAGGCGCTGTCTACCGCCACCCAGATGGCCGAGTTCAGTCCATACGGCTTGGCGATGACCAAGGACGTGATCTGGGCCAACCTCGAGATCGGCTCCCTGGCCGCCGCGGTGGAACTCGAGGACCGCAACCAGCTCATGTTGGGTTTCACCGACAACCTGCCCGAGGCCATCCGAGCCTTCGGCCAGGACCGCACCCCCGTCTACACCGACGAACCCCGCCGCGACATCTTCACCCCACCAACCTGAGCGAAGCCCGGGCCGGGAGGCGCGGGATTGGGCTCGTTGGACCCTAGTCTCGCGGCGGTGAGGTCATTTGGCTGTTCTGCCGGAGTGGTCGATGCCGGGCGACAAGCAAGATGGGCATGTCGGTGAAACCGTGAGCTCCGATCAGCGGCCTGACTTCTGGCGCCCACCCGATGTCGCCCAATGGCCCCCGCCGGGAACTCCTGATCCCGGCGGGTGGTCTGATCACGCGGGGCAGCCCGCCCCTCCCGCTTCGGTGCGAGGGATGGCGGCGATTCTCTACGGCACCGCGGTGGCGATGGCTGGCTTGCTGTCGGTGCCGGTGGGAGTATTCAAGGGGCCGGGTATGAGTGTGCTTCTGGCGCTCGTGGTGAGGGCTGCGGTCTGCGGCATCGCCGGCGCGCTCGCTGGTGGGCTCTTAGCGGCGGCCGTTCTGCGCCGGACCGCACCTCCGCCATCGCCCCGAGGCCTGGGCGTTGTGGCGTCGATTCTTGCGGTGGGTGTGACCCTGCTGGCGTTTGGCATCTTGCTGGTCGAGACTGACCTGGCGATCGGCCAGATCGTTTGGCTGACGGGAGCGATGGGGGCGACGATCGGGCTAGCAGCGGCCCTAACCATGGAACCTGCACTGATGAAGGCAAGGGGTTCACTCCAAGGTCCGCTTGCTGAGCGGCGATCGGGTGGCGCGCTCATGGTTGGCCTCGCGGCGATGAGCATTGGAGTGGTCACACTGTTGGCGAGGCCAGCGACTTTCTCCCCGTGGGAGTGGGATGCGGTTCGTGCCGATGAGGACGCCGGCGCCGCTCGACTGGGCCTGTTGACTCCAGAGGAGATGGGGGATCGCTGGACGCGGGAGGAGATCGTGAGGCTCAACCCGGAGCGGGTGATCAAACACCTGTGCGGGAGCGGTCCGGGTTTGCCACAGAGGACCGCGGCCTATGAGACCAGGTTCGCGCTGGATCTGGAACCAGATCAGGAGAGGCGCGCCGACGTGGAGCAAACGATTCTGGTGTCACCGACAGAGGCCGACGCTGAGCGGGAGTTCGAGGGTATCGATAGTCCCGAGTACGCCGACTGCACCAAGGCTGCGGTGGTGCGAGATACCAGGGGCTACGTCGACGACCTCACCGGCGAACCCACCGTCACCTTCGAACGCGCTGGGCACTCATTGGCCCCCGACGGTGTCGTCGACCGCCTGGTGGCCACCTATCCGACCACCGGCGGGACGACCGCGATACACGTCACCTTCGTTCGGATGCAGAAGGGGCGCATCATCGTGCGGATGCCGGTCACCTCGTTCAACCGGTTCCCGACCCCCGATGAGATCGACCCCGTCATCGCCCAGGCCGCCCGTCGCCTGGATATCGCGGTGGAGGCCCTAGCCGAGCGGTGATGCTGTATTCAGCGGGGTGGCGGCTCGGGAGGTCGGCGGTGGGTCCGCTCAGGTGAGGGGCCAGACGAGGGGGATGATCAGCATGGAGATGGCTAGCCACAACAACAGCAGGGGTAGGCCGAGTTTCCAGTAGTCGCCGAAGCGGTAGCCGGCGGGGGCCATGATCATCATGTTGCCGGGCGTCTGGACCGGGGTCAGCAACGCCGCCGACGCGGCCACGGCCACCAGCATCAGCATCGGTTGGATGGCGACGCCTCCCTCGGTGGCGGTGGCCAGGGCGACCGGTAGGACGATGAGGGTGGTGGCGGTGTTGGAGATGACGAGGCCCAGAAGCGTTGTGAGCACGAAGATGGCCAGCATCAAGAGCACGGGGCGGCCGGGCCCGACCAGATCGACCACCAGGTTGGCCATCTTGTCTCCGGCACCGCTGCGCTGGATGGCCGTCGACAGGGGGATGAGACCGCCGACCAGGACCACGGTCTCCCATGAGACCGCCTTGTAGGCCTGCTTGGAGCTGAGCACCCCCGACAGCACCATGGCTCCGGCGGCCAGAACGCCGGCGACCGCGGGAGGAACCACACCACTGGCGAGCAGGGCCACCATGGCCACCAGGATGATCGAGGCCTCTCGGGCCTTGGGGCCGAACGGAACCTGACGGCGCAATAGGTCGGGGCTGTCCACGATGATCACGTCGCGGTCGTTGACCAGGGCGTCAACCGCGTCCCAGGATCCGTAGAGCAACAGGGCGTCACCGGGGGAGAGGTTGACCGAACGCTGGCCGACGTCCTCTCCCTTGTGTTCGATGCCGAGGATCACCAGATCGTGTTCACGCACCATGCCGGGGAACACCGTCTCGTCCACCAGGGGGGAGCGGGGCGGCACCACCACCTCCACCACGCCGACCTCCCGGTTGACGAGATCCTCGGGGCTGGTCTCGGGCATCGACTTCATCGAGACGGCCAGGCGTTGGCTCACGGCCAGACTGCTGACCTCACCGGCCGTTCCCGACACCACGAGGACGTCGTCCGGTTCGACGACGTGGCGGACCACGCCGGGCTCGTCGAGGCGGGACTGGAGCCCGATCAAGGTCACGCCCTGGTAATCGCTCAGGTCCACGTCGTCGGGTGGGGTGCCGATCAGGGGCGAGCCGTCTCGGACCCGCAGGCGGTAGAAGCCGTCGGCCAGGTCGTAGTGGGAGGCGAGAACCTCGGCGTGACGGCTCAGGTCCCGCGTGGCGGTCTTGGGGGCACGGTCGGGCAGGACCCGCGGTCCGAGGACCTTGGCCACGATGACCGTCCCGATCAGGATCGGCAGGCCGACCCAGGCGAAGTCGAAGAACCCGAACGCGCCAACACCCCGGGCCTCGGCGGCCTCGGACACGATGATGTTGACCGGGCTGCCGGTCAGCACCAACAGCGAGCCGGCGCTGCCGGCGAACACCATCGGCATCAACATCCTTGATGACGGGCGCCCGATGCGCAGCGACACCATCACCGCCATCGGCAACAGCGCTGCCACCGCTCCGTTGAGGCTGATCAAGGCGGTGAGCAGGGCGCACAGACCCATCACCGCCACCAGGAGCCGCCCCGGGGAATCGCCGGCCAGGGCCACCAGGCGGGATCCGGCCCACGTCGTCACCCCCGACCGGTCGATGCCGTCGCTGACCACAAACAGGGCGGCGATGAAGATGACCACCGGATCGCCGAACCCGGCGGTGGCCTCCTCCAGTGCCAACAGGTCGGTGGCCCACAGGGCCAGCATGGCGCCGAGAGCCACCATCCCGACCGGTAGGCGGTTCCACACGAACAGCCCGATGACCCCGCCAAGGATCAGAAGGGCCTGCGTCGACGGGCTCACCGGTTGAGCCCGTCGACGTCAGTGCCGCTGGTCGAGATGCCGGCTCCTGCCGGACCTGGGATCATGGGGGACAGGGTTTCAGGTCGGTGGTGTGAACGACAACGCGGCGTGGGCCAACAGCCTGGCGCCCCATCCGCTGCATCCGGGAACGTTGATCCCGAAGCTGCCTTCGGCCTGGGCCGGTCCGCACATGTCGACGTGGGCCCACGGGGTGTCCTTCACGAAGTGGGCCAGGAACAGGGCGGCGATGATGGCATCGGGTCGGCCGATGGGCGCGCAGTTCATCATGTCGGCGGTCAGAGAATCGATGTGCTTGCGGTAGGGGCGGTGGAGGGGCAGTTCCCACACGGCCTCGCCGCTGGCGGCGGCGGCGGTCTCCATCTGGGTGGCCATCTCCGGGTTGTTGACGAATAGGCCGGCCATCTCGCTGCCCAGCGCCCGCATGGCCGAACCGGTGAGGGTGGCGATGTCGATGACGGCATCGTGGCCCTCTTCCCTGGCCAGGATCAGGGCGTCGGCCAGGACGATGCGGCCTTCGGCGTCGGTGTCATGCACCTCCATGGTGGTGCCGTCGCGGTAGGTGATCACGTCGCCCAGGGCGGTGGCCGTTCCCGAGGGCATGTTGTCGGTGCAGTGGAGGAACCCGGTGACCTCGGTGGTGCACTCCAGATCCCGCAGGGAACACATGGCCGAGAACACGGCAGCCGCCCCCGACATGTCGTTCTTCATCTGGGCGTGGACGGGGTCGCTGGGTTTGAGGCTGAGGCCACCCGAGTCGTACATGAGGCCCTTGCCCACCAGAGCCAGACGGCCGGTCGGGGTGCCTTCGGGTCGGTAGCGGAGCTTGATGAAGCGGGGTTCCTCGGCGCTGCCGGCATTGACCGCAAGCAACCCGGCCGAGCGCATCTCCACCAGTTCGTCCGGGCCGAACACCTCCACCTCGAGGCCCCGCTCGGGTCCGAGGACCTTTGCCAGCTCGGCAAAACGGGTGGCCGACAGGTGGCTGTGGGGGGTGTTGGCGAGGTCGCGGGACAACGCGGTTGCTCCGGCCAGCACCTGGCCTCGTGCGGCCCCTCCACTCACCGCGGCAGGGTCATCGACCACCAAGGTGAGCGACGCCACCGGAACCCCGGGGGCCTCGGACTTGAGTACCGGGTAGGTGTAGCGGGCCAGCAGCGCCCCTTCCACCAGTGCCTCCGCCACTAGGGCCGGAGTGTCGCCCAGCAGGTCAGAGGGCACGGCCAGCGCCAGGTTGTTCAGTCGTCCGGCGGCCCGGGAGAACGCCGCGGCGGCCACGCGAAGATCGTCTCCCGGCTCTCCCGATCCCACGACCACGGTCGTGGCGGCACCGACGCGGGGGATTGCCAGTGAATCGCCCACCGCCCCCTTGAAGCCGTGGGCCTCGAGGGTGGCCCGGTCGAGCCCAACCACGTCGGGCACCGGACCGTCGGGGCCGACGAGTACGCCTACGGCGCTGGCATTCGCGGGTAGCGCGCCGGCCGCCGAGACGATGACGTGGGATCTGACCGACGGGACGACGTGAAGCGGATCGATCTGAGACATTGCGTTGCTCCTGTGAGTTCGGTGGGTGAGATCAGCTACCGGCCACGCCGACCATGAGGACGGCCAGGGTCACGGCGGTGAGCATGCCCATCAGCGGCATCATGAACTTGAGGTACACGTCGAAGCGCACCTTGGCCAGGGCCAGGCCGGCCATCAACAAGGCGTTGGTGGGCAGGACCAGCAGCATCAGGCCGCCGATGGCGTTGTAGGTGGTGACGATCAACGCCCGGTCGATCCCGGCGAAGTCGCCGAGGGGGGCCAGGATCGGCATCACCAGGGCCATGCCCGCCGAACCGGAACCGATGAGGAAGGCCAAGGGGACCGAGATGATCGACATGAGCAGGATGAACACCACCGATGAACGCCCGTGGACGATGCCCTCCATGTAGGACAGCACGGTGTCGATGGTCTTGGTGTTGGTGAGGATCACCGACACCGCCCGGGCCACCACCACCAGGAAGGCGGGACCGGTGAAGTCGACCACGCCGGCCATGAAGGCACTCGAGGTCTCCTTCTCGCCCAGTCGGCCGATGACGCCAACGATGATCGCCCCGACGCAGAACAGGGCGATCAACTCGGGCATCCACCAGCCCAACTCCCAGGCGAACGGCTTCACCAGGGTCTCGTGGGTGGCCTCATCGGCGATGGTGTTGTTGAGGATGGCACCCCAGG
This sequence comes from Acidimicrobiales bacterium, assembly GCA_020439505.1. Lineage (GTDB taxonomy): Bacteria > Actinomycetota > Acidimicrobiia > Acidimicrobiales > Iamiaceae > Aquihabitans. The sequence continues at coordinate 12,763 of JAGQSO010000136.1, forward strand.
GGATGATCGAGAAGATCATCAGCACGAAGATCCCGGCGACGAACCCGATGATGGCCTTGTGGGTTCCGCTCAACGGCTCCAGGGCGTCGCTTCCCGACGCCTCCACCATGGCCAGATCCTCGGCGGTGTTGGGTACCAACGAGGCGGACGGGTCGTCCTTCACCTTCTTGGCGTAGCGCAGGGTCCACCAGATGGTGACGGCCAGCACCAGCACCAGAAGGACCACCCGCAACACCAGACCATCGCCCATGGACACGCCGGCGGCATCGGAGCCGGTACCGATGCGGAACGGGTTGACGGTGGCGCCGATGGCGCCGGCGAAGGGGGCGACCGTCACCACGGCCACCGTTGTCATGCGGTCGTAGCCGAGCCCGATGAACAAGGGGATCATCAGGGCGTAGAAGCCCAGGGTCTCATCGCTCCACGACATGACCGACCCCAGGATTCCGAACAGGATCGACAAAACGATGATCAGCACCGGCCCCCGAGTGCTGAACTTGTGGGCGAGGTGGGCGATGCCGTTGTCGAGGGCTCCGGTCCGGAACACCACGGTCATGAACCCGCCGATGGCCAAGATGAACAAGAACACGTGAGCCGAACCGAACAGCGACCCCGAGTTGAACGGGCCGACGTTTCCGGTGGTGGGGTCCTGGACGCCGAAAAGGCCGTTGCCCGGGGACAGGGCCAGATCGCTCAGGCTGTCGCGGAAGTCGAGGGGCGAGGGAACTTCGTGGAACGAACCCGGGATCGGGGCCCCGGCGTCGTTGAGCTCGTACTGACCCGACGGCAGCACCAGTCCCAGGATCCAGACCCCCACCAGCACCAGTAACAAGATGGTGAGCGGCGACGGGAACCCTCCCTTCTTCGTGGCCTCGCCGTCGGCTTCGCTTTGTTGGGTCGGGAGGATCTCGGGGTCCAGGGCTTGGGATTCGGTCACGGGTACTACTTCCGCAGGGAACAAGGTGACGGTGCTGTCCGCTCTGACGGCACCGTCTCAATCTCTAGCGGGTCGCGACAGAGGAGATGGACCCCAAGACCGGTACCGCTCGCTATTCCAGACTCCCAGATATCTCAGTTGTTATAACTATATTCCGTAACGTTTCATACTCCTTGACCTGGGCCGTCGGGAATGGCGCACGATCACGACCGCACGGATCCAGCGGACCGGAACGGGGTGTAGGCCGTTATGGTCGATGGGGTGGAGGAGGGGTCGATTTCGTCGCGTCAGCAGTGGTGGCTCCGATGAGGACTCAACCGATTTCGGGTGAGTCCGAGACGGTGGGTCGCCTCCTCGACCTGGTCAAC
>JAGQSO010000018.1 GCA_020439505.1 Acidimicrobiales bacterium
CGTGGCCGAGGTGACGGGGCATCCGATCCTCTGCGTCGGCAACGACTTCGCCCAATCCGACGCCGCCCTCGTCCTGGGCGGCCAGGGTTGAGCCGGGTCATAGCCAGGCGGCTTCGAGTTCCTCACGGCGGGCTTCCCAGTCTTCGGCGGTGATGCCGTAGCGGACGTGGTCCTCCCACACTCCGTTGATCTCGAGGTAGCGGAGGGCGGTGCCCTCCTCGCGCAGACCGAGCTTGTCGACCACCCGGCGACTGGACGCGTTGCGGGGGATGATCGAGATCTGGACCCGGTGCAGGTGCAGCTCCTCGAAGGCGAAGCGCAAGACCACGACCACCGACTCGGGCATGACCCCCTGGCCGGCGACCTTCTGGTCCACCCAGTAGCCGACATAGGCGTTCTGGAACGGACCCCGTTGGATCGACGAGATGTTGATCTCGCCACCGAAGGTGCCGTCGACGAAGATCCCGAACCCGAACCCCGTGCCGAGTTGGCGCTCACGCTGGCGGGCACTGCACCGCACGGCGAAGGCGTCACGGTCGACGGAAGGATCGGGCTGGTTCGGCAGTCGCTGGGGTTCCCACCGGGTGAGCCAGTCTCCGCAACGAACCCGGACCTCGCTCCACGCCTCGAAGTCCGCCAGGGTCAGGCCCCTGAGCATGACTCGCCGGCCGAACAGCGCCTCCATCCGTTCCTTGGACCGGCCGGGGTCGCGGCTCCTCAGCACGGCTGTCCACCTCGGTGGTGGGACCGGCGGTCTCTCGACGAGGTGCTCACCGGGCATCCCTCACCGCCGCCAGCGCGCCCGGGTCCTCCAACGAGGACAGGTCGCCCGGGTCCCGCCCGATCGCAGCAGCCCGGATGGCCCGGCGCAGCACCTTGGCCGAACGGGTCTTGGGCAGGGCGGTGCAGAAACGGACCTCGCTTGGCTTGAACGACTTGCCCAGAGCCTCGGTTACGACGGCGACCAGTTCGGCCCGCAGCCCATCGGAGGGTTCGTACCCTTCGGCCAGCACGACGTAGCACCACAGCGCCTCGCCCTTGAGCTCGTGAGGCACCCCGACAGCGGCGGCCTCGGCCACCGCCGGGTGCCCTACCAGGGCCGACTCGACCTCGGCGGGGCCGAGGCGTTTGCCGGCGATCTTGATGGTGTCGTCGCTGCGGCCCCGCAGGTACCAGCGTCCGTCGGCGTCGATCTGCGCCCAGTCGCCGTGGACCCACACCCCGGGCCACCGGGACCAGTAGGCGTCGATGTATCGCTCGGGGGACTTCCACAGGCCCCGGGTCATGCCCGGCCACGGCCGGGTGCAGACCAGCTCTCCAACTTCGCCCCGGACGGGACGGGCCTCGTCGTCGAACACGTCGACGGCCATGCCCAAGGCTGGGCCCCCCAGGGTCATCGGGGTGAGGGCCTCGACCGGGTGGGGCGACAAGAAACAGGCCCCCACCTCGGTACCGCCCGAGATGTTGATGACCGGACACCGTCCGGCGCCCACGACCCGGTGGAACCAGCGGTAGGGCTCCTCGTTCCACGGTTCGCCCGTCGACCCCAGGATCCTCAGGGCCGACAGGTCGTGGTCCAGGACCGGCTGGTCTCCGTGTCCCATCATCGAGCGCACCAGGGTGGGGCTGATGCCCAAGATGGTGACCCGATGCGCGGCCAGGTAGGCCCAGAGCCGGTCGACGTCGGGGAAGTCGGGTGCCCCTTCGTACAAGCACAGGGTCGCGCCGTTGGCCAGGGTGCCGACCACCTCCCACGGGCCCATGATCCAGCCGAAGTCGGCGAACCAGAACAAGCGGTCGCCCGGGCCGCAGTCGAACTGGAAGGCCACCTCCTCGGCGATCTTGACGGTGAACCCACCGTGGACGTGGACGGACCCCTTGGGTTTGCCGGTGGTGCCCGACGTGTAGGCGATGAACAGCGGGGTCTCGGCCGCCAACGCGACGGTGGCGACCTGTTCAGGAGCGCCCTCCGGCGTTGGTTCGGGCCAGGCCAGTTCCTCGACCCGTCCGGTGCTGGACAGGGGTGTACCCAGCCGCGGCACCACCACCACGGTGGAGACCGACGGGACCGACGCCACCGCGGCCCGGGCCGTCTCCAACATGGGGACCGGCTTGCCCCGCCGAAGGAAGCCGTCAGCGGTCAACAGGGCCCGGGCCTCGGCGTCCTCGAGGCGGACCGAGATGGCGTCGGCGCCGTAGCCGGAGAACACGGGCAGGAAGATCGCCCCCACCTTGGCCACCGCCAACGCCGCCACCACGGTCTCCACCAGCATCGGCAGGAAGATGCCCACCGAGTCACCCCGGCCGATCCCCCGTTGGCGGAGGAGGGCGGCGAGTCCGTCGACGTGTCGGGCCAGTTCGGCATAGGTGAGCACCCGCACCTCGCCGTCCTCGCCCTCCCAGCGGACGGCTTCGGCGTCGGGCGTGTCGGCCGCCCACCGGTCGAGGCAGATGGCGGTGAGGTTGGTCTCGCCGTCGCTGAACCATCGGGCCCACTCGATGCCGTCGGACTCATCGAGCACCGACGTGTAGGGCGTGGAGAACGGGAGCCCGAGGAACTGCACCACCGCATCCCAGAACCAGGCCACATCGTCGATCGAGCGCTGGCGCAACTCCTCGAAGGTGGCGATTCCATGTCGGGCCATGAACCGGCCCACGTTGGTGTTGGCGGCAGTCCCCGGGCCCGGTTCCCAGATGGTCTCGGTCATCGACCCGCACCCTACGCGCCCGACCCACCACCGGTGCTTCGGTTCTTGGGCAAGTTCTGGTGGCATAGCCACCGATCCTTGCCCCAGAACTGGAGACCGATCCTTGCCCCAGAACTGGCGGCCGGTTCTTGGGCAGGATCTGGCAGCGTAGGCGCCGATCCTTGCCCAAGAAGCGGTTCGGGGGGTGGGTGCGAACGGGAGGGGGCGGCGACCTATTCGGTCAGCGAGGTGGGGGTGAGGTGCGGGCCCTGATCTCGCGGGGTTGGTCGTCGGCCAGGGCGGCCAGGGCTCGCTCGACCTCTTGGGCCAGGATCAGGCTGGCCATCTCACGGGCCACCGGCCGCAGCACGGCAAACGCCTCGGCCAGATCGGCGGGATCGGCCGAGGCGGCAAACCCCTCGCCCGCCCGCTTCACCACCAGCTTGACCGTGTCCTGAACCGCCTTGGCCAGGCGGCGACGCAGGAGGTCCGCCAGAGCGGCGGAGATGTCGATGTCGATACCTGCTGCCCGGAGGTCCA
>JAGQSO010000137.1 GCA_020439505.1 Acidimicrobiales bacterium
CCGACGCGGCCCGCCTCACCTACCTGCTCCAGTCGATCGACTCCCGTCAGACCGTCGACCTGGCCGTGGTGGCCAGCCAGGGCATGGACAACCCCGTCTATTACGTCCAGATGGCCCACGCCCGTATACACGGGATCGCTCGCCGGGCGGCCGAAGCGGGATTCGAGCGCGCTCCGCTGGCCGACGTCGATCTGTCACTGCTTACCCATGAGCGCGAGCTCGACGTGTTGCGGTCCTTGTCGGAACTGCCCGAGACAGTCGTGTCGGCCTGCGCCGACCGGGCCCCGCACCGGGTAACCACCTGGGTGCGAGAGCTGGCCGGTGCGTTCCACGGCTTCTACCACGACTGCTACGTGGTCGGAGACGGGGTCAGCCCGGAGTTGACCCAGGCTCGGCTGTGGCTGGTGGAGTCAGCCCGGGTCGGCTTGTCGGTCGGCCTCGACCTGTTGGGCGTAAGCGCCCCCGAGTCCCTGTGACCCCCCAAACCAACACCCACCCCGTTCTCGGGCAAGTTCTGGTTGACGAGCAACCAGTTCCTGCCCGAGTTCCAACCCCCACTCCCGGCCTGTCGCTTCTGGGGCAGTTCTCGGTCGGTGGGCAACCGGTTCTTGCCCTAGAACGGACTCGACTGCGGGTCGCTGAGGGGTGGCGGGCGTGACCGGGCACTCTGAGCACGTCCTGCCGATCGAGCTCTTGCCTGACTCGGCCGAGGTCGGGTCCGACGGCCAGCTCCTCATCGGCGGGTGTGACCTTGCCGACCTGGCCGAGCAGTACGGCACGCCGCTGTTCGTCTACGACGAGGATCAGCTCCGCTCCCGGTGTCGGGAAGCGGTAGACGCCTTTGGCGACGGCGTCGCCTACGCCACCAAGGCGTTCTTGTGCCGGGCCATGGCCCGCCTGGCCCACGAGGAGGGGATGCATCTCGATGTCGCCTCCGGTGGAGAGCTGCACGTGGCGCTGTCGGCCGGTGTGCCCGCCGAACGCATCGTGCTGCACGGCAACAATAAGAGCGACGACGAACTGAACCGGGCCCGCTCAGCCGGCGTCGGCCGAATCGTGGTCGACAGCTTCGACGAACTCGATCGCCTCGAACGCCTCCACGCTGCCGACGGCGTGGTGCCGAAGGTGCTGCTGCGGATCACCCCCGGGGTGGAGGCGCACACCCACGAGTTCGTGATGACCGGTCAGGACGACTCCAAGTTCGGGTTCGGTCTCAACGTCGGTGACGCGGCACGAGCGGTGGAGCGTGCCCAGGCCAGCCCGGCGGTGGAGTTGGTCGGGCTTCACGCCCACATCGGTTCGCAGGTGTTCGTGGCCGGCTTCTTCGAACAGGCGGTCGAGGCGCTGGCCCCGTTCGTCAACGAGTGCGGTCTGCCCGAACTCTCGATCGGCGGCGGCATCGGAGTTGCCTACGTGGAGGGCGAACAGGCCCCGTCCATCACCGAGTGGGGCTCGGTGGTCCGCCGAGCGGTCGAAGCCGCCGGCATCACCGCTCGGGTATCGGCCGAGCCGGGTCGGTCGATCGCGGCGGCGGCCGCAGTGACCGTTTACCGGGTGGGAACGGTCAAGGAGGTTCCCGGTATCCGGACCTTCGTGGCCTGCGACGGCGGGTTCATCGACAACCCTCGTCCCGCCCTCTACGGCAGCGGGTATGAGACCTTCCTGCCCCGGGCCATCACCGCTCCCCGCACCGAGACCGTTCGTCTGGTGGGAAAGCACTGCGAATCGGGTGACATCTTGGTGGCCGAGGCCCGGGTGCCCGAGGGGTTGGTGGTGGGGGACCTGATCGCCACCCCGGTGACCGGTGCCTACGGTCGATCCATGGGATCCAACTACAACCTCCTGCCCCGCCCGGCGGTGGTTTTCGTGTCCGGTGGCCGGGCTCGCCTAGTCATCCGGCGAGAGACCGACGAGGACCTCCTCGCCACCGACGTGGGGTAGCCGCCCCGCAGATAGGTCCCTCAACCGGTCGGTGGGTAGGCGGCCTTGGTGCATCGACCCGCGCCCCCGGTGCTGGACCCAACCCGCGGGCGGTCGTTGGGTGGCTCGGCCGCTCCACTTCCCTCAGCCGCACGGCACGCGGCACATGAACCGTCGGCCTCGTATTCTCCCTGGCATGAGGATGCGCATCCCCGTCGGAAGCAGCTGGTTCTCAACGTTCTTCGACGACACTCGGATCAACGCTGGGGTCTCCGAGCACGACTATTTCGATGACGTCTCTTCCGAAGCGCTTGGGTCCGCCCTGGATGCGCTGAGTCGAGGTGAGATCGAGTTCGTGATCTTGGAGGCCGGGGACGACTTCGTACAGGCCGCGGGTGATGGTGACGGTCCATACCAGCTGGAGCACTTCGCTGAGGACGGGACGGTGACAGCCTCGGCTGACGCTTCGTTCGCCGCAGTGGCAGCGGTGTTCAACAGCTATATGACCGGAGACGAGGCGTGGCGTGCGATCCTGGGTCGAACCGACAGTCCACCGCGACCCAGCACAGCCCCGGCCGCCGAAGGGGGTCCGGTGGGCGACGGTCGCAGCCGGTTGCGACGGTTGTTTCGACGGTAGACAGCCCGGCTCGTCCGCCTTCGACAGGTCAGCGACCAAAGGCGAAGAACATGACCTGGGTGGCATACGCCACCGGCTCGCTCAGCCTGCGGTCCCACAACGTCATCTCCACCGACGCATAGCCGTCTCCGGCCCAGCGCGCTCGTGAGTGGCCTAGAAGCCAGCCTGGCTCTGCCTCCCCGAACAGGTGGATGGTGTAGTCAGCGCTCGGACCGAACCAGATGTCTCCGGTCGACCCGACCTTCTGGAAGACCGCCGAGGGCATCATGTCGCACAGGACGATCGGGGCAACCCTGTCGAGCGTGCCGGTGGTGACGACGGGCGGCTGGTCGATGCGGAACCAAGATGCGGCCTCGGCGGGTCCATCTTCGAATGGCTCCCAGGGGGCGCGGCCGAGGGCTAGGCGTCCGTCCACGATGCTTTCCCAAAAGGGAACCGGAGGACGCGAGAACTCGAACTCGACTCCGACCGGAAGCGGATCGCGGAACGAGCGGAGGGTCTCCGGGTCGGGCACGTCGGGCGGTATCGAGTCGACGAACCCGAAGCCTCGCCGCTCGGCCCCGAACACCGCCACGGCAGTGAGTCCCGCCTCAGAGCCAGGGTTGCGGACGGTGGCCGTGCACTGTGACATCGACCTTCCCCGCCTCAGGACCTCGACCGATATCTCCACCGGCCCGACTGCCACTTGCCCGGCGAAAACACTGGTCATGGTGCGGAGGGCCTGATCCGGCAAATCCAGCTCCAACTCCATAGCCCGAGCCGCGATGGCGGCCACGATCCCGCCCTGGGGAACCACGGCGAGCTGCCAGTCCGGTGACACGAACGTGCTGAACTCGCCAGCCCGCGTGCCGGGGACCACGTCGAGGTCGACCCACGGGGAGCTTGAGGCAGTTTCCATCGGCCCAGCCTGCCCGGGAGAAGGCCGGATCAGGACATGAGTTTGATGGGCCTCAGGCGAGGGGCTGTGGGGTGGGCGTGTCCGTGCTCGTTGTCGCCCATAGCCTGTAGGGGTGGAGGACGACGCGACCTTCGGCGACATGTACGACGCGGCGACGCTGGCTGCGCTCGACTCCTACGAATCGCCCGACCGTGGGCCATCTCCGATTTCGTCGCGGATGGTGCGCTGGAGCAGAACCTCCACGGTGGGCGCGCTGGCGGCCGGCTTCGCCTTCGGCCTGCGAGAGGTCTTGGAGCCACCTCGGGATGAACAGATCGTGATCGAGGTCGACGCCGCCGGTGAGCCCCACGATCTGCCCATCCGGCTGATACTGGACCCCGACGATCCGTCGGGAAGCATCTGCATCATCCGCCGAGACCCAGCCCCACCGGTCATATGAGAGCTCGAGGGGACGTCTGTTCGGGCGCCGGCTGGGACGGCCGGTTGCCTCGTGCCTGAACAGGATTCAGCGCCGGGATCGGTGGTCAGGGTTGGCTTCTCAGCGGTTTGATCAGGCCGTGCCGTTGGTCGGCTCGCCTCCTCGGGTCCTCGGGCATGGGGAGGTATCCGACCTGGAGTCCGTTCAGCCGCCGGGTGTCGGAGCGGAGAGGTCCTCGACCATGAGATGGCGGGTCAGTTCGACC
>JAGQSO010000138.1 GCA_020439505.1 Acidimicrobiales bacterium
GAACCGCCTCACCACAGCCGAGCGCACCTACCTGTTCGGCCGACAGATCCTCAATCCGTCAACCTTCTACGGACTGCCCACGACCTAGAGCCCCAGCGGATCGGTCCAGCCGTCATCGCTGCGAGGGTAATCAGACCGAGGCATCGCCTCGGTTGAACCACGCCGTACATATGGGTCGGCTCGCCAAGACGCTCGGCTCCTTTACTGACGACGCACGAGATCAGGCGGGGTCGAGGATTACGACTGGGATTACGCGGCTGGTCTTGGCCTCGTAGTCGGCAAAGCCGGGGTAATCGGTCTTCTGCTTGGACCAGATCGGGTCCCGCTCATCGGCATCGGCCGTGCGGGCGTGGAAGCTCAGGGTGTCGGTTCCGACTTCCGCGCTGACGTCGGGGTGGGCGATGACGTTGCGGTACCAGGCGGGATGGCTGTCGGCGCCGGCAGCGGACGCGAACACTGCGATGCGCCCATCTCCGAGGTCCTGGTACATCATCGGGTTGACCCGCTCGAGGCCGGACTTGGCGCCGGTCGTGTGGAGCAACAGGAGCGGTGCGCCTTCGAAGTTGCCGCCTACCTTGCCGGCGTTGTTGCGGAACTCCTCGATGATCCGGGCGTTCCAATCGTTTGTCTCGCTCATGTCAGACCTCCTTGCCAGTTCGGCTTCGTGTTCGCTGCGCTGGGCGTGGGGCCTGGCACTCGCGGTGCTAGGCGGGTCGCCCGGCTCCAGCAACTTGTCCAGGTCGACGCTAACCCCGCCCTCGACCTGTTCGTCTCAGGTTCCGTTCGCTACTGGATGGAGGTCGTCGACGGCTGTCATCGAGCTTCTGACGTTGGATCTTGTGATCCTGTGATTCTGCGATACCGTGATCCTGTGAAGAACATCACCGTGGCAGTACCCGACGACGTCTACGCCCGAGCGCGGGTGCACGCCGCCGAGGCCGGCACATCGGTGAGCAACTTGGTCGCCAACTTCCTGCGCACCGTGGCCGCCGACACTGACGACGAGTTCGCCCGGTTGGTGGCCCTTCAACGCCAGGTCCAGAGCTCCGTTGTGGGGTTCTCGGCCCGAGACAACGTCTCGCGTGATGAGGCCCACGACCGTGCGCCTCGTTGACACCAACGTCCTGCTCTATGCCATCTCCGACGATCCGTCCGAGGCGGCCAAGGCCAGCATCGCCAACGAACTCCTGTCCGCCAGAGACCTCGTGGTGTCCGCCCAGGTCCTTCAGGAGTTCTACGTGCAAGCCACCAGGCCCAGCCGACCCGGGCGACTGAGCCACGAGCAGGCCGCCGCACTGGTCAGCGCGTTCTGCCGCTTCCCCGTCCAGGCCGTGACCACCGAGGTGGTGTTGGCCGCCGTGTTGACGAGCCACCGCCACCAGATCTCCTACCGGGATGCAGCCATCGTGGAAGCAGCGCGGGTGAAGGGCTGCGCAACAGTGCTGTCCGAGGACCTCAACCACGGTCAGGACTTCGATGGCATCCGGGTACTGAACCCATTCCTCGACCCTGCCAGGTGAGCCACACCACCCGGCGACGATGTCGATGACTTCACAAGGGGTGTGGGTCAGCCTCAATCGGTGTATGTGAACCTGACCTGCTGGCACATGCCGTCAGCGTCATCGATGGTGGCTCTCAGTTCCGACGAGGCGGTGGATCCCACCAGCGTGGCGGTGCGATTGAGGTCATCGGTGCCGGTGAGTTCCCATTTTGTTTCGTACCCAGCCTCGTTCAGCATCGCGGTCAGGTCGGCGAGGGCCGAGGAGGCCGGGCCAGCACAGGAGAGGGTCCCGGTGGTCTGTCCTCCGCTGACGGTCGGTGTCCCCTGGACGGCCATTCCCGAAGGCAGCGTGAGCGAGGCCAGCCAGGCCCCGACGGCACTACCACCGGGAGGGCGACTGATGCACTGAGAGACTCTCGGCGATCTCTTCGCTCAGTCTGAGGTGGTGCCGGTGAAGGGGTCGACCCATCTGACGCCGGTGCGACCGATGTCCGCCACGTTCCTGGTCACTACGGTCAGATCGTGCACCGCCGCGGTCGCCGCCATGAGCCCGTCGACAACTGGTATTGGGTCGGGCACCGACATCGCGGCCCACTGCTGAGCGATGGTCGCCGTGACCGGCAGGATCCGGTCGCTGAAGTCCTCGATGATCCCGTCGAGCCATTGGGCGAGAACTGCCGCGGACGCTGCATCCCGCCGCCCGATCAGATGAACGCCCCGACGAAGCTCACCCACGACCAGAACCGAGAGCCACAACTGTGCAGCCCTCTGAATTTCCAGCCAAGCCCTGACCTCGGGATTACCTCGACTGCCCTTCCGAAGCTCCGACACAACGTTCGTGTCGAGTAGGTAGCCCGTCACAGTTCAAGATCTCGAGGCAGGTCGCTCTGTCGAGCGAAGTCCTCGTCGGTCCCGACCGAAGGAATGGCCAGGAGCCGCTCTGCCAGCCCATCTGAGCGCAGCGCCGATCTCAGGATCTGACGATGCTCCTCTTCGGCGGAGCGTCCGTGCTCGGCCGCCCGTCGCTTGAGCTGACGCACGAGCTCGTCATCGAGGTTCCTCACCACCAGCTGCGCCATCGAGACCTCCCAGACCAGGCCAGTGCTATCAATGATAGCTGACCAACGCGACGTTCCCCAGCGGATCTCCCGGTGCTGGTGAACTGTGCGATGTGCCCGGCCTACGAGCTCAGCGGGTGAACGGCTTTCCGTGTGCCTGGTACTACCTCGTGGCCGCCGACCACGTCGACGTCGTCCGGCTCCTCGCCGATACCCAAGATCTCCCAGCCATCCTCGGACAAGCGGATCCGGCTGACGACTGACAGGGCTCCGAGCTTGGCATCGACCGGCTCCCGGCGAGACACCCCTGTCGCCTCATCCCGGCGATGGGATCCAGTTGCCGTGGAACCCGGCTGGTACGCGGGTGGGGAGGTGGACCTGGGCGACGGGGGCTTCACCTGGCGCTGAGGCGTCGAGGACCATCAGCTCGCTGCGATCGGTCGTTCGGTCGTAGACCAACGTGAGGTACCAACCGTCATCCTCGGCGGCGTCTGGGGAGCGGGGCACGAACACGAACTCGCCCGGCTCTCGCCCGTCTCCCAGGTCGACCACTTCCCTCGCTCCGGTGGTGGTGTCGTAGCGGACCAGGCCGGCCGGTTCGGTGAGGCCGGCGTCGTCGCCGGAGTGCACGGTGGCCCACCCGTAGCGGTGGGCTCGTCCGACGAGTCGCTCGTCGACGCGGGGGAACTCGAGGGGCAGGTCGTCCAACTGTTCCTCGCGGGCTCGGCCGGAGCCGAGGTCGAGGGTCCAGCGCCACAACGTGGGAGTGCCTTCGTTGGGTCCGCGGCGGTCACTGGCGAACATGCGGGGGTGGCGGACCACGTCGAGCACCACCCGCTCGACGGCTCCGTCGTCGCCGACCACGTCGTGGGCGTTGAGGGGATGGAACACGTAGCAGGGATCGACCTCGAACCACCGGACGTCGGAGGCGTCTCCCTCTCTGGGCAGCAGGCCGACCCGGGCTCCGTAGTGCTCGTCCCACACGTAGGGGAACGGCATGCCGCTCGTCAGCGCATCGAGTGAGAAGGTCACCGGCAGGTCGTAGAGGGCGACGAAGCGTTCCGTGAGCGAGCAGTCGTGCACCATCGGGTTCCCGGGTACGGGCACGTCCACCCGGCGGCGGACTCGCCCGTCGACACCGACCACGACGTACTCCAGCAGCTCCGGTCGACCCCAGTAGTAGTTGACGGCGAACAGCTCGCCGGTGTCTGGGTCGCGTTTGGGGTGGGCGGTGAACCCGTACGGGAGGGTGCCGTCGAAGTCGCTGTGGCAGACCGTCTCCAACTCGTCGGTCAGCTCCACCGGTCGGGCCCCGGCCTCTACCAGCGCGAAGGTGCGTCCGGCATGGCCGATCACGTTGGTGTTGGCAGTGTCGAAGAACTGGCGTTCCCCCGGCGCCGGGGGCTCGCCCAGCAGCTCGCTCACCCTGGTCGAGCGCACCCAGCGGTTCCGATACCACTCGGCTCGGCCCCCTCGCAGCGACAGTCCGTGGACCATGCCGTCGCCCGTGAACCAGTGGTAGGAGGCAGCGTCGATCGCACCGAGCGGGTTGGGACCGTTGCGGACGTAGCGGCCGTCGAGCTCTTGGGGCAGCTCACCGGTGACAGGGAGGTCGACCGCGGTGTACTCGGTGGCGATCGGGGCCAGGTTGCCTGAGAGGTAAGGGTTGGTGGAGGTATCGGTGCTCATGGCCCTCATTCCGCAACGGTGTTGTGGGTCTCTGTTAGGCGTATGGTCGGGTCTCTACCAGACATCGGGCAATGCGTGTCGCTCCAGCGAAGTGCACGGAACAGGCTTCGGTCGAGCTATATCGCTCCCCCTTCCCGGTCGGCACCAGTGCCTTCGAGTTGACCGGTCAGGATCGAGTCGGACTTCCGGCAGCTCGTGTTCCTGTACGGTCCGCCACCTAAGGCGCTGTGGTTGCGGGCGGGCAACACCTCGACAGCCAGCAAGAGGACAGGACGTCAGCGAGGCAGACCCGGCGGTGATGGCCGGGGTGTTCGAAGCTCATACTCAACCCGAGTTCGGGTGGTCCTTGATCACTTTGGCCGTTCTGCTGGCTCCAACGATCCAGGCTCGGGTGTCGGCGGAGATCCAGCCTGTCAGCTGGGTAGTGCTTTCGAGATCTCGCCTGAGGTTGCGATGGTGGACCGGCTCGTAGTGAGCGACACGGTTCCGGAGGAAGTGAACCCGCTGGATCCGATCATCAACGGCCTGGCGAACCGCTCGGGGATCGCCGTGATCTGGGTGGTTCGGAAACGCGTCGCCCAGCGCTGGGACCCACAGCGAGGTCAGGTACGACGTCGTACACAGGAAACGCCAGAATCCGAAGCTCAGCTCAGCGATGACCTTGCCGTGGACCTCGGCAACACCCCGGCGCGTGGCTCTGACGCGGGCCGTCTTGATGTCGTCGAGCGCCCGCGCACCGTGTTTGCCCGGGAAGAGTTCGCGACGCTGGTACCAGGCTGTCGGCCAGCCCTGAGCTGCGCCGTAGACGAGGAGCGCCTCATCAATCGCGTTGCGGAACACGACCTCAAGCCGGCCGATGTCCTCGTGGAGAGCGCCACCCACCCTTGCGTTCCAGTCGTAGAGAGCGAGAGCCCGCTCCAGGTCACCATCTGAAGCAGCCAGGTACGTGCGCAGACGCTCCCTCGTGAGCCGGCGAGCGACAGCTTCGTGGTTGATCGTTGACATCGGCACTTCTGACGTTAGAGTGCTCTGCGAAGACCCCGGAACCGTCCCTGCCTCGGCAGACGGCCGGGGTTTCGCCATTTTGCGTCCGGCACCC
>JAGQSO010000139.1 GCA_020439505.1 Acidimicrobiales bacterium
AGGTTTCTCGCCGGCACAACTGAAGATCTCGCCCCCATCGTCTAGCGGCCTAGGACACCACCCTCTCAAGGTGGCGGCACGGGTTCGAATCCCGTTGGGGGTGCCAGAAGCGAAGCCCCTGGTGAGCGCCGGAAACGGTAGCTGACCAGGGGCTTCGTCGTTCCCGAGGCCAGCGCGGGCGGTCCGCCGAGTACCACGGAGTACCACCCCGACCCCGCCCGTACCCCCACGTTTGTGCCCATTTTGTGCCCACCTTGGGCTCCTACTTCGATGCCACGGCCGACATGTGGATCGACGAGCTCCCCGGGTCGCCCAGCTGCAGACCGACGATGCCTTCGTCAGGCCTTTGGAGAAGGCTTCGGCGTCCTCGCTGACCACATCGCGTGATTCGAGACCTTCGTGAAGTAGACCGACGGCGGCGCGTCCTCACCACCGTGCCGGGGGGCCAAGCCGTGAAGGCGCTGCGATCCACAAGCGGCGCCTGGGCTCGCCGCTCCCTCGGCCTACGCCTTGTCCTTGACGTACGTGATGCCGAAGGCCTTCACCTGGCGGTACACCTGTCGCCGGGAAGCGAGGTCGAACGCGTCGCTGGCGACGTACTGGAAGATGTCCAAACCGCGGCCGAGGAGGATCTTCCATCCGGTGTCGGTCTCGATCGAGCGGTCGTGGATCGATCTGTCGAACGTCACGTCGAGGGCGACGCCTCCTGCTGCTGCGCCCTGATGGACTCTTGCGAGCAACTCGACCTGCTTCCGGGCCAACTCCTCGTTCTCGGTCTCCTCGGAGGTGATGAGCCGCACGGCTACCTCATCAGCCGGGTCCTTCGTCGTCGCGATGACCTCGATGAGCTCCATCAGGTTGCGCGCCTGGTGGAACCGCCGGATGTAGGGGTCGGTGATCGTGATCTCGATGGCGCCCTGCAGGTGGCGGCCGAACAGCATCTCGTAGGACACCCCGCGCTGGTTCTCCTGGAACTCCTTGTGTCCTTCGAATAGCACTTCGGGTTTCGTGTCGGCCGCTGGTGGTCCGGGATCAAGGGGCGTCGGAGCCGCTGCGCGGTCTGATTCTCCGCTGTCCTCATAGCTGTCGGCGGCGCGCTGATGGTAGTGAGCGGGGTACTCCTGCTCCTCGAGCGTGGTCACGTCGTGCCAGCCATCGTCGTTGTCGTGGTAGCCGAACTTGACTGCGGCCATCGTCGAGTCGATGCGGAGGATCTGGTCCTTGACACGCTTGCGGCCTTCGATCGAGAAGCGGAGCAGCTCTTCGATCTCCTCGGCGGTTGCTTTGCCGTGGGGGTACACGATCTTCATCAGGCCGGAGAAGGTCTTGTGGATGGCGTCGCGGTCGCGCGTGGAGATGTCTGCGCCAAGCGTGAAGTTCTCCTGGTACCGGTCGGAGTAGTCGGCGTTGCGCATCGACTTGAGCACCTCGGCGATGTAGTCGACGACGAATCCGTAGCCCTCGGAGAACATCTCCCCGCGGATCGTCTCAACCTCCCACCCTGGGATGTAGTTGTGCAGTCGATCGAGGTAAGCAGAGTCGTGGTAGCTCTCGGGCAGCTCGTCGAAGAGGTCCGAGTGCTTGAGCATGTACGGCACCGTGTGGGAGGTGTTCCCGACGAAGACCATCGATGCCTCGGCTCCCAGTGTCTCGACGCCTCGGGAGAACGACTTGTTGGCCAGGTAGTTCTTCATGATGTCGACGAGTGCCCGGTCGACGCGCTTCTTCTTGCCGGCGAACTCGTCGAACGCGACGACGTCCCAGTAGCCGACCAGGCCGATCCGGCCGTTGGAGTTGTTCACGAAGAGCTTGGCGACGGTGACCTCGCCGCCGGAGATGAGCATGCCGTGGGGAGAGAACTCAGAGAAGATGTGCGACTTGCCGGTGCCCTTGGGGCCAAGCTCGACGAGGTTGTAGTTCCGTTCAACGAAGGGGATCAGCCGGACGAGCTGGATGAGCTTGGCCCTGCGGCCGAACAGCTCGGGGTTGAAGCCGATGGACTGGATCAGCAAGTCAATCCACTCCTCGGTGCTGAACTCGCGGCGTGCGGTGACGTAGCTGTCGAAGTCGAAGTTGGAGAGCTGGATCGGCTTGATCGAGCCGAGGATCCACGGCACCACGCGGGCGTCCTCGCTGTGGAAGTACTCGATGTCGCAGATGCACCAGACACCGCCCACGAGCAGCTTCGGATGCGCGGTGACCGTCCCTGGTTCGACGAGGACCTGGCGGATGCCGAGGTTCGCGAACTCGGCCTCGTAGACGTCGTCCTTGTCGTTGAGGGTGACGGTGACCTTGTCGATGACCTTGTGGCGACCGCGCTCGCGGATGGTCGACTTCACCAACTCGGATTGGTTCCGGTGGACGTAGTGGTCCGCGAGGATCCGGCGGACGGAGTCGATGCCCGCCTTGATGGTGGCCTCGTCGTCGGACGCGGCGTACTGTCCGAGGAGGTACTCCAAGACGTACGACGGCACGATCGCGTTGCCTTTGACCGCCTTGACCAGGTCCTTGCGAACGACGAGACCGGCGAAGTGCTGGTTGATCTTCTTGTCCAGCGCGGTCGGCTCGGGAATCTGATCGGTCGATGCCTCTTCCTCGGCATCTTCGGGGAAGTCATCGACGCTCACGTGCAGGCTGGTGTCGTCCGTCATCTCATCTGCCTCAGAAGTCGAAGTCCGTCGTGAACGAGCGTTTGAGCGTGTAGATCGCCTTCTCATACACGCGCCACTGGTTCGTGTTAGGGATCTGCTCCTCGAGGCGGAACTCGACCGAGCGGTTGTTGTAGTCGTTGGCCTCCTGGTTGAGCAGGAGCTGGATCGTCTGGTAGCGGTCGCGCTGCTCGTCGGAGGTGGAGTCGAAGGTCAGCTCGGGCTGCGGGTCGTTGGAGATCAGCGTCTCGCCTACGTAGAGGCCAGCGCGCAGCAGTCGTGCTTGGACCTTGTCGCTCACGGGCTCTGACTGGAACAGCTTCACGACGAGCTGACCGGTGGTGATCTTGTCGGTGTCGTGCAGCGCCTTCACGTTCACGAGGCGCGTGTCGCTCTTGCGCTTCTTGTTGATCGCGAGCACGGGCACGACGACCTCCTGAAGGCTCGCGCCGCCGTGGACGAAGCGCGACCCTCCGCCGGCCAGCCGCAACCGGTGGATCGACTTCGGGATCTGCACCTCGATGTCGTCATCGAGGTGCAACTGCTCGGACCGGAACGTGGTGAACGCGTCGTCGAGCTTGAGACCGTGCCCGAGGACGAAGCGGCGGTTGGTGACGAGGATGTCGTCGCCCTGCGGCTTCGTCGACAAGAAGAACTGGTCGGGCAGCTCCTCGTCCTGGAACAAGAACCCGTGGTCCGCGGTCACGAAGATGTTGGTGGCGTTGGCGTTCGCGGCCTTCTTCACGAGGTCGACGAGGTCTCGGAGCGTGTCCTCGGCTGCTTCGAACACCTGCCGCTCCGTGCCGGGCTTGTCACCGGTCGCATCGATCCGGTTGTGGTACAGGTACAGCACCTGAGTGCGCTTGAAGAGCTCGCGTCGTTCATCGGGGCTGAGAGCCTTGAAGTCCTCGGCCTGGATCGCGGCACCGCCCACCGCCTCGAGCACCTTCGCCCGCAGGGCGGTGTTGTGGGTTGGCAGTTCGTCCGCGAGAACGGTCCTGGCGTCGGCTGAGTGCTTGAGCGTCCGATGCGGGAGGAGCGCGGCCATGCCGAGTTGGGTGTAGCTGGGCAGTACCCCGAGCATGGGCTCGAGGTAGGCGTCGAATCGGTCCTCGTGACGGATGCGGGAGCCCAGCTCATCTGCGATCTCGTAGCGGAGTGCATCAGAGATGATGACGACGGCCTTCTTGTCGCCGCGGACGAGCTTGTCGAGGTGATCGCCGTAGAACGATCGTTGCGACCGGATCGTTGACGAGGACCACGTGCCGGCGGCGTCGACCTGCTTCTGCCATGCGTTGCCAAGTTCGTAGATGAACTTGTTCGTGTAGCGCTTCTCGACCTGCTCGCGCAGCGACTCGAGCGGGTGGTTGCCCTCGAAGGTGCGTCGGGCATGCGTGAACTGCCGGTAGAGCTGGTCGATCCGGAACCAGCTCGTGCGATAGCGCTCCAGCGCCTCGTCGAACGAGGAGACCGTGAGGTCGATCGTCGCGAGCTCCGTGAGCAGATCGGATGCCGCCGCGATGGCCGTGTAGAGCTGGCGGTAGCCATCGATCCACACGCTGCTCTGGCGAGCGCGGACGACATCGGTGACCTCACGGGCCGTCACAGCCTGGTCGGCAACTGCCCTGGCGAGGTCACTGATGATCTTCTGGTCCGCCTCCTCGAACAGGTCGACGGCGACGAGATCGCGGAAGCTCGCGTCCTCGATGCTTGCCTTGTAGTCCAGATCGTTCGACGCACGTTTGGCGAGGGACGACAGGGCGTCTTGGCTTCGGCGGTCGTTGCGGAAGCTCGCGAAGTCGAGTTGGATCTGCTGAAGCCCACCGGGCCGATCCAACACGAAGCCCTCCAGTGCCCGCCGGAAGACCCAGAGGATGAAGTCCTCGAGGCTCGGCGAGGAAGCGTCGTACCCGTAGATCGACGCGACGCCGTTCCAGTAGAAGGCGTCGAGGCCGTAGTCGGTCAGCGTGTCGTACCTGGCGGTCTGGGTCTTGGCGTTCTCGACGAGGAGCGTGCGCGTCAGTTCCAGAAGGGTGTGCTCCTTCTGACCCAGCGTCACCGCGCACATCTTGGCGCGCAGTCGGGTTGCATCGTCCTCTGGGGTGAGCAGATCCTTCAGCGCCTGGACCCGCTTGCCCGCGTTGAAGAACTTCTCGTGGGCTTGAACGACCTCATCGATGCCTCCTGCCGTCAGGCCCAGGTCCTGCGAGACGAGCGAGCTTCGATCCGCTGTGAACACGCCGTACGCAAGCTCGAGGTCGAACAGCCAATTGCCGATGCCGGCGGGAACCGTACCGGGGCGGTAGACGAGGAACTTGCCGGTGGGTTGGTCGTGCAGCAGGCGGTTCTTGATGGCGTACTCATCGTTGGCGACTCGAACGACGGTCACGTCCGATAGGTCAAGGCCATCAAGGTCGGCAGCGTATTGACCCTCTGGGTCGTGCCAGAAGACCACCCGGTGATCGAGGAACCGACGCTCCAGGTGTGGGATCAGTGCGGCCAGTGACGTCATTTGCCCACTCCACCGTCGAGCGGGCCTGACCCGAGCTGACGCCGAACGAGTCGCTCCTGCACCTCTCGGTAGACCTTCGCTATCCGCGCTTCGAGCTCTGCCTTCGGTGGAAGCGCGGTCCAGTACTCCGCCACGACGATCCCGTCCTTGTGCATCTCCAGCAACTCGACCTGCTCGCGGCTCGTCTCGGTGCACAGGATCAAACCAATCGGAGCCTCCTCGTCCTGCTGCCGTTCGTAGCGATCCAGCCACTTCAGGTAGAGCTTCATCTGCCCTTCGTAGGCGGCCTTGAAGCGGCCGACCTTCAGCTCCACCGCGATGAGGCGTCGAAGTGGACGCGAGAAGAAGAGGAGATCCAGGTAGTAGTCGTCGCTGTCGATCGCCATTCGCTTCTGGCGGGCCACGAAGGCCCACCCGTTGCCGATCTCGAGCAGAAACGACTCCATCTCCCGGAGGATCGCTTCCTCGAGGTCGTGCTCCGAGTACGCCTCCTTGAGCCCGAGGAAGTCGAGGAAGTACGGATCGCGGAAGCTGTCGGTCGGCACGGCCGATCCGCCCGGGGTCTGCGCGTTGGCGATCTCCCTGCGCTCGTACCCCTGCCGACCGATCAGTTCCCGGAGCGCGCGAACGCTGAGCCGCCCGGCAACCGTCTGCTCGATGTAGAAGGTGCGTGCCTCGTCGGTCGGCACCGGCAGGACCGCCATGAAGTGGCTCCAGCTCAGTTGTGGTGACAGCGTCGCCACAACTGAGCGCTGGGGAAACGCCTGAGCGAACTTCACCATCCGATGCAGGTTGGACGTGGTGAAGCCGCGACCGAATCGCTGGGTCAACTGTTGCGACAGCGTCGCCACAATCTGTTGGGCGTATCCGGCCCGCTCACGTTGCAGCACCTCAACCGCGATCAGACGCCCGATCTCCCAGTTCATGAGGGTGAGGGCGGCATCTGTTTGGACTGCCACCGTGGCCCGCGTCGTTTCGACCAGCACCGAGAGCCGGTCGAAGAGGGACGAATCGGTAGCGGACTCTCCCGGCATGACCAGATCGCCCACGATCAGCCTTCCAGGCCGGGGATCTTCTTCAGGGCGGCGCCGAACCTCGGGTAGTTCTCCTTCACTCCGTCATCGAGGTCGATCTCGATGTTCTGCGTCGCGAGAGGATAGAGGGTGTCGTGCTCGTA
>JAGQSO010000140.1 GCA_020439505.1 Acidimicrobiales bacterium
AGTAGTTCTTCTCCCAGATCGCCCGGACCTTCGGGCCCATCTCAGCGTCGCGGATCTTGCGGACACAGGGCTTGGGGGTCTTGGCGGACCAGTAGGTGGTGGGGGCGATCTCCAACGCTTCACAGATCGGCTCGATCCCCCATCTCAGCCCACCGGACTCACGGGTCCGGTGGGCGTCGATGAACTCAACAACCGCAGCGACCTCATCTGAGGTCAGCGGCCTTACCTCCTCGGGCGACCGTCGAGCTCGGTCGCGAAGAAAACCGATGCGGCTTTCAGAATGTCATTCGCCCTGCGAAGCTCCTTGACCTCGCGTTCAGCTCGGAGATCCGCTGCGCATCGGCGCTCGATCGGCCCGGCCGATTCCCCGAATCGATGTCAGCGCGACTGACCCAGCCACTCAAGGACTGCGCTCCAACACCAAGCTCACGAGCGACCCGGGCGATCACACCATGAGACACACCGGTCTCACGGCGGATCTCCAAGACCATCCACACCGCCCGCTCACGCAGCTCATCGGGATACTTCGGCGGCTTCGACCGCACACCACTCTTCGTTGCCATGCTCCATACTCGTTTCCAAGCTCAGGAGCACCCGCGGATCCCAGTCCGAATCACCAAAGGCATCCACCGCAACGCCCGCAACCTCGCCGCCGCGTTCTTCGACCACCAACACGAGATCCTCGCCTACACCCGAACCTCGCCGTCCCCTTCGATAACAACCAAGCCGAACGAGATCTCCGTATGGCCAAGATTGCCCAAAAGATCAGCTACGGCTGGCGAACCCCCGACGGCGTTCAGACCTTCGCCGCCATCCGCAGCTACATCGAAACCGGACGCAAACACGGCCTCCACGCCCTCGACCTCCTCACCCAACTCCTCACCACCGGACCCTGGACCATCCCCAACCCAACATGACCAAACCAGCCGCCGGCTGAATAGTTACACAGGTGGACCCTCACTGTGCTCCCCCACAAGGCCAGGTTGAGGGCCGGTTAACGGGCAACGTCCAAGCCCCAAGCGAGGATGCTCCCGAGTTCCGTGGAACTTGGGACATCCTCCGATTGGGCCGTCCTCAGCACGCTCAACCAAACTCGCGGCTCAGTCAAGCGGGTCGCCCCAATCGCACAGGTCCACTAGCAGGGGCTTGCTGCCAAAAACACGCGCGCCCTCACGATATCGTTGGGCGGTTCATCCCAGATACTCAACAAGATCTTGAACTGACCATTGCGGGTCTGCCTGAGGTAGTAGATCGGATAGTCCGCCGAGGACACAGATGGAAAGCCTTCGTACCGTTCATAGCCCAAAGTGGCAAGCTTCCTCAAGATCTCCTCCAAAACAATACGACCGGACATCGGACGCGCGTCCCAGGTCGTCTCCACCTCAGGGTCACCGATTGGAATACTGCCCGAGAGGCGGCACTCATCAGAGTCCACCCGCACATCCCCTTTAACTCCACCTCCAGTCAAGGCAGAGATTCGAACGGACTCATCGTACAGGCTGCTCATTCGAGCGTTGTCCAATTTCCTGGGTGTCACGCTCCTTTTCCAAGCCTTCATGAATAGCACCAGCCCAGTGACGAGCACCAGAATTGCTACCAGCTTTACAAAGACAACATACCACTTTCGGCTCTTTGGCATCAAAGGGAAGGCCCATTCAAGTACACCGCGCGAGCCCGACCAATCCTGGAACCCGTCATAACGCTAGTTATCGGCATGAGCGTGTCGTTCCTTAGTGGATTCGCCGAGACGACAGTCCAGGCGGGGCCAAGGGAGGGGGCACCGACCGTACAGGGCGGCTCTTCCTCGACGTGCTGGCTGGGCCATCTCGCCACTACCGGGCAGACGCGCCGGACCCGCCCATGCTTGGGTCGACACGCTCCCGGTGGCGGTCACCGACTCGGCGATGGCAAGGTGGCCTCGGCACCCATGGGTACCCCGACGTCGAGGGGGTAGGTTCGTCGGTTGTGGGGTCTGAGCGCGTTGGTTGGTGGGTGACCTTCGCCGTCGCACTGTTCGTCGGGACGATGTGGGCGCTGTCGGTGCCACCGTCAGGCGGGCCGGACGAACCGGCCCACATGGTCAAGGCGGCAGCCGTGGCGGGAGGGGACCTGTCGACCTCGGTCCAATGGCACGACGAGTTCCCCGGGAAGGTGCCCGACACCACGGTGAAGGTACGGACCGGATATAACTACGGATCCTTCTGGGACCAAGTGACCTGTTGGTCGGGGATCCGCGACCAACCAACCAGCTGTGCCCCCGGACTGCCACCTCGCACCGGGCGGCCGATGTCCACCGAAACCTACGTCGGCACCTACCAGCCGCTGTACTACGGGCTGGTCGGACTGCCCACCCGTTTCCTGCCTCCCGATCGGGGGCTGTACACCGCCCGACTGATCAGCGTGGCCATCGTCGCTGCGCTCGCCGCCTCCGCCCTGGCATCGGCGCGGTCAATGGGCGCGACCACCGTGGCGGCGACGTTGGCGTCTTTCACCCCGGCGGTGGTTTTCGTGGCCTCGACCGTGAACCCCCAGGGGCCCGAACTGGTGGCGTCGGTGACACTCTGGGCCAGCGGTCTCCTCGTCCTCGGCTCTGAGTCGCCCCGACGTCGCGAGCTTGTCCGCATCGGGGTGAGCGCCACGGTCCTGGCTGCGGCCCGGCCGACCGGCCCGGTTCTGGTGGTCATCATCGCCGTCGTCCTCCTCCTCGTCGCCGGGGATCGGACTCGCCTGAAGGCACTCGCTCGACGACGGTCCGCCAAGGTCGTCCTCGCGGCGACGACGACGGTCTGGCTTGCGAGCCTGGCTCACGTCGTCGTGAACCGATCGCTGTCGGCCGTCATGCGCAGCCCTCAACCCGGCGGTCTGTCGCGGGCCTTGTGGGACCAGGTGGCCGGGTCCATTCCCGACCTGACCGCCGACCAGGTCGGCCTGCTGAGCTGGCACGGCATGATCGCCCTAGATCTGATCCGACCCTTGATCATCTTGTGGCTGGCGATGATCGCCGTTCTGGTCGTCGCGGCGTTGTGGCCCGGTACCGCTAGCGATGGCCGACGGCAGACGGTCCGACGCCAGGTGATCCTGGTGACAACCGTTGCCGGCTGGGGCGTGCTACCGCTCGCGGCGTTGATCGCCAACCACGAGGTGTATTGGCAGGGCCGCTACGGGCTCCCCCTCGGGGTGGGAATCCCGATCATGGCGGGGTGGATGGTCGACCTTCGGGTCCGCTCCAGCGACCGGAACGCCAACACCGCTTGGCGTCGGTTCTCCGCGATCGCCCTGGCCGGGGTGTCGGTCATCTCGGCAACGGGGCTGGCCATCGCCCATCGACAGATCATCAGCCGGAACCTCCACGGCCAGAACGGGCAGGTGCTCACCTCGCTCGACGCCTCGCTGTGGAACGGACCGCTCAGCCCCGCGGTACTGGTCGCAGGTGCTCTGGCCGGGTCGGTAGCGATCGCCGGCTACGGGGTGGCCACCTCAGCCCGCCTGCTCCGACCGACCGCGACCGAGACCCGCAGCGACTAGCACTCCACCAAACAACGTTTGCGCTGTTGCGAGCTTGTGGGCCTTCACCCCAGGCGGCTGATGTCGCGGGCCGCGCCACGGTCGGCGCTCAGGGCCATCGCGGCATAGGCCCGTAGCGCTTGGCTGACTGGGCGATGGCGGTCCACGGGCTGCCAGGGCTTCTCGCTGGATTCCATCTTGGCTCGACGGTCGGCAAGCTCTTCGTCGGGCACATCGAGGAGGATCGACCGGCCGTGGACGTCGATGGAGATCATGTCTCCCTCCTCGACCAGGCCGATGGTGCCCCCCACCGCCGCCTCCGGTGAGACGTGACCGATCGACAGGCCCGAGGTGCCGCCCGAGAAGCGGCCGTCGGTGATCAAGGCGCACTCCTTGCCCAGACCGGCACCCTTGAGGAAGGCGGTGGGATAGAGCATCTCCTGCATGCCGGGACCACCCGAAGGTCCCTCGTAGCGGACCACGATGACGTCGCCGGGCCTCACCTCTTCGTTGAGGATCAGGTCCACGGCAGCCTCCTGGCTCTCCACCACCCGGGCCGGTCCCCGGAACGTGAACAGCTCCTCGTCAATGCCCGCCGCCTTGATCACGCAACCGTCGGGGGCCAGGTTGCCCCGGAGGATGGCCAGGCCACCGTCGACGGAATAGGCGTGCTCGATGCTGCGGATGCACCCGACCTGGTCGTTTGTGTCCAGGC
>JAGQSO010000141.1 GCA_020439505.1 Acidimicrobiales bacterium
ACATGAACGGCACATTCAGCCGCTGCGGCGCCGAAAACACCAACAGCCCCGGACCTTGCGATCCGGGGCCGTATGAGGTGGAGTTATCCGATCAGATCACGTGTGATGTCCGGTCAACCCTGGTGGTCGGGGTGGCGGGATTTGAACCCACGACCTCTGCGTCCCGAACGCAGCGCTCTGCCAAGCTGAGCCACACCCCGTGAAGTGCGGTTCGCACCGTAGCGCAGGACCACTCGACGGTCCCACCCAGGTCATCGAAGCTAGGCGTCCTCGGGTCCGGACGAGTCCCCAGGAGCATCCTCGGCTGCGGTGGCTTCCGCCTCTGCCGCCGCAGCAGCCGCCTCAACCGCAGCCTGAGCCGCGGCGGCCGCCTCGGCCGCCTCAGCCTCGAGATCGTCGAGCTCCTCCACCACCACGTCAGCATCGGGACCGGTGTCGGGCTTCCAGTCCTGGCCGGCGAGAAGGGCCGAAGCGGCCCGACGCAACTCGAAGGCGTCCAGGGGCTTGACCACCCACCCATCGGCGTCAGAGCGCGAGGCCAGGAACGAGTCGACCGGACGGTCGAGGAGCATCAGGACCGGAACTCTGTCCATCAGGTCGACGCTCTCGTCGAGGCGAAGGTCCATGCACGTCGCCATCCCGCCCATGTTGCCGATCTGGAGATCCAAGACGACCAGATCGACTCCGCCGGTCTTGACGGCAGGTCGGACCTCGGACCCCTGGGAGACCCGGAGGACCGAGATGTCGTCGCCGGCGAGAGCAGCGTCGATCTCGCGGTGGACCCAGTCGGCATCGGTGGCGAGGAGTACACGTGGCACGGTCCGCGAGGCTAGTCGGGAGCTGTGCGGTGACCACCAGACGGTGCTTCGCCGTATGCGAAAAACCGGGCAACTGGTCAGCGGGGTTTCGGTACCATCGGGTCACGCAAGTTCTGCCGTCGGAGGGATGCGAACATGCTCGAGATCCAAACCGATGACCACGGAAACCACGCCGTGTGCCGGCCAGTCGGCGAGCTCGATGCCTACACGGTGGCGGCGTTTCGCGATGCCCTTGGGGCCCTGTCCACGCGCTCGACCCTGGTGATCGACCTTTCCGAGGTTCCCTTCATGGATTCGGCCGGTCTGGGGGCGCTCATCGGCGGGATACGCCGGACCCGCGAGAACGGGGGTGAGGTGGCGGTGGCGTGCAGTAGACCCACCTTGACCCGACTCCTCCACACCACCGGGTTCGATCGGATCGTTCCGGTGACCGAGACGCTCAACGACGCGGTAGCGGCCGTAGCCCACGGGTCCTGAGCCCCTCGCACCGTCACCGGACGGTCGGTATCAGCGGTCCTGGGCCGAGCCGAGAGTGCGCTCGGCGTCGATCCGGTGGTGGACCAACTCGTGGAGCGAATATCGGGCCAGCAATTCCACGGTGAAATGGTCGTGGAGGCCACGGGTGGCGGTCCGCTCCCACCGGTCACCGGACACCGACGCCAGCACCTCGGCGAGGCGGCCGGCGTTCTCGGCCAGATCGTCGGCCACCGCCTCGCGGTCGGACTCGTTGGCGAACCCGTCGGCCATCGCCGCCTCGTGATCCCACCACCCGAGTTCGGGATTGGTCTCGGCCAACGTCCTCAGCACCCGTTCGGTGAAGACGGCGAGAACGTCGCGGACGTGGACGCCGTACTCCAACGCCGACCAGGCGCCGGGGCGACTCCTCGCTCGGACCGCCTCGTCGTCGGCGTCTCGCAGGAGGACCCGCCACCGGTAGGCGTCGTCGCGGAACCGCTCCGCCAGCGTCGAAGCAGGGCCGTCGCTCGGTGTGGCGTCGCAGATCGGGCACCTACCGGTAGCCACCACCGCCAGCCAGTCCGGCTCGTCGATCTCGGTGACGCCCGATTCGGTGTCGTCGACAGGGCGATCGGTTGTTTCACCCCGGTCGGAACCGTCGGGGTCGTCTCCCGGTTCGACCAGGTCAGCGGGCTCTGACGAACGCGCCCCGATACGCCACAGGTTCCCGTCGGGATCCTCGGCGGCGAACTCGACCAGCCCATGGGGATGGAGAATGGGAGCGGTCAGGACCCCGCTGCCCGCCGCGGTCCATGCGGCGTGGATCATGTCCACCGCATCGGCGTCAGGGAGGGTCACGTGGACTCCGGCCGACGACCCGCCTACCTCGTGGGGTTCGGCCAGACGGAGGTGGATGACCAGATGACCGGCGCGCAGGATCCTGTAGTCGGCGAAGGTGTGGGTGACCTCGAAACCGACCCGGCCATACCAGGATTCCGCCCGATCGAGGTCGGCGACGGGGAGCACCGCCACCAGGTCCGCCCCCGCGTAGGGACCCCCGGAGCTCACCGTGCCCTGCCAAAGACCTGATCGGCGATCTGGTCCAGGCCGACCAGATCGTGGACGTCCGAGCGGAGGAACGGGACCCGGATGACGGGAGCCGGGGACACCTGGTCGGCCAGGCCGCTCAGGTGTTCCTCCTCCCGATGGGCCACCAGGGCAAAGTCGGCCAGGTTGCGGAACAACCCGCCAAGGTCGGTGTCGCCCAACGTCTCGGACCGGGCGGCCAGCGCCTCGGGCATCTCCTCGGTGAAGCGCGGGTGCATCCGGTTGACGACCAGTGCCGCCACGGTCAGGTCGGCCTCGGCCAACTTGCCGGCGAAGTAGCGAGCCTCCTGCACCGTGTCCCGCTTGGGCGATGCCACCAACACGAACGCGGTCCGAGGGCTGGTGAGCGCCGCCAACACGAGCTCGGCGCGGTCCTTGAAACCTTCTTCCATGCCTTCGAAGGCCTGGAAGAAGGCGATGGCGTCGTCGAACACCTCGCCTCCCACGACCTTGGAGACGCTGCGCACGAAGGCCTGGGCGGCCACGTTCACGGCCTTCATCACCCCCCGGGTCGGAGCGGTGAGAGCCCGGTACAGGCGGTGGTCCAGGAACCGGGTGAGACGACGAGGGGCATCGAGGAAGTCCAAGGCGTTGCGGCTCGGTGGGGTGTCGACCACCACCAGATCGAAGTCGGGGGAGGCCTGGAGCTCGTAGAGCTTCTCCATGGCCATGTACTCCTGGGTTCCCGACAGAGCACCAGAGATGTTCCGGTAGAAGCGGTTCGCCAGGATCCGCTCGGCTTGTTCGGGGTCCGATGAATAGCCGACGACCAGGTCGTCGAACGTCGACTTGGTGTCGAGCATCACCGCGGCCAGCGAGCCCGGCCACCGACCCTCGATCGAGCGGGGCTGGTTGCCGATGCCCAGCTCACCGAGTCCGAGGGCGTCGGCGAGGCGCTTGGCGGGGTCGATGGTCACCACCACCGCCCGTCTCCCCAGCCGGGCCGCCTCCATGCCCAGCACCGCTGCGGTGGTGGTCTTGCCGACCCCGCCCGACCCCGAGCAGATGATGATGTCCCGGGTCCGGACCAGCTCGGTGATCTGGTCGTAGACGGATTCGGTGCTCACCGGGCGTCCTCCGCTCCGCCCACACCGGCCTCGCCGAGGGTGGCGACATCGCCGAGCAGCGCGTCGGCGAGCACATCGAGTTGAGGCAGATCGATCTCGGCGTCGAACACGTAGGGGAGGTGTATCTGGGCCAATGGCAGGGCCTCGGCCAGCCGGGCGGTCTGGGACCGTTGCAGGGCCATGCGCTCCCGGCGGAAATCAGCGGCCTCCCGAAGGGCATCGGCCTCGCCCGGGCGCAGCGCCACCTCGGCGGCGTCGGCCGCGGCGTCGGGATCGGCAGCGAGGCCGGGGAGGTCGGGGTAGACCCCGTTGACCACCACCGGGCCCAGACTCACCCCCACGCGGTCCTCGAGCTGATACGCGGTGTCGACCAACTCGTTGACCGGGGTCTCCTCGGGCAGGGTCACCAGGATCACCTGGCACCGGGCGGGGTCCGACAGCATCTCCAAGACGTCACGGGCCTGGCTGTTGATCGGGCCCAGCCGGACGGCGTCGACGAGGCCGCTGGCCGACTGGAGGAAGGTGATGGCGTGGCCGGCAGCGGGAGCGTCGAGAACGATGAGATCAGCCGCTCCGCCCCGCTCGAGGGACTTGACCTTTCCTAGCACCAGGATGTCGCGGATACCGGGGATGGCGGTTGCCACCATGTCGACGGCACCGCTGGCCAGCAGTCGCTTGGAGATGCGGCTCATTCCGGCGCCCTGGAGGTAGTCCAGCAAGGCGTCGTCGGGGGTGAGGGTTCGGGCCCTGACCTCCGCCGACCCGCCGTCGGCCTCGGCCAGCGTGACTTCCTCGTATTCGAATTGGGGTCGGCCGAACATCGACGACAGCCCGGACTTGCCTTCCACCTCGACGATCAGGGTGGAAAGCCCGAGCCTCGAGGCGGCGCGCGCCAGCGTGGCCGAAACCGTGGTTTTGCCCACCCCGCCTTTGCCCGCAACGATTACGAGACGGGATGCGGCGAAGAACTGCGCTGGATCCACTCCCACACTCTCCGTACACGCTCACCTAGGCCGGTCTGTTGCGAACATTACCTATCACCGCCCGGGCCGACGTGCGCCGCCCCCGAAGCAGGGGTCCACTGGCCGCGATCATGGCCGTGCTGGTGGCTGTAGCCGCCCTGTGGGTGGCTCCCGCCGCCCAAGCCCGGAGCGCGTCGGACTCTCAGTCCAAAAAGCCTTCGAACCAGGATCCGGGCCGGGTCAGCGTGCTCAAGGCCGAAGGTCTCATAGATCCGGTCCTCGCGAACTTCATCGAGCAATCCATCGGTCACGCCGAGACCAGCGGGATGATCGCGGTGGTGATCCAGCTCGACAGTTCGGGCTCGGTGCTCGACGACGAGGGGCTCGCGAACCTGGCCCGCACCATCCACGATGCCGCGGTACCGGTCGCGGTATGGGTGGGGCCGAGCGGGTCCGTGGCCCTCGGGGGGGCCGCTCAGATCGCGGGAGCCGCCGACATCGTCGGTCTGTCACCCGGTTCGCGGTTGGGTAAGACCGGTGAGCTGGTCGTTCCGAGGGAACTGCTCTCACCCGAGTTCGTCGCCGCCCAGGGCCGGCTCGAGAACGGAACCATCGATGAGGCCCAGGCCCGCAAGCTCGGGATCAGCCCCGACCGTCGCGCCGCGGTGATCGGCGAGTTCATCATCGGGGTCGACGGCGTCCAGACCAGGGTCGTCACCCAGGACGGTCGTCGGGTGACCGAACCGGTGTCGGTTCCCGTGTTCTCCGCCCTGCCGATCCAGGACCAGCTGTTCCACACCGTGGCCAGCCCCGCCGCCGCCTACCTGCTGCTACTCATCGGTCTGTCGTTGATCGTGTTCGAGCTCTTCACCGCCGGCGTCGGTGTGGCCGGGCTCGTCGGCGCGGGTTGCCTGGCGTTGTCGGCCTACGGCCTGGCGGTGGTACCCGTGCGTCCCGTCGGCCTGGTGCTTCTGATCCTCGCCATCGTGGCCTTCACCATCGACGTCCAGATCGGAGTACCCCGCTTCTGGTCGGCGGTCGGAGGGGTGAGCCTGGTTGCGGGTTCGATCCTGGTGTACGACGGGTTGTCCCAGTCTTGGATCACGCTCCTCGTGGGCATCGTCGGTACCGCGCTGTTCATGATCTTCGGGATGCCGGCGATGGTCCGGACCCGCTTCTCGACCCCCACCATCGGTCGGGAGTGGATGGCGGGCGATCACGGGGAGGTTGTTGCACCACTGACCCCCGACGGGGTGGTGCGGGTGCGCGGCGCCCTGTGGCCGGCCCGGTCGGTGGACGCCGGGGCGCTCCCCTCGGGTGCGGCGATCGAGGTGGTCGATGCCGAGGGAGTGCTGCTCCTGGTGGCGCCGGGAGCGGATGGAACGGTGAGCCACCCCACCCCCTGATTCGCTCGCGATCGCGAGCGTTGTGGTCGCGAAAGTTGGGTCTTGTGGCCCCGTTCGGTGCGCTCTACGTTCCCTGGGCACCGAAAGGGGGACTTCCGGTGAGTGCACAGAGAATCGACGACTGGCAGATCCGGTCGGCATGCCGCGGACCTCAGTCCGTGATGTTCTTTCCGCCCGACGCCTTCGAGCGCAAGGCCGACAAACTGACCCGCGAGGCGCAGGCCAAGGAGATCTGCCGTACCTGTCCGGTCAAGCGGCCGTGCCTGGATTACGCGATCTCCATCAAGGAACAGAACGGCATCTGGGGCGGCCTGAACGAGGTCGAACGCAAGGACCTCGTGGTCAGAGCATCCTGAGCGGGCTCGGGCACGAGGTGCCCTGAGGTCTACCCGCCCGCCTTGTCGTCGGGCTCTATGCCCAACTCGGCTCGGATTGCGTCGAGTCTCGCCGCTGATTCGCGTTGACGTTCTTCCAGCTCCAACTGGGCGGCCACCGTCTCGGCATCCTGACCCGTCGGCGAGCTGGGGGAATCAGACGGGGCGGGCGCTGATGGTGGGTCGGTGTCGGCGCCTCGGGCGGCCTGCGCCGCTTCCCACTCGATGCGGGCCTTCGCCTCGTCGAAGGTGGGGGCCTCGGTGTCGGATCGGACCCAGGGCCGGTCGGCGGTGGCCGCTTCGCGTTGGGCCTCCAGCTCGTCGAGGTCACGGTTTGCGGTCTTCAACGTCGACTCGACCTTGGTCCTGGCGTAGGCCAGCCATCGGCTCAGGGTGCCCATGGCGTCATCATCACAGCTTCGGGCCTGCCGCGCCGGAGATGAAGCGCCCGCGCCCCGGTAGCCTGGCCAGATGGGTCTGGCGCTGTTGGTGCTGTTCGTGGTGGCACCGCTCGTCGAGCTGTACGTGATCATCCAGGTGGCCCAGGTCATCGGCGGATGGCAGACCATCACCCTCCTGGTCATCGAGAGCGCCATCGGAGCGTGGCTGCTCAAACGCCAGGGACTGTCGGTGTTGGGGCGGATCTCCCAGGCGCTGGAAGCCGGACGGATCCCGGACCGAGAGCTGGTAGACGGTCTGCTCCTCGTCGTCGCCGGAGCGCTGATGTTGGCACCGGGGTTCGTCGGTGACCTGCTGGCATTTCTGCTGATAATCCCGCCGACCCGGGCGGTGGCGCGGATTCCGATCATCAAGCGCTTCAAGCGGGGAGGGTTCGGCTCGTTCTCCGCCTTCTCCGCCTCGTCCACCGGCGGAAGATGGGTGGGGACCTTCACCGCCAGCGCCGGTGGCGGCTTCACCAACGGAGACGTCATAGACACGTCGGGACACGACAGGCCCGGCAGGAGCCTTCCCGGGTGAGCGACGTCACGGACCAGAACCCAACCCCTGCCGCTGGCGACGTGCCCTTGCGCGACGCGGCGACGGTCCTGGTGCTGAGGGACGGGCGCGAGGGCCTCGAGGTGTTCATGTTGCGCCGCAACCTGAACTCTGACTTCGTCGGTGGAGCCCATGTGTTTCCTGGGGGGGCGGTGGACCCCGAGGACCGTGAGTCCGATCTCGAAGGGATCTGTGAGGGCCGGACCGATTCCGACGCCTCGGAGCGGCTCGGAATCGACAGGGGTGGGCTGGCCTACTGGGTCGCTGCCATCCGCGAGTCCTTCGAGGAGGCCGGTCTCCTCCTGGCGCTCGGCGGTGACGGCCGGTTCGTGGACCTCGACGACCGTGGGCGATCCGCCCGTTGGGCGGCCCACCGCGCCGATGTCGACCAGCGTCGACGGCGACTGGTCGAGGTTTGCGCCGAGGAGTCGCTTCGCCTGGCGGTGGGTGAGATGCACTACTTCGGACACTGGATCACCCCGGTGGGTGCACCCCGTCGATACGACACCCGGTTCTTCCTGGCTGCCGCCCCCGCCAACCAGACCCCGCTCCACGACGACCATGAGGTCATCGCCAACGAGTGGGTCCGTCCGGCCGACGCCCTTCGACGATGCCTGGCCGGCGAGCTGACGATGATGCCCCCGACGATCTCCAGCCTCAAGGCGATGTCCCGGTTCGACTCCACCGCCGACGCTCTGGCGGCCGCCACCCGGATCACCAGCGTTCCGGCCGTGCTTCCCCGGGTCATCTCGGTGGACGGCGGGATGCGGATCGTGCTGCCCGGTGACCCCGCCTACGACGAGGACGCCGCGTTCGAGGCCGACGACCGGCCGTGGATGGGCCGAGTCGCCGACGCCGCCCAGGCCGGTCACACAACTCCGCGCCACGCACCCGGCGCCACCACTGGCTTCGGGCCCGACGACGAGAGCTGGACGTGACCGGCTCCGGCGACGACACCACGGCGCCCCTGGTGGTCGGGGTGCCCACCCGGCTGACCCCGCTGGTGCGACGGGTGCTGTGCCCCAACCCCTCCACCATGACCGGACCCGGGACCAACAGCTATGTGGTCGGTACGACGGATCTGGCCGTGGTCGATCCCGGCCCTGACATCGCCGCCCACATTGACGTGCTGGCCGGTGTCGGCCAGATCCGCTGGATCCTGTGCACCCACACCCACCCCGACCACGCCCCGGGAGCGGCTCGGTTGGCCGAGATGACCGGGGCCGAGGTGCTCGCCTTCGCCGATCGGGGCGGACTGGAGTGCACCGGCCATCTCGCCGACGGCGACACCGTGACCGGACCCGACTTCACCCTCCGGGCCATCCACACGCCTGGCCACGCCTCCGATCATCTCTGCTATCTGGTCGAGGAGGAGGGCACCCTTCTGGCCGGCGACCACGTCATGGGTGGTTCCACGGTGGTCATCGTCCCCCCCGACGGCGACATGGGTGACTACGTGGCCGCGGTG
This sequence comes from Acidimicrobiales bacterium, assembly GCA_020439505.1. Lineage (GTDB taxonomy): Bacteria > Actinomycetota > Acidimicrobiia > Acidimicrobiales > Iamiaceae > Aquihabitans. The sequence continues at coordinate 8,655 of JAGQSO010000141.1, forward strand.
GAGCGGTTGCGTCGATGGGATCCGGCCCTCACGGCCATCGCCCCGGCCCACGGTCACCTGATCGAGGATCCGGCCGCCTGTCTCACCTACTACCTCGACCATCGAGCCGACCGGGAACGTCAGGTGATCGAGGCGTTGGAAGCCTTCGGTCCCGAGGGCGCGGACGTCACCGAACTCGTGAAGGCGATCTACGTCGACGTGCCCGAAACCCTCCACCCAGTGGCGCGGTTCAGCGTCTGGGCTCACCTGCGCAAGCTCGCCGTCGAAGGCGTTGCGGTGGGAGACGACGTCGACGATGTCGACGCCCGCTGGCTCGCGGGTGCGGTTCGGTCCCGGTCGGACTAGTTTCCTGACCGACGGGTCAAGTGGGTGTGGTCTCACCGCCCCACCTCCCGACCTGTCGTCCAACACCACCCGTCACCACGCAGCCAAGGGGGCCGCGGCACATGGCCGACTACAAGCTCTTCATCAACGGTGAATACGTCGAAGCCCAGTCGGGCGAGACGTTCACCACCTCCGATCCCGCCACCGGCCAGCCCATCGGCGAAGTCGCGAAGGCCGGGCGGGAGGATTCCGTCCGAGCCATCGAGGCCGCTCGGAAGGCCTTCGACGAAGGCCCCTGGCCCCGCATGTCGGGCAAGGAGCGTGGCGACAAGCTGAACCAGATCGCGGATGCCATCGAGGCCAAGGCCGGTGCCTTCGCCGAGATGGAGTCCCGCGACGGCGGCGGAACCATCAAGAAGTCCACCTTTGCCGACGTGCCCGGAGCGGTGGGTGCCTTCCGGTGGTTCGCCAAGCTGGCCATCGAGGAGGCCGAGGAGATCGAACTTCCCGGTACCCCGTTCCCCCCGTCGCAGAACTGGGTGCGCTACGAGCCCCACGGTGTGTGCACCGGGGTCATTCCCTGGAACTTCCCGTTCATCATGGCCGCGTGGAAGCTCGGCCCCGCCTTGGCCGCGGGTAACACCTCGGTGCTCAAGCCGGCGTCGTTCACCTCGATCACCGCCCTGATGCTGGGCGAGGTGTTCCAGGAGGTCGACCTTCCGCCCGGCGTCGCCAACATCGTTGCCGGCCCCGGCGGTACCGCCGGTGAGGAGCTCGCCGCCAGCTCGCTGGTCGACAAGACCGCCTTCACCGGATCCACCGAGGTGGGCCGACGGATCATGCAGCTGGCGTCGGGCACCGTGAAGCCGGTGACCCTGGAGCTCGGCGGCAAGTCCGCCAACATCATCCTCGACGATGCCGACCTGGACATCGCGGCGGCCATCACCCTGTGGGGCACGTTCTTCCACAACGGTCAGGTGTGCGAGTCCGGAACCCGCGCCCTGGTCCACAAGAGCATCTACGACGAGTTCCTGTCGCTGCTCGCCGACAAGGCCGGCAAGATCATCATCGGCAGCCAGATGGACTTCGAGACCGACCTCGGTCCGCTGGTCAGCCGCAGCCAGGTCGAGACGGTCGAGCGCTACGTAGCCCTCGGGCGCTCCGAGGTGGGCGAGCCGATCTGTGGCGGCAAGCGTCCCGACGGGCTGGCCGACGGGCTCGATCCTGCCGCCTTCTACACCCCGACGATCTTCGCCGGTGTTCCCAACTCGGCCAAGATCGCCCAGGAGGAGATCTTCGGGCCGGTGCTGTCGGTCATCCCCTTCGAGACCGACGACGAGGCGGTGGCCATCGCCAACGACTCCATCTACGGACTGGCCGGTGGCGTGCAGTCGTCCAACCTGGACCGGGCGCGCTCCGTCGCCAACCGCATGAGGACCGGCACGGTGTGGATCAACGACTACCACCTGATCTCACCCGAGCGGCCCTTCGGTGGTTACAAGCAGTCGGGGATCGGCCGAGAGCTGGGCATCCAGGGCCTCCGGGCCTACCAGCAGGTCAAGCACCTCCACGCCAACCCGGGCGGCAGCCGTGACAACTACATCCACCTGTCCGCCCTGAGCGCCAACATCTGACCGAACCGGCGGGGACGCCGGATCACGAAAAGTGAGGAGGCCCGGAGCTTCGTGCTCCGGGCCTCCTCTCGTGCGGGACTGATGGGGGGTCGAACCGACCCGCCACCGGGTCACTCGGTGGTTTCGGTGACGCCTTCCATGAGGCTCGGGTCGATGCCCATGCACTGGGCGATCGCCTTGGTGAAGGCTTCGCCCTTCTCACCCGACAGGGCGTCGGGGTTCTCGAGCTCCTTCTCGGTGAAGTCGGCCTTGATCAGGGCGTCTGCCGCACAGTCGGCGGTCTCCTTGTCCATCTGGGCTTCGTCCTGAAGCTTCTTGGACAGCTCGCCCTTGTCGAGCTCGCCGGTGCTGTCGGCCCCGCAGGCGACCGCACCGAACGGCAACATGATGGTCAGCAGGCCGGCGGCCAGCAGTCGTGACTTCATGGGTGTGCTCCTTGGTTGTGGGCGGGCTTGCCACGGAACTGGTGCCCCCCAGGATTCCCGCCCTGTCGGCGACGCCAACGGTACTAGCGCCGAGGACGTCGAGACGGTGAACCTCGGCGGTAGGGTCGACGGGGTGAAGGTCACCGCCACCGACCGCGCCACCGAGATCGTGGCCGAGATGGCCCGGCGCCGCCGCGGGTCGCTGTCGATCACGATCGGAACCGGGTGCTGCGAATCCACCGCACCGTTCCTCTACGAGGACTTCTGGCCCGGCCCCGACCAGGAGCAGGTGGGAGAGGTGGCCGGAGTAGCGGTGTTCGCTCCTGAGTACCTGCGGG
>JAGQSO010000142.1 GCA_020439505.1 Acidimicrobiales bacterium
GGGCGGGGGCGCCCCTGCGTCGCTCACGGCGCGGGCGGTGTCGGGGCAGCCGGCGATTCAGCGGGGGGTGCGGGAGGGGCCGCGGGCGGCAACGGCGGCGGCGCCGCGAACAGGACCTGGAGAGCGGGCACCGTGGAGGCGGCCGCCCACGCGGCCATCCCGGCCGACCACACCAACGATTGGCCCGTCACCTGGCCGTTGGCGACACCAGCCTGGATCTGGGCGACGGTGAACGGCCCCTGGGCTTGACCACCGATCTCCACGTGGAAGGTCTGCGCCGCGGGCAACGGCGGCGGTGCGGCCGCAGGTTGACCGGCCGCGGTCATCTGGTTGGCCATCTGGCCGGCCATGGCCAGGCCCATGCCCATGCCCATCATGTCGCCCATCGTTCCCCCGCCACCGGGGTTCTCGGCCGCCGCCAACATGGCGTCGGCCTGCTTGGCCTGCTGGTAGCGCCCCAGGTCTCCGACGTTGTCCAGGAAGCCTCCCTCCTCGACACCTCGGGCGACACCGCGGGTCATGGCCGCGGTGATCTCGTCGGGCAACGAGATGTTCATGGTCACGTCGGGGATGGCTAGGCCGTACTCGTCGTCGACCCGTTCGGCCACGAAATCCCGAAGCTTGGCCGACAGTTCAACCTGGCGACCTTGCAGGTCGATCGCCCCCAGACCGGTCTCCATGACCAAGTCGGAGAAGGCCAGGGTGATGACCCGGCGGAGCAGCTCGGTGATCTCGTCGATGTCCACGTTGGAATCGGTGCCGATCACCTCCTTGAGGAAGATCTCGGCGTTGTCGATCTTCACGACGCAAAGACCGTTGGCACGGACCTGCACCATCTTGAAATCGGGGTCGCGCACCGTGACCGGCTGAGGAGTTCCCCAGCGCAGGTCGGTCACCGGGCGGGTGTTGATGAAGTACACCTCGCTGCGGAACGGGCTGTTGAAGCCGTGCTTCCAACCCTGGAGGGTGGCCAGGATCGGCAGGTTCTCCGAGGTCAGTTCGTAGTGGCCGGGAGTGAAGCGGTCGGCCAGGGCGCCCCGGTAGACGAACACCGCCTCCTGCCCCTCCCGGACGATGAGCTGGGCACCGTTCTTGATCTCGTTGTGGTAGCGGGGGAACCGCCACGCCAGGGTGGAACGGGAATCATCGATCCACTCGATGATGTCGACCAGCTCGCCCTTGATCTTGTCCATGATGCCCATTGGGTTCTCTCTCCTTGCATCGCCCGCTTATGAACAGCCGAACAGTATGCGCACGTCTTGGGGTGTTGTGGCGCGAAATCTCAGAATTCCCGCGCACACCCCCACCGCTTGCCCGCGTCGCCCTGCCACGGCACCAACCACCGCCCGACGATTGCCGGATCAGAAGGCCGCGCCATCACCACGACCGATCGCGGACCAAGGCCACGACGCCCGCCCTCTAGGGTCACAACGTGCGTCGAATCATCACCGTCCGAGTCGCGCTGACCCTGGCCTGCATCGCCGCGATCCTGGTCATCATTCGTCGACTACGCGGCCCCGCGGCACCGGTATTCACCACTCCGGCCCCCTCCCCTGCACTGTTGGCCCTGACGACACCGACCAGCGACTCCTCTGCGACCACGCAGCAGTCCCGCTCGGCCATCCCGACCCCACCGACCGGCCAGGCGGCGGGCGAGGAACGGGACGAGGACAAAGACGAGGACGACCGGCCGACGTCGGCGTCAGATGTGCCGGCCGAACCCGCTCCCCACGGAGAGCGGTGGGTCTTCGCCGACCAGGACGGCGAATGCCCGCTCAGCCATCCGATCAAGGCCAAGCTCCGCAGCGGCCTGTACCACGAGCCGGGCATGGTGGCCTATCAGCGCACCAACCCCGACCGCTGTTATGCCACCCGCGTCGACGCCGAAGCGGACGGCCTCCGCCGGGCCAAGCGCTGAGGAACGGACAGCCTCGGCCCGCGCACCGTCGCCGCGGTGACCGCCGGACCCCTCCCCCACGTTCCGACGGCACTCGGGCCGAGGGCGCGCGCTCGTATCAGCGGCTTGTCGTCAGCGGCCGATGACCGCCACCGAGGTGACCCCGTCGGCCGCTCGAACCTGATCGACGACCTCGGGCGAGGGTGACTCGCTGACCGAGATCACCATGAGAGCCCCCGCGGCGTTCGATACCCGGGCCACGTCCATGTCGGCGATGTTCACCCCCGCGTCTCCGAGCACCGTTCCCACCCGGCCGATCACCCCGGGGCGATCGTCGTTGTTGACCACCAGCATGTGGCTGGACGGGGGAACGTCGAGCGAGTGCCCGTCGATCTGGACCAGGCGAGGCTCGGCCCGAAGCCCGACCAAGGTTCCAGCGATCTGGTGACCTCCGCCGCTGATGCTGATCAGGTTGATCCAGTCAACGGTGGCCGAGGTCGTCGACTCGGTGTAGGTGACCCCCCGGGCCTCGGCCATCTGGGGAGCGTTCACGTAGGACACCTGATCGTCGCCGGTGCTGAACATGCCCTTGAGCACCGACAGCGTCAGGATGCGGGTGTCATAACCGGCCAGCTCGCCCTGGTACTCGATCTCGACGCGGTCGGGCAGGTCCCCGGCGAGCCCGGCGAACAGCGCTCCCAACTGCTCGGCGACGTTTAGGAAAGGTCGTACCGTCTCGGAAGCCTCGGCCGCCGCCACGTTCACCGCGAAGGGTACGAATTCGCCGGCCAGTGCTAGGGCCACCTGTTCGGCGATGGTGTCACCGGCCTTGGCCTGCGCCTCCTCGGTGCTCGCACCCAGGTGGGGGGTGACCACGACCTGGGGCAACTCGAACAGGGGCGATTCGGTGGTCGGTTCGGTCGCGAACACGTCCAGTGCTGCTCCGGCGATCCGTCCCTCGCGGATGGCATCGGCCAGCGCCGCCTCATCCACGATCCCGCCCCGGGCCACGTTGATGACCCTCAAGCTCGGTTTGGCCTTGGCCAGGAAGTCCTTGCCGATCAGACCGATGGTCTCGGGGGTCTTGGCCACGTGGAGGGTGATGAAGTCGGCCTGGGCGGCCACCTCGTCGAGCGACACCAGTTCGATGTTCATCGCCTGGGCTCGCTCGGGAGCCACGAAGGGATCGTGGGCGATGATCCGCATCCCGAAAGCCATCGCCCGTTGGGCGACCAGCTTGCCGATCCGCCCCAGACCGACCACGGCCAGGGTCTTGTCGGCCAGTTCCACGCCTTCCCACTTGGACCGCTCCCAGCGACCCGCCACCAATGCGCCGTGAGCCTGGGGAATGTTGCGGGCCTGGGCCAACAGCAACGCCATGGTCTGCTCGGCCGCCGAGAGGATGTTGGACTGGGGTGCGTTGACCACCATCACCCCCCTCTTGGTGGCGTGGGCGACGTCGACGTTGTCGAGACCGATGCCCGCTCGCCCTACCACCACCAGATCGGTGGCGGCGTCGAGCACCTCGGGGGTGACCGTGGTGGCCGATCGGATGATCAGCCCGTGGGCCCCGGCGATGGCCTCGACCAGCGCCTCGGGGGTCAGGTCGAGGCGGACGTCCACCTCGTGACCGGCGGCCCGCAACACGTCGAGCCCCTTCTCGGCGATCTTCTCGGACACCAGCACGCGAGCCATGGGTTGAGTCTGGCAAGCGGTCGCCCCGACGATCAAAGGGGGTTCAGCAACCGGGTGACTACGTCGATACTGGTAACGACGTCGGTCCGGCCAGTCCACCCGCCGGTCCGCCGCCGCAGCAACCGAAGTCGGATCCGCGCCCACCTGGAGGCGTCGGGGGAGAATTGACCATCAAGGTACTCGTAGGGGTATTGGTGACCGTGCTGGCCGTGGTCGTGGTGGCCCTCAGCCGCGCTCTGCCCGTGGACCCCACCTCCCGGGAGGCCTCGGCGCGACCATCGACCCTCCGCTCCCCGTCGACCACCACCGACGCCTCTCCCCTCGTCTCATCCGCCACCGGCCCGAGCGGCCCGACGGCCGCGACCGACCCGACCGATCCCGAGGGCGCACCTGGTCCTACGACGACGCTGGACGGCGATACGACCGATGGCGGGGCCGCGGTCACCGATGACCGGCCGGCCTCACCGGGAGGGGACCTGGAACACGACTACTTCGGTGCCGGCCCCAAGGTGGCGATCCTTGGCGACTCGCTGACGGTCCAGTCGAGGGCCCGGCTGCGTGAGCTTCTCGCCGACCAGTCCCTGAAGGTGGCCGCCCTCTACGGCGAAGGCATGTCGGGAGGCCCGATCTCAGCCCGGTTCGGTGGACCGATCATGGAGACCATGGTCGAGGAGTACTCCGACGACCCGCCTGAGGTGTTGGTGGTCGCACTGGGCACCAACGACGTGTGGCAGCCAGGCCTCGATCCCGACGGCTTCGAGCGTTCCTGGACCACCATGGCCAGGACCTTCGGGGACGCCTGCATAGTCGGGGTTACCGCAACCGAGACGACCGAAGCCTGGAACTACGACCCCGACGACGCCGTCGAGGTCAATCGGGTCATCCGACGGGGCGCCGACGTGGTGGTCGACTGGGCCGAACTCGGCGCCGACCCCGCCTACACCGGCGTAGACCACATCCACCTGACCGACGCCGGCCAGGAGCGCTTCGCCTCGCTGATCGGCCGCGGCGTGGAGCGCTGCCTGGGACGCTGAGAGGCAAGCGGATTGGCGGGCCGACCCATACTTCAAGACACCTGGCCGACACGTCTGGACCAGGTCGCGGCGGACAGGCCTGGCCGCGGCTTCCTCCGCCTTGCCAGCGGTCCGAGATGTGTCTGCGGGTTGGCTCACGTCGTGGACCGAGGGGTCAGAGCCCGACCGCTCCGTCTACCGGGGCCAGGCGGTCCGCGGGCTCGAACCCGAACACCCTGCCGTAGAACCACAGCTCGGACTCCAGGGCGGCGATGATCGTCTCGGCCCGGCGGAAACCGTGCTGTTCTCCCTCGAAGAGGACGTAGGCGTGAGGAACGGCGCGGTCGACCAGCGCGGCGACCACCACTTCGGCCTGGGCCGGCGGGACCACCGCGTCCTCGCTGCCGTGCAGCACCAGGAGCGGCTTGTCGAAGCCGTCGGTGTGGTTGATGGGTGACCTCGCGGCGTAGAGGTCGGCCGCGTCAGGCCAGGGCCCGACCAGGCCGTCGAGGTAGCGGCTCTCGAACTTGTGCGTGTCCTGGGCCAGGACGGCCAGGTCGGCGACGCCGTAGAGGCTCGTCCCCGCCGCGAACGTGTCGTGGAAGCACAGGGCGGCGAGCGTGGTGAAACCTCCGGCCGACCCGCCTCGGATGGCCAGCCGGTCGGGATCGACCAGGTCCTGATCGGCCAGGTGACGGGCGGCAGACACCGCGTCCTCCACGTCGATCACGCCCCACTCGCCCACCAACAGATCCCGGAACGGTCGGCCGTAGCCCGTCGATCCACCGTGGTTGACGTCGACGACCGCGAAACCCCGGCTGGTCCAGAACTGCTTGGCCAGGTCGAGGCGGTGACGGGCCGCCGAGGTGGGCCCGCCGTGGATGGTGACGATGAGCGGGGGCCGATCGCCGTCGGGACCCCGAACCTCGGGGTTGGTGGGCGGGTAGAAGAGGGCGTGGGCGGTCCGTTCCCTCGCCGACACGAAGGTGACGTGGCGGGGCACCGAGATCCACGAGTCGTCCACACCCAGGTCGCGCCGGGCGCGCAACTCGGTCACCTCGACCGAGCGGGCCTGCGCCGCGGGGACCGCGGGGGTAGCGGCGGTCGCGGGCGAGGAGGCGCCGAGGGTCACCAGATAGGGCAGAGGTTCACGCAACGGACTGGCCGCGACCACCACCGCACCGGCGGACCGGGGCCCGGCCACCAGCTGGCTGACCTCGGTGAAGTCGACCGCGAGACGGGTCAGGGTTCCGTCGGCCTCCAACACCGCCAGCCCGTCGGCACCCGCCGCGGTGACCGAGACGAGGAAACGGCCCGGATCCAATTCGGTCCACCACCGCAGGCCACCGACCCACAGCGGTCCCCCGATCTCCACCTCGAGTCCGGGGTCGGACAACAACGGTTCGGCTCGGGCCGACGCCCCCACCACGTCCCAGGTGCCGCCGTCGCTGCCGTCGCCGTCCAGGGCGGCGGCGCTCAGACGCCAGGGACTCCACCAGCCGCTGCGGTCCGAACAGAACACCAGGTCGCCCGCCGCGGTGAAACCTGGTTGCACAACCGACTCGCCCGGCCCACCGGCCACCGTCACCGGCCACGCCACCTCGGCGGGGGCACCGGTCCCGTCCCGCAACAGGCGACCCACCACCGCTTCGGTGGCGTCCCACGGCATGTCGGGGTGCTGCCACTGAAGCCAGGCCAGGCGACCGTCCCCCACCGCCGGCGAATGCACAAAGTCGGGTCCGCTCACCAGCACCCGCACCTGCCCGGGGTCGTCGGCCGCGGATCCGTCCACCGGTACGGCCACCAGTTCGTGGCGGGCCTCTCCCCCGACGGCCACGGCCTCGGCTTCATGGTTCTCGCGCACACAGATGAGCCAGGCGTCATCCAGCCAGTTCGGCTCGCTCCAACGAAACCCTCGCGGCACCGTCGGCTCGGGAGTAATCGGGGTCGGTTCCCCTCCAGGATCCACACGGTGGAGACGCTGGTCTGACCACTCGGCGAACACCACCGTTCCACCCCGGACCGACCAGGCTCCACCGCCGTACTCGAGGAGACCGGTGCGGGCGTTCCACGCCCGTCCGTCCCCGGAAGGGTCCACGGGCGGGAACAGGTCGACGGCCACCCCGTCGGGGCCTCGGCGAACCAGTTGCGTGCGACCGCCTTCGGCGGGTCGTTGTTCACTCCACCAGATGTCGTCGCCGTCAACACGAACCTCGCCCACCGTCGCCGCCCCCGCCACCAACTTTTGCGGCGTGAACGGCGACGGCCACGCCCCGTAGGGAACCGTGGGCCGAGTCGACGGATCGGTCATGGACGGGGCCGTATCGGTGGCAGGGTCAGCAGCAGGGGTCAGCGGGCCAACAGATCGGCGATCCGCTGGATGCCTTCGGCCAGGTCGTTGTCTCCCAGGGCGAAGGACAGCCGGGCGTAGCCGGGGGCGGCGAAGGCCTCGCCCGGGACGATGGCCACCTTGGCCTCCTCGAGGATCAGGTCGGCGAGCTCCAACGTGGAGGACACCGTGCGACCGGCCACCGGCCGCTGGAGCACGGCCTGGAATGACGGGAATGCGTAGAAGGCGCCCTCGGGCTCCAGGCAGGTGACGCCGGGGATGGCGCTTAGACCCTGGTGCATGGCTATCCGTCGACGGTCGAAGGCCTGGCGGAACCGAGCCACGTCCTCCAATCCTCCGGTGAGGGCGGCTAGGGCCGCTCGCTGGGAGACGTTGGCCACGTTGGACGTCTCGTGGCTCTGGAGGTTGGTGGCGCCCTTGATGATGTCGGCGGGGGCGATCATCCACCCCACCCGCCAGCCGGTCATGGCGTAGGTCTTGGCCACACCGTTGAGCACGATGCAGCGTTCGGCCAGCTCCGGTACCAGCGTGGGCATGGAGGTGAACTCGGCGTCGCCGTAGGTGAGGTGCTCGTAGATCTCGTCGGTGATCACCCAGATGCCGTGCTCGACCGCCCAGCGGCCGATGGCCTCGACCTCGGCGCGGGGGTACACGGCGCCGGTCGGGTTGGACGGCGACACGAAGACCAGCGCCTTGGTGCGAGGGGTCCGGGCCGCCTCGAGTTGGTCGACCGTGACCCGAAAGCCCGTGCTCTCATCGGTGGGCAACTCGACCGGGACACCGCCGCTGAGCTTGATGGGCTCGGGGTAGGTGGTCCAGTACGGGGCGGGTAACAGCACCTCGTCGCCCGGGTCGATCAGGGCGGCAAAGGCGTTGGCCACGGCGTGCTTGCCGCCGTTGGTGATCAGGACCTGGCCGGCCTCGACGCTGTAACCCGAGTCGCGGGCGGTCTTGGCCACCACCGCTTCCTTCAGCTCGGGTAGGCCTCCGGCGGGGGTGTAGCGGTGGTTGCGGGGATCACGGGCCGCCGCTACCGCCGCCTCGACCACATGATCGGGGGTGGCGAAGTCGGGCTCACCGGCACCGAAGCCGATCACCGGTTCACCGGCTGCCTTGAGGGCCTTGGCCTTGGCATCCACGGCCAGGGTGGCCGAGGGAGCGATGGCAGCGATGCGGTCTGAGAGTCGTGAACCCATGGGGCCCATGGTGGCACGCGCTCCCCCAGCCCTCACATCCGGTTTCGTACCGTGTAGCCACCGTCGGCTCACCCATCGACGAGCCGAAACTCGGCTCGCCTCCCGAACGGGTTGGCTGCGACACTGGCGCCATGACCGCCATCCCCGCCATCACCATTCCCGCCGACCTGCTCCCCGCGGATGGCCGGTTCGGTTGCGGGCCCTCCAAGGTGCGCCCCGAAGCGGTGGCTGCCCTGGCCGCCGAGGCCCCCGACTACCTCGGGACCAGCCACCGCCAGTCCACGGTCAAGTTCATGGTGAGCCGGCTGCGCAACGCCGTGCAGGAGCTGTTCGCCCTCCCCGACGGCTACGAGGTGATCCTGGGCAACGGCGGCACCACCGCCTTCTGGGACGCCGCCACCTTCGGTCTGGTCGAACAGCGCAGCCAACATCTCACCTTCGGCGAGTTCTCGGCCAAGTTCGCCGAGTGCACCACTCGGGCACCGTTCCTGTCCGATCCGTCGGTGATCTCCGCCGACCCCGGTACCGCCCCGGTCGCGGTCGCCGAGGCCGGCATCGACCTGTATGCCCTCACCCACAACGAGACGTCCACCGGGGTCGCCACCGAGATCCGCCGACCCGAGGGTGCCGACGCCGGAGCGCTGGTGGCCGTCGACGCCACCTCGGCGGCGGGAGGTCTGCGGTTCAACGCGGCAGAGACAGACGTCTACTACTTCGCCCCCCAGAAATGCCTGGCGTCTGACGGCGGGCTGTGGATCGCCGCGGTGTCACCGTCGGCCGTGGAGCGCATCGAGCGGATCGCGTCGAGCGGCCGGTGGATCCCGGCATCGCTGGATCTCAAGATCGCCCTGGACAACTCGCTCAAGGACCAGACGTACAACACTCCAGCCTTGGCCACCATCTTCCTGGCCGTTCACCAGATGGAGTGGATCAACCAGAACGGTGGCCTCGGATTCTCCAGTGGCCGCTGCGCCCGCTCGGCCGAAGCGATCTACGGCTGGGCCGAGGCGTCGAGCTATGCCACGCCGTTCGTCACCGACCTAGCGCTGCGCTCCAACGTGGTGGCCACCATCGACATCGACGACTCGGTCGACGCCACCGTCATCTCCAAGGTGCTGAGGGCCAACGGGATCGTCGACACCGAGTCCTACCGCAAGCTTGGCCGCAACCAGCTCCGAATCGCCCTGTTCCCCGCCATCGATTCCGACGACGTGGTCGCCCTGACCCGCTGCATCGACCACGTGGTCGACGAGCTCCGCACCGCGCTCTGATCCCGAGTCGGCGGGGCCGCAAGCGCCAATGTCATCGGGAGGTCGAGCGCGGTCAGTGATCGTGGGCCAGCGCTGATCCCGTCCCCATCGACACTGGTCCGCTCGCCGGTTCGGGGCAGCGGATGCACCGGCCGGGCAGGGTGACGGCATCGGTTCGAAGCTCGAAGCTATGCGCTCCCAGGAGCTTCTTGGCCACTCCGTCGAGAAGGTCGGCGGGGACGCCGGTAACCCGTCCGCAGCGTTCACACACCACATGGTGGTGAGGAGCAGTGGTCAGGTGATAGACGGCCGGACCGGAATCGACCTCGATGCGGGTGATCAGCCCGGCCTCCACTAGACGTTCCAACGATCGATACACGGTCGACTCGTGGAAACCCGGGTCGACGCGACGCAGGTGCTCGACCACCTCCCCGGCGGTCACATGATGGCCGGGCGAGGCGACCAAGGCCTCCACCACCGCCACCCGAGGCCCAGTCAGCCTTACGCCGCTCCGTCTCAGCTGGTCGAGGATCTCCTGCGCACCACCATCTGCCACGGTCTCACCGTAACGCCACGCCTTAGGCGCAAATAGTCCCCGCCCGACCCCGACGACTTCTAGATGCAAGTTATTCGCAACTAGCCTGGGCCCATGGTTCTCCACCCCATCGGACAAGAAGCCCGCCGTCGCGCCGGTGTCGTCGTCGGCCTGATAGCCGTCATGGCTGCGACGATGATCACTGGTTGTTCAGCCGATAATGGCGACACAGCCACCCGAGATTCCCCCCGGCCCGACCTTCAAGTGGTGACCACGGTGTCGCCGCTTACGTCGATCGTGGCCAACATCGCTGGGCCCGACGTTGCAGTGACCGGCCTGGTGCCCGAGGGCGTCAACTCCCACACGTTCGAGCCGCCCCCTTCGGCGGCCCGAGCACTCGCCGAGGCCGACATCGTGTTCGTGAACGGGCTCGGCCTGGAAGACCCCACCGAGGACCTGGCCAAGGCCAACCTGGCTCCGGGAGCCGAGATCGTGAAGTTAGGCGACGAGGTGCTCCCCCGCTCCGAGTGGATCTTCGACTTCTCGTTCCCCCGGGAGGGCGGAAAACCCAACCCTCACCTGTGGACCAACCCGCCCATGGTCGCCGAGTACGCCGCGGTGATCCGAGACGCTCTGATCACCCATGACGCCGCCAACGCCGCCACCTACCGGGCCAACCACGATGCCTTCGCCGCTCGAATCAAGGCCCTCGATTCGGCCATGGCCGACGCCACCGCCACCATTCCCAAGCGCTCACGCACACTGTTGACCTACCACGACGCCTACGCCTACTTCGCTGACCACTACGACTGGAAGATCCTGGGCGCCATCCAACCCTCGGACTTCGCCGAGCCATCCCCGAACGACGTGGCCGCCCTGATCGACCAGATCCGCGCCAACGACGTTCCGGTGGTGTTCGGTTCGGAGGTCTTCCCCTCACCGGTGCTCGAACAGATCAGCGCCGAGACCGGCGCCCGCTACGTCGACGACCTGCGCGACGACGACCTGCCCGGGAAACCCGGCGAACAAACCCACTCATGGCTGGGATTGATGCGCCTCAACCACGTGACCATCGTCGCCGCCTTCGGAGGCGACACCTCGGCCCTGGAGGCTCTGGACGTCTCCGACGTCGCCGTCGACCACGCCACCTACCCCCAATGACGGAGGCCTCGGGCCCTGCTGGCGACCTGGTCACGCTCAGCGGGGTCTCGGTCGCCTACCAGGCCAGGACCCGATGGTCACTACCAAGCCGTCACCCCCGGTCGAACACCTTGGCCATCGAGGCCGTCAACCTCGGGGTGGCCGACGGCGCACTGATCGGAGTGGTCGGCCCGTCGGGGTCGGGCAAGACCACCGTTCTGCGGGTGTTGACCGGTGCGCTGCGCCCCACCGCCGGTGTGGCCCGGCGTCGACCCGACCTGAGGGTGGGCTATGTCCCCCAGATGGAGGTAGTGGACTGGAACTTCCCGGTGTCGGTGACCGATGTGGCGCTGATGGGGCGCCGACCAGCTCACCGCTGGCCATGGACCACCGGGGCCGAACGGGAGGCGGCGGCCGATGTGCTCGACCAACTCGGCCTGACCGGACTCGAGGACCGCCACATCAGCGATCTCTCCGGCGGCCAACAACAACGGGTGTTCGTGGCCCGCGCCCTGCTCCAAGACGTCGATCTGTTGGTGCTGGACGAACCGACCGCCGGCGTCGACGTCCGCACCCGCCACGACCTGCTCCACCGCCTGGCCGACCTGAACCGGACCCGAGGGGTGGCGATCGTGTTGAGCACCCACGACCTGAACGGGATGGCCGCCCACCTGCCCCACGTGGTGTGCGTGAACCGCACCATCGTCGCCGAGGGGCCGCCCGACACCGTGCTGGTGCCCGATGTGTTGGAGCAGACCTTCGGTGCCCCCATGGACGTGTTGCGCCACAGCGGGCTCCCGGTGGTGGTCGATCGTCATCGTCCCGGCTCTGGGCTCGACCACCATGTCCCCGGCCATCACCATGACCGGAACCACACTGCGGGGGAGCGAAACCAGCGGTGAACTGGCTCACCGAACCGCTCAGCTACGAGTTCTTCCGGCACGGGATGGCGGTGGCCGTGTTGGCTGGCGCCCTGTGCGGCCTGGTCGGAACCTTCGTGGTGCTGCGGGGCATGAGCTACCTCGGTCACGGCCTGTCCCACACCGTGTTCGGAGCCGCTGCCCTCGGTTCGGTGCTGGGGGTTCCGTTCTACGCCGCCGCTGGGGTGGGCGGGTTGGTCGCCTCGGTGACCATCGGGCGCCTAACCCGCAGGGGCGTGTTGAGGGCCGACGCCGTGATCGGCGTGGTGACAACTGCGGCCTTCGCCCTCGGGGTCGCGGTGCTGGCCCGCTGGGGACAGGCCCGCCGCAGCCTCGACGCCGTCCTGTTCGGGTCGGTGCTGGGGGTAGAAGCGGCGGACGTGGCCGTGGTGGCCCTGATCCTGGCTACAGCGGTGTTGGTCGTCGGCTTCGGCTACCGGGCGCTGTTGTTCACCACCTTCGACCCCGAGGTGGCCCGCGCCGCTGGTAGTCCCGTCGACCGCCTCGACGACCTGGTCATGGTCCTGCTGGCCTTGACGGTGATGGGCGCCCTGGAGGTCACCGGGGCGGTACTGGTGTCGGCCTGTCTGGTCATCCCGGCCGCCACCGCCCGCCTGGTCACCGACCGGTTCGGGCCGATGCTGATCACTTCGACAGCGTGGGGTGCCGCGGCGGGCGGTGCCGGCATGATGGCCGCCTACCACCTGGACATCCCGCCCGGCGCTGCCATCACCTTGATCGCGACCTTGGGTTTCGTGCTGGCCGCCACCGCCGGACCCGTCCGAGCTCACCGCCGGAGCTGACGCCGCGTCGTGTTCGGCGTGCACCGGCACTGACGGACCGGGACCGGGACCGACGCGTCCACGCCTAGCGACCCAATGGGCCCGGACGCGTCGGGGTCCGCCGCCCCGGCCTTGGAGGGAGAGAAGGCCGGAACGGCGGACCCCTGAGAGGTGTTGCCGCCTCTTCCCTAGTCAACTCCGACCGGACAGATATGTCCAGTACCCGACGTGCCTCACACACTTTGAGCGCTTGGAGATGTTTGGTGCCTCACACACTTTGAGCGCATGATCCCAGGCCTGGGAGAAGGCTTGCCTCTTCATGGAAGGCAAGATCGACATGGCTGCTCGA
>JAGQSO010000143.1 GCA_020439505.1 Acidimicrobiales bacterium
CCGACTCCTACAACGAGGTGTTCGACCAGGAAGGCGGTTCCGATGTCGCCGATCTAACCCCGCTCATCGCCCTGTTGAAGTTCATCAACGAGTCCGACGACGCCACCTTCGAGGCTGAGTTGGCCGACTATCTCGATGTCGACTCCTTCGCCACCTACCTGGCCATGATGGAACTCGTCGACAACTTCGACGACATCGACGGCCCCGGCAACAACAGCTACCTCTGGTGGGATGCCGAGACCGGGCGTTTCACCGTGGTCCCGTGGGACCTGAACCTGGCCTTCGGCACCATGGGTGGCGGTCCGGGCGGCCCCATGGGTGGCGGACCGGGCGGAGGAATCGGAAGCGGTGCTCCTGGCGCTCCCCCCATCGGCGAGATGCCCGAATTACCCCAGGAAGGTCAGATCACCGAGGCCGGGCGCGCCGGCTTCGGCCGCAGCAACGTGCTGGTAACCAGGTTCCACGCCAACGAGACGTTCGAAGCCCTGTACCAGAAGCAGCTCGAACAGCTCCGGACCGACCTGTTCGAGAGCGGACGAGCCACCGAGATCCTCGAAACCCGCACCCAGGTACTCATCGACCAAGCCACCGACCTGGTCGACGAGGACACGATCCACTCCGAGTCAGAGGCCATCGCATCCCGCTTCTCGGGGTAGCACAGCGCGGTACAATGCGGTACATGGTGACGTCGACCTCCTACCGGCTCGATCCTGACCTCAAGGCCCGTCTCGCCGCTCAGGCCGCCGCCGAGGGAGTGGCTGAGACCACGCTCGTGACCCGACTCCTCGCCCAGGGCCTATCGGCCATCGAACACCCTGGGGTGGTGTTCCGCCCCGGACCCAGCGGGTGGCGCGCCGGCCTGGCCGGCGGTCCCGATGTGGACGAGGTGATCCGGGCCCTCCGGGCAACCGGAGCTACCGGCGAGAACGCCGTGGCCGCCGCCGCAGACGACCTCGGAATCAGCAGCCGGTTCGTGCACATCGCCGTGGACTACGCGGCCGACCACATCGACGAGATCGAGGCTCGACTGCTGGCGAACGAGGCGGCCCTGGAGCGGGCCCGACGCCTGACCGCAGCACGCGCCGCCGTCCTGGCCGAGTGAGGTTCCTGCTCGACGAGATGTACGGCGAGCAGATGGTCGAGCTTCTCGCCCGGTACGGCCACGATGCGGTGCACGTTCGGGCCATCGGCCTGGGCGGAGCACCCGATGCCGATGTACTGGCCGCGGCCGTCGCCGACGACCGCACACTGGTCACCGAGAACGCCGTCGACTTCCTCCCGCTCCTCGACCAACGTCAGGCTGCCGGGCTCCCGATGACCACCGTGATCGTCGCCCTGAAGGCAGGGCGGGGTGCAGGCAGAGCCATGCACTCGCGCCTGGCTGACGACCTGCGAACCTGTGCGACCAACAATCCGACCCCGTACCAACACGCCCATTGGCTCCCGACCCACCGATGAGGCAGAAGAGGTAAGCGCCCGAACCGCAGAGGTGGTCAAGCGGTGGAGGCGATGAAGTCGATCACCGTCTGGGCCAGTTGGGGTCCGCAATCCTCCTGGAGGAAGTGCCCGCCGCCTTCGGTCACGGTGTGGGGCTGACCGGCAGCTCCGGGGATGCGCTCGAGGAACGGGGCGTCGCCGCCCTTGGTGATGGGGTCCTGGTCGCTGAATGCGCACAACACCGGACGGTCGAAGCGACCCAGGACCTCCCACGCCGCGATGTTGTCGGCGCTGGCCGGATCATCGAGCGAGGTCGGCACCAGGGTCGGGAAGATCCGGGCCCCGGCCTTGTAGGAGTCATCGGGGAACGGGGCGTCGTACGCGGCGACCACCTCGGGCGGGAGGTCGGAGGCGGAGCCACCGTTGACGATGGCCCCGACCGGGAAGTGCTCGGCCTCCTGGGAGAACTTCTGCCAGGCCAAGAAGGCTTCGCTCATGGCGCCGTGGCCGGTGGGTAGGCCGGTGTTGGCCACGACCAGGCGGGCAAAGCGGTCGGGCTGGGCGGCCACCAACCGCAGACCAACCAGGCCACCCCAGTCCTGACCGAAGAAGGTGATGTCACGCAGGTCGAGGTGGTCGAAGACCAGCGACGACATCCACGCCACGTGGCGGGCGTAGCTGTAGTCCTCCATCCGGGTCGGCTTGTCGCTGCGCCCGAACCCGACCAGGTCGGGCGCGATCACCCGGTGACCGGCCGCCACCAATGGCGGGATCATGTGGCGGTACAGGTAGCTCCACGACGGTTCGCCGTGCATCAACAGCACCGGGCTGGCGTCGGCGGGACCTTCCTCCAGGTAGTGAACCCTCAGAGTGGTGTCGCCTGAGCCACCGTCACCGGGTTCGGCCGGAACCGACGCGTAGTGAGGGGCGAAGGCGAAGTCGGGCAGGTCTTCGAAGCGTTCGTCCGGGGTACGGATCACGTCCATGGTTCGGTCTCCTCGGGTCTTGTTCCGCGGTGGGTGGGTGATGGGTGGGTCAGGTCGGCTCGACATCGACCCGGAGCAGATCGTCTCCCAGCTCGATCCGACCCGAGAAGTGCGTGGCAGCCAAGGTTCGCCAGTCCTCCCCGCCACCGGGCGGGAAGGCCGGCACGTAGTGGGTCAGCACAAGGGTTCCGACGCCGTTGCGGCTGGCCGTCTGGGCTGCCTCCTCCACCGACGAGTGGTAGTCGAGGGTGTCCACAAGCCGCTGGATCCCGATGGCCGAGATGATGTCCTTGCGGATGGCGGTGTGCACCAAGGCACCGGCCCCGCCACAGAGCCGGTCGAGCCCGGCACAGGGAACGGTGTCGCCGGCCACCACCACCGACGCACCGCCGTGGTCGAACCGGAACCCGATGCTGGGATGGACCGGCTTGTGATCGGTGGGTGCACACGTCACCGTCGCCTCGCCGGCCACGTCGACCGGGCCGTCCTCCACCTCGACCACCTCGACCGGGGGCCGGTACCCGAGGTCGGCGTGATGGGCCATCCGGTAGCCGATGTCGGGACCGAGCGAGGCCAGGATGTGGTCGACCACCGCCGCGGTCCCGGGCGGGCCGACGACGGTCAACGGGGTGGGAGCGAAGCTCATGACCCACCGGGTGGTGATCACATCGGTGAGGTCGGTGATGTGATCGCTGTGCAGGTGGGTGACGAGCACCGCCGTCAACCGGGTGGCAGCGACTCCGGCCCCGGCCAGCCGCATCAGCACACCCCGGCCGGCATCGACCAGGTAGTGGCTGGAACCGGCGGTGATCAGGGTCGATGGCCCAGCCCGGTTGGCGTCGGGCAGGGGGCTTCCGGTGCCCAGGAGGGTGACCGAGATGGGGCTCATGGCAGCTCGTCCTTCGTCAGCCTGGCTCTACTGGCGGGCCATGGCGGCGAGGGCTTCGGCTTCGCGGGCGGCCGCCTCGGCGTCGTCCTCGGCGCTCGGGGGAGCGTCGTGGACCTGAACCACCACCTCGTGCAGGGTGCCGCTGAACGGGAACGGGCTGTCGTAGCGGGTGCTCACGGGCGAACCATGGTCGTAACCCACGCTGGCCCCGACCGAGGAGAACATGAACACCAACTGGGGTACGTCGACCCCGCCGGCCTCCTCACCGTTGACCACCAGGTCGATGCGCCCGGCCCGAGCCCGCCCCACCCGGACCCGGGCGGTGAGGACGGCGGGACCGTGAGGTATCTCCACCGTCGACTCGGCCACCGCATGGTCGTCGAAGGCGTTGTAGTCGACCACCAGCCGGTCTCCCTGGACGAAGATGGTGAAGCCGGAGTTCTCGGTACCCAGTGCGAACAACACGCCCTCGTCTCCGGGGCCACGGGTGACTCGGCCGGTCAGGTCGAAGGACCGGGCCCCGATGGCCGCCGCCGCTTGTCCGGGCAGCGGGGACATGGGCGGCCGGTACACGTAGCGCATGGACGGCGGGTGAGGTGAGTTGGCCCGGAACCGGGCCCCGAACAGCTCGACCAGGCGGTCATCCATCGGCAGAACCCCGTGGCTTTCGGCCTCCCGCCACCACAGGTCCTGGAGCTCGGCCAGCTTGTCTGGGTGCACGGCGGCCAGATCGTTGGTCTCGGACCAGTCCCGGGCCAGGTGGTACAGCTCCCACTGTTCGGTGTCGAAGTCCATGCCGTAGTTGTGACGGCACACCGCCTTCCACTCCCCCGCCACCAGCGCCCGGCTTCCCATCATCTCGAAGTACTGGACCGTGTTGGTGGCCGGAGCCGCGGCGTCGGGAAGCACCGACGCGAACGAGTGCCCGGTGACGGCCATCTGGGGGAGACCCCGGTAGACGTCGGGGGGCGTGACGCCCACCAGTTCATAGATGGTGGGGACGATGTCGGACACGTTGACGAACTGGCTGCGCTTGGTGCCCGCCACCGCGGCATCAATGCCTGCCGGCCAGTGGACGACCAGGGGAACGTGGACCCCACCCTCGTGGGTGTTCTGCTTGTACCACCGGAACGGGGTGTTGCCGCACTGGGCCCAACCCCACGGGTAGTTGGTGTGGCTGTGGGGCCCGCCGATGTCATCCAGGCGCTCGACCGCGGCGTCGACGTCCTCGGCGATGAAGTTGAAGTACTTCATCTCGTGCATGACCCCGGTGGTGCCTCCCTCCTGGGAGGCGCCGTTGTCGGCCAAGACGATGAAGATGGTGTTGTCGAGTAGGTCCCGCTCTCGCAGCCCCTCGGCCAGCCGACCGATCTGGTCGTCGGTGTGGTCCAAGAAGGCGGCGAACGCCTCCTGGAGACGGGCGGCGAACGCCTTCTGGTTCGCCGACAGGTCTTCCCACGGCTCCACCCCGGGGTTGCGGGGGGACAGGACGGTGTCGGCCGGGATGACGCCCTCGTCGATCTGGCGTCGGAACCACCGTTCGCGCACCACGTCCCAACCCTCGTCATAGCGACCCCGGTACTTCTCCAGGTAGGAGGCCGGGGCCTGGTGGGGGGCGTGGGTGGCACCGAAGGGCAGGTAGGCGAAGAAGGGCCGGTCGGGCCGGACCGAGGTGGAGTCCGAGATCATCCGCAGGAGCTGGTCGACCAGGTCCTCACTCAGGTGGTAGCCGTCGGCGGGCCGCCCCGGCGGTTCGATGTGGTGGTTGTCGCACACCAGGTCGGGGTGGAACTGGTCGGTCTCACCTTCCAGGAACCCGTAGAAGCGGTCGAATCCTCGGCCGAGGGGCCACTGGTCGAAGGGGCCGGCAGCCGAGCCCTGCTCCATCGGGGCCAGGTGCCACTTACCGGTGCAGAAGGTGGCGTAGCCAGCGTTGCCCAGCACCTCGGCCACAGTGGCGGCGTGGTTGGAGACGTGGCCGAGCTGGTTGGGAAACCCGGTGCGGAAGTTGGACAGGGTCCGCATACCCACCGCGTGCTGGGCACGCCCGGTCAGCAGAGACGCCCGGGTCGGCGAGCACAGGGGGGTGACGTGGAAGTTGGTGAACTGGAGACCGTTGGCGGCCAGCGCGTCGATGTTGGGGGTATCGATGTCGGAGCCGAAGCAGCCGAGTTGGGCGAAGCCGGTGTCGTCCAACAGCACCAACACCACGTTCGGGGCGTCAGACCCCGGGTGGGGCGGCTCGGCGAACCAGGCCTCGGACTCAGCAAGGGTGCGGCCGATCTTGCCGCCGAATCCGGACTGGGGGTCATGGGTATCGCCCATTGGCTGGCTCCTGATCCGGCCGACCCCTGTCGGCCACTGAGCGCAGGGTACTCCCCAGCAAAACATTTGCAAGTCCTACTCTCACTTTCTTGACCGGGGTGTTATCGTCAGGATCGTGCCGCCCACCACCCGTGACGACCCCGCCGGCCCATCCGCCGACGCGGCACCGGTCGACGGCCGCACGGTTCGGCGTCAACGGGGCCGCGCCGCCGTCATCGAGGCCGTGGTCGATCTGCTGACCGAGGGCCACGTACCCCCCACCACCGCTGAGGTGGTGTCCCGAGCGGGGATCTCCGAGGCCACCCTGTTCCGCAACTTCGGGCGCATCGACGACCTCCAACTCGAAGCCAGCATCACCTTCCTGGACCGCCACACCCATCGATTCGAGATCCCCGACCTCGGCCACGGCCCCCTCGACGCCCGCATCGATCGCCTGGTCAGGAGCCGGACCGCGCTGTGGGAGGCCATCGGGCCGGTGGTCCGACTAGGTCGAGCCCGAGCGGTCGACAACCCAGAGCTCGCCGACCTTCTCCGCACGAGCCGCCTCGCCCAGATCGACCAGGTGAGGACGCACTTCGCGCCAGAGCTGACCGGCCTGACCCCGACCCGGCGCACCGACGTGGCCGCCGTCGTGACCTCGCTCACCGGGTTCGAAGCATGGGACCTCCTCCGCCACGACCTGGCCCGCTCACACCGCCGGATCCACCAGGCCTGGACAACGGCCCTCACCGCGCTGCTCGATCCCACCGGACCTACCAAAGCCACCAGGTCCACCGAGAGGAAATCCCGATGACCCACTGGACCCACCCCGACGTCGAGCAATGGGCCAGCCGCGGCACCTTGTTGGAGGTGTCCACCGAAGGGGCCACCTACCCGGTGTTCGTGGTCGATGTTCCTGCCGACACCGACGCTCAAGATCCCCTGGTGGTGATCCACGGCTTCCCCACCTCCTCGTTCGACTTCGCCCCCGTCGTCGACCACCTGAGCCGCGACCGACGAGTGGTGCTGATGGACCTCCTCGGGTTCGGCCTGTCGGCCAAACCCGACCGGAGGTACTCGATCGAGCTCCAAGCCGACGTGGCCGCCGGGGTGCTCGCCCACCTCGAACTGGACCGTTTCGCCCTGCTCACCCACGACATGGGCGACACCGTGGGGGGAGAACTGCTGGCCCGGACCATCGACGGCTCCTGGCCGGCCACGGTGACCCGCCGCATCGTCACCAACGGCAGCATCTACATCGGGATGGCCCAGCTCACCGCCGGCCAACTCATGCTGCTCGACCTGCCCGACGCCGTCGCCGAGGCGGGCCCCGGCCCCGAACTGCTGGCCGCCAGTCTGGGCGCCACCCTCGCCCCGGCCCACGCCGGGATCGACATGTCCGGTCACGCCGAGCTGGTCTGCCACGACGGAGGCGATGCCCTGCTCCCTCGCACCATCCGCTACATCGAAGACCGACGGGCCAACGAGAGCCGCTACACCGGTTCCATCGAAACCCACCCGTCCCCGCTGCACGTGATCTGGGGCCCCGAGGACCCCATCGCGGTTCCTGCGATGGCCGAGCGCCTGGTCTCAACCCGCCCCGACGCAACCCTCACCTGGATCCCCAACGCCGGCCACTACCCCCAACTGGAAGACCCCATCGCCTGGCTGTCCGCCGTCACCACCGCCCTAACCCAACCCCCCACCCC
>JAGQSO010000144.1 GCA_020439505.1 Acidimicrobiales bacterium
CCGACAGGCGAGCTACCAGGCCCTGCATCGGTACTCCATCGAGGTCGCAGACCATCCCTCGGGCCTCGACGTGGGGGTCCGCCGCCAACTCGCTCATGTCATAGACCGGTGCCGCGGCGGCGTGGGCCTCCTCGAACACCTCAAGCACCTCGGCCAAGGGGCGGGCCGAGCACCAATCGGCCACCCGAGCCTCCACCTCGTCACGGTGGGCTATCCGCCCGGCGAAACCGTCCATGCGGGGATCGCCCCCCAGCCCGACGATCTCCATCACCCGTTGGGCCACCGACTCGGCGCTGGTGGAGATGGCCACCCACCTTCCATCAGAACAGCGGTAGGTGCCACGCGGTACCGAGTAGGGGATGCCCGAGCCCAGTCGGGGTTGGAGGTCACCGTTCAACCGCCAGTTGCTCATCAGGGGACCCATCAGCTGGAACAACGACTCGAGCAGGTTGACGTCGACCACCTGCCCCACCCCCGAGTGCAACGCAACCATGGTGGCGAACGCCGCCACCAGGCCGGTCACCTCGTCGGTCAGCGCGATCGGCGGCAGTAGCGGTGCACCGTCGGGCTCACCGTTGATGGCAGCAAATCCCGACATCGCCTCGGCCAGGGTGGCGAACCCAGGTCGGGCGGCGTAAGGACCGTCCTGGCCGAAGCCGCTCACCCTGGTGACCACCAGCCGAGGGTTGGCCGAGATCAGATCGGCCGGATCCAGGCCGAGCCGCTCCAGGGTCCCAGGCCGGAAGTTCTCGATCACCACGTCGGCGGTGGCGATCAGGCTCCTGGCCCGGTCCAGGTCGGTGGGGTCCTTGAGGTCCAGCACCACCGTCCGCTTGTTGCGCCCGATCAGCTTCCACCACAGCGTCACGTCGTCGCGGGGGTCGGTCCACCCCATCGCCCGCGTGGTGTCGCCCGAGCCGGGACGCTCGACCTTGATCACGTCGGCGCCGAAGTCGGCCAGGTAGCGGCCACAGCCCGGTCCCGCCACCACCGTGGCCAGATCGACCACCCGCAGGTCGTGAAGCGGACCGTCACCGGGACCGGGCGGACCCACCCGAGCGGTACCGGGCCGGCTCGGGTCCCTCATTGCAACACGTGTACGGAGCGCGCCGACGAACGACCGGCCAGGGCCCTCACCACCGTGGCGGGGCCGTCCTCGCCGGCCAGGTCGGTGAGGACCCGGGCCGCGACATCGGCGGACACCGGCGGGGGGTTCACCTCCAGTCCGATGGCGTCGGCCAGGTCCATGCCGTGCACCACCAGCTCCACCACCCGGGTCGCCAGGTACTGATCGAGCGGCATCTCTCCCACCATCAGGTGGCAGGTGGCGTCGGGGGGCGAATCTCCGATCAACTTCTCGCACTGCAAGGCCAACTCGTCGGTGGCGACGACCCAGTCGTCGCGTTCGGCCGCCTCCCGCTTGGCCCGGGCCGCGATGTGCACGTGAGGGGTCTCCTCGGCCAGCACCACCCGGAAGTACTGGGCCGCGGTGGCGATCGGCGTGGGGTCGACCGTCTCGCCCGTCAGATAGTCGATGACGGTCCGGTAGGCCCGGTCGGTGTGGGCCACCAGCTCTCGTACCGTCCACTCGCCCAGACCGGGTCGCTCCCAGGCGTCGTCGTCGACCGCCCCGACCATCGACCGCCACCAATGGCTGGCGAAGCGGAACGCGTCGCCGGTCTCCTCGATTCGAAACACGGTGTCTGGCACTGGCTTGCTCCTGTTGTGGTGGGGACGTTCAGCCGATGCTGATCTCGTAGCACCGGTCCTCGAGTGTCCCGAACGCGTAGTCCTCGTAGAGACCTTGGAACATGTGGCGGGTCCGATCGCTCCACCTCAGCGCCGCGGGGTCCGAGATCCGGTGGACGATCTGAAGGATCCCGTCTTCGTACACCCGGTACTCGGCCCAAACCCCCGGGAAATCCTTCACCGAGGCAACCTCGCCGTAGGGAACGTCACCGGTGGCCTCGAAGGTACGAACCCGGTTGCGGTGGGTGTGGCCCGAGAAGAAGCCGCGGACGATCGGGCGCCGGGAGATCAGGTCGACCAGCAGGGCCGAGGCGTGGAGGTCGATGCCGAAGGTGTGGTCGGCCCGCTCGGGTGAGTCGGCGTCACCGACGTGATGATGACCGAACAACAGAACCGGCCGATCCGCCGATGCCGCGATGGAATCGATCTCGTCGAGCTGCTCAGCGGTGACGGTGCCCGAAGGCGATCCGTCGACCGAGGTGTCGACCAGGACCGCGCACACTCCGGGGAGGTCGACCCGCTGGATGGACGCTCTGGCGAACGGAGCGTGGTTGTAGGACTCGTGGTTGCCGCGGATGACGTGGAGACGGTCTCCGAAGGCCGGTTCGTACACGGCCCGAAACGCCTCGTACTCGGCCTCGGTGCCGTTGGAGGTCAGGTCTCCCTTGACCAGCACCGCCACCGGGGCGAGGAGCGAGATCTCGGCCGCCGCAGCCCGGTTCATCAACTCCGGGTAGGGCCGATCGCCCGGTTCGGACCGGAAGGTCGGGCCGATGTCGGTCCCGTGGACCTCACCGCACACCTCCTCGCCGAAGTGGACGTCGTTCACCGTCGCGAACGTGGCCAACAACTCGCCTCGGGGGGCCAGGGTG
This sequence comes from Acidimicrobiales bacterium, assembly GCA_020439505.1. Taxonomy (GTDB): domain Bacteria; phylum Actinomycetota; class Acidimicrobiia; order Acidimicrobiales; family Iamiaceae; genus Aquihabitans. The sequence goes on from JAGQSO010000144.1 coordinate 2,622, forward strand.
GTGAAGGCGAAGCCCTCCAACTCGTGGTGGGTGCCCGGCTCCAGGTCCGCGTAACGGCGCACGAGGGGGCCCTCGTGAACGACGGCAAAATCGGGACCGACCGTGGTCAGCTCTGGCGGAGGAGACGCGTGGCTGACGGCGTCACGCCAGTCGACGACCGGGTCGGAGCCGTCGGGGAACTCGGCGTCCATCGCTGCCGACCTTATCGGCCCAGTAGTCCTAGCGAACCCGGCTGGGCCGCCCGTCACATCGAGCGTGACTCAACCGCGGGCAGTCAGGTCACCAGGGTCGGACGCGCCGGGCCGGGATGGGCTTGGACCACCAACGACCGGACCACTTCCAGCGGGGAGATTCGACCGGCGCGGCCGAGCCCGGACCCGGGGTGGCGGCCTGGAGCGCGGCCAGGATGGCCACAACCTCCTCCTCGGAGGGGTCGGGGGTGATTACGGTCGGCTGGGTCACGAGTACACCTCACCGGGCAGGAAGGGCGTGAGGTTCACAGCGGCATGTTGCCGTGCTTGCGGGGCGGCAACTCTTCCTTCTTGGAGTCCAGCATCTGGAACCCGTCGATCAGCATGCGCCGGGTGTCGGTCGGGTCGATCACGTCGTCCACGTACCCGCGCTCGGCGGCCACGTAGGGGTTGAGCCACTTCTCCGAGTAGGTATCGACCAGTTCGGCCTTCTTGGCGTCCTTGTCGTCGGCGGCGGCGATGTCGGAGCGGTTGAGGATCTCGACCGCACCCGACGCCCCCATCACCGCCAGCTCGGCCGACGGCCAGGCGTAGGCCAGATCGGCACCGATCGACTTGGAGTCCATGACCACGTAGGCGCCGCCGTAGGCCTTGCGAGTGATGACCTGGATGCGGGGGACGGTGGCCTCGCAGTAGGCGTAGAGCAGCTTGGCCCCGTGACGGATGATTCCGTTGTACTCCTGGTCGACGCCGGGCAGGAACCCCGGCACGTCCACGAAGGTCAGCAGCGGGATGTTGAAGGCATCGCAGGTCCGCACGAACCGGGCCGCCTTCTCCGACGCCTCGATGTCGAGCACCCCGGCGTAGGCGGCCGGCTGGTTGCCCACGACACCGATCGACTGGCCGCCGAGGCGGATGTAGCCGCAGATGATGTTGGTGGCCCAGCGGGGGAAGTACTCGAAGAACTCGTTGTCGTCGGCGACCGCCTCCACCACCTTGCGCATGTCGTAGGGGACGTTGGCGCTGTCGGGGATCAGGTCGAGCAGCTCTGGCGTGGGCCGGTCGTGGGGGTCGCCCGAGTCGATGACCGGAGCGGTCTCCAGGTTGTTGGACGGGAGGAACGACAGAAGGAACCGGACGTCGTCGAGGACCGCCTTGTCGTCGGGGGCGGTGAAGGTGGCGATGCCTGACTTGGAGGAGTGGGTGTGGGCGCCACCGAGTTCCTGCTGGGTGACGTCCTCACCCGTCACCGTCTTCACCACGTCGGGACCGGTGATGAACATGTAGGAGGTGTCGTCGACCATGAAGATGAAGTCGGTCAGGGCGGGGCTGTAAACCGCTCCACCCGCACAGGGGCCCATGATCACGCTGATCTGGGGGGTCACACCCGATGCCATCACGTTGCGATGGAAGATGCCGCCGTAGGACGCCAGGCTCACCGGCCCTTCCTGGATGCGGGCACCGGCGCCGTCGTTGAGGCCCACCACCGGGGCACCGACCTTGAGCGCCATGTCCATCACCTTGTGGATCTTCTCGGCGAACACCTCGCCCAACGCCCCGCCGAACAGGGTGAAGTCCTGGGAGAACACGAACACCTTGCGCCCGTCGACGGTCCCCCATCCGGTGATGACGCCGTCGGTGTAGGGGCGATCCTCCACGTCGGGGCTGCGATGGCGGGCCAGCATGTCCAGCTCGTGGAACGAGCCAGGGTCGAGCAGGTAGTCGATGCGCTCGCGAGCCAGCATCTTGCCCCGGTCGTGCTGGCGCTGGATCGAGCGCTCCGACCCTGGGCTGAGGGCCTGCTCCTTACGGGCCAGCAGGTCGTCCAGGCGCTCGCGGATGGTGTGCTCAGGCATCCCGCAAAGCTAGAGCCTCGCCCGAACGACCCGGAAAAGGCCCGAGGTTCCTCCTCACCATCCCGGCCAACACCCCATGCCCGGTGAGGGTCGTTGCCTGGGCTCTGGCCAGGCCGTAGCGTCCGGCCCGGCCCGGCGCTCGCCGCGGCGCACCTCGACCAGGGATCCCGCCATGCTCGTCGACCGGGGCCGCAAGGCCGTTCGTCTGTCCACCGCCGGCCTCCTGGTCGCGTCACTCGTCCTGGCCGGTTGTTCCTCCGACGAGACGGCGAAGGGGACGGGAGACAAGGACACCGCCAAGACGACGACCACCGCCGGGGCCGCGGCGTCCGGTTACACCCCGCCCGAATGCGACCAGGGCGCCACCACCGACGAGGTGAAGACCGAACCGGTGGCGGACACGCCGTCGGACCTCACCCTCACCTCACACGACGGCACCGAGATCCGCATGCACTGGTTCCCCGCTGACGGCGTCAGCGCCGACAAGCCCGGCCCCACCGTGCTGATGGGACCGGGATGGTCCCTGCCGGGCAGCGTCGAAGGCAGCGAGACGATCATGTTCGGGGCGCTCGACATCTCGACCATGAACGAACGGGGCTACAACGTGCTCACCTGGGATCCCCGTGGCTTCGGCAAGTCGGGCGGCGTGGCCTCGGTGAACGATCCCGAGCTCGAGGGCCGTGACGCCCAGCTCCTGCTCGACTGGGTCGCCGAACAGCCCGAGGCTCTCACCGACGACGAGGGTGACCCCCGGGTGGGCATGGTCGGCTTCTCCTACGGGGGCGGCATCCAGCTGACCCTGTCGGGATTGGACTGCCGGGTCGATGCCATCGTCCCCGGCATCGCCTGGAACTCGCTGACAACGGCCCTATTCCGAGCCGAGACCGTCAAGACCGGATGGGCCGGGATCCTGGTACAGGCGGCGGCCACCGGGAAGGTCGACCCCCACATCCCCAGCGCCTTCGAATCAGGCACGGCCACCGGCACCCTCAGCGACGAGGACCGTGAATGGTTCATCGCCCGCGGTCCGGGCGAACTTGTCGACCAGATCCGGATCCCGACCCTGCTGATCCAGGGCACGGTGGACACCCTGTTCACCCCCGACGAGGCCATCACCAACTACGGCGTGCTGACCGGCAACGACGTCCCGGTGAAGATGCTGTGGTTCTGCGGTGGCCACGGCGTGTGCCTGACCGACGAGGGCGACACCGACCGCGTCAGCGAAGCCTCCTTCGCCTGGTTGGACCGCTGGGTCAAGGGAGACACCAAGGTCGACACCGGCCCCGTCGTCGACGTGATCGACCAGACCGGCGCCACCTGGACCGGCGATACCTGGCCCCCCAAGCCCGGGCGTCCCCTGGAGGCCGCCGGGTCGGGCACCCTGTCGATGGTCGCCGAGGGCGGAGCATCTGGCATCACCCTGGATGCCGGTGAGGGCGGGATCCTCGGTGGGTTGGTGGCGGCCAGTACGCCCGCCCGCGCCACCAACGCCGTGAACGTCGCCGGATCGGCCGAGGAGGACGTGTTGATCATCGGCGCCCCCGAGCTCACCATCACCTACAAGGGCAGCGTGGAGCCCGGTCCCCAACCGATGCGGGTCTTCGCTCAGCTGGTCGACGACCAGAACGACGTGGTGGTCGGCAACCAGATCACCCCGGTACCGGTCGAGCTCGACGGCGCCGAACACACCGTCACCGTGCCGTTGGAGTCGATCATCCAGTTCCTGAAGGCGGGCGAGACCATCACCCTCCAGGTCGTGGCCACCACCGGTGCCTACGCCCAACCCCGCCTCGGAGGCCAGATCGAGTTCAGCTCGGTGTCGTTGTCCCTGCCGACCACCGAGGCCCTCCAGCCGACGCGGTGACCGCGCAGGCACAGGCACCGGCACCGGCACCGACGTGGCGCCTTCGTCTCGCCACGAACGGGAGCGGAGGCGACCAACGCCGGACGTAGCCTGACCGGCGATGGATCTGCCGGTCATGCCTCCCCTGTCTCCGATGCTGGCCAAGGCCGCTCCCGATCTCCCCGACGCGCCGTCGGGTACCTATTGGTTCGAGCCCAAATGGGACGGCTTCCGCTGCGTTGTGTTCAGGGACCACGACGAGGTGGAGCTGGGCTCCCGTAACGACCGTCCCCTCACTCGTTACTTCCCCGAGCTGATCGGACCGCTCCGCGACGCCCTGCCCCCTCGGTGTGTTCTCGACGGCGAGGTGGTGATCGCCGGCCCCGGAGGCCTGGACTTCGACGCCCTCCAACAGCGCATCCACCCCGCGGCGTCGCGTATCAACCGCCTCTCGGTGGAGACCCCGGCCGCGTTCGTGGCGTTCGACCTGTTGGCGATCGACGACCACTCGCTCATGGATGTGGCCCAGTCCGAGCGTCGGCGTTTCCTCGAGGAGGTTCTGGTGCCCTCCGCCAGCGTCCACCTCACCCCCGGCACCTTCGACCGGGCCCTGGCGGCGGACTGGTTCTCCCGCTTCGAAGGGGCCGGTCTGGAAGGGGTGATGGCCAAGGTCGCCACCGATCCCTACCAGCCGGGAAAGCGGACGCAGCTCAAGGTGAAGCACCTCCGAACCGCCGACTGCGTGGTCGCAGGCTTCCGCGAACACAAGAACGGTGACGGACCGGGTTCGTTGATGCTCGGCCTGTACGACGAGGACGGGAACCTCCACCACCTGGGGGTGGCATCGTCGTTCTCGGTCGCCCGCCGAGCCGAGCTCCGAGACGAGCTGGCGCCCTTCGTCACCGCGGACTGGGGAAGCCACCCGTGGGGACGGTGGGCGGAAGCCGCGGCCCACGAGGCGGGCGGCGGGCGCCTGCCCGGCGGTCAGTCACGCTGGAACGCCACCAAGGATCTGTCGTTCACGGCGCTGCGGCCCGAGTTGGTGGCCGAGGTCGCCTACGAGCGGGTGGACAACGGACGCTTCCGTCACAGCGCCCGCTTCCAGCGTTGGCGCCCCGATCGAGACCCGGCGTCGTGCACCTTCGGTCAGCTCGAGGTCGTCGCCCCGTTCGAGCTGACCGAAGTCCTCGGACCCGGTTGACCGCGCCGGTGACTCCCTCGGTTCACCCGTGACCGACAACGGTTCGCTCACCTACCGGCCCCGCCCGCTGGGAAGCCTCGGCCGTACCATGCGGTTTGCGGGGGCGCGGCTGGGACCGGTAGGTTGCGCCTTCGCCCCGGCAACGGGGTGAGGCGTCAGAACCCTCGGGTTCAGGCACCAGAAGGTCCCGTGGTGCAGTTTGGAGTGCACGCCGGCCTGTCAAGCCGGAGGTCGCGGGTTCAAATCCCGTCGGGACCGCTCTGGTGGCATCGACTCCGGTCGATCCACCGGAAAAACATGGGGTCGGGTAGCTCAGTTGGCAGAGCGTCCGCCTGAAAAGCGGAAGGTCACCGGATCGACGCCGGTTCCGACCACCACGAACCACCAGGCCAGACCGGCAATCGGGTCTGGCCTGGTGCCATTTTCGGGCGGCAGATCCCGGCGTCGTGCAACCTGCGTGCAACATAGGACGACAATTATCCGCAACTTGGGTAATATCATCCAACTCGTGGATAAATCACCGCCGCCACCGTTGCTCCCTATCCTGCGGTCTCAGCAGCAGGCTGAGCTCCTCGCGCTCCTCCTCGGCGACCCCGACCTCGAGGTCAGCGTCTCAGAACTGGCCGACCGCACCGCCATTCCCTACGCATCGGTGCACCGGGAGATCGAACGGGCCGAGATGACCGGCCTGCTCACCAGCCGGCGAGTGGGACGGACGCGACTCGTGCGATCGAACACCACCAGTCCCTACTACGAGGGTCTCGCCGACGTGCTGACGAAGGCGTTTGGTGTCCCGCACCTCCTCGCCGTTGCGCTTGCGGGGATCGACAACATCGACCAGGTCTTCATCTACGGCTCCTGGGCGGCGCGCTACCTGGGAGAACAAGGACAGCGTCCGGTCGGCGACATCGACGTGCTCGTCCTAGGGGAACCGGATCGCGATGCGCTCTTCGAAGCCACGAGCCCGCTCGAGGCACGGCTCGGGCGGCCTGTCCAGATCACGATCCGTAACGCTGGCTGGCTGGAGACGGGCTCGGGCTCGTTCCACGACACGGTGATGAGCCGGCCTCTGGTTGAGGTCCCGCTTCGGCCTGGGCACACCGTCAGCCGAGAGCGGATCTGACTGTATCGATCGCTCTCGCCGCTTTCTCGACCGCCCAGCGTGCATCTACCTCGGTCTTCTCCACGGGTCGATCAGGATCGAAGTACTCGGCCTCGTGTCGTCCGGTGCGGAAGCGCTCGGCCGCCGCACCCGCGAAAGCATCCACCTCTGCACCGACCGCAGCCTGGGCAATGTCGATCGTGATGCGGTGCGCACCCGCGACCGCCGGAACCCGAAAGCCGAGTGCGAGCACGACAGACTCGGCCGCCATGCGGTACGCGTCGTAGGCATTCGTGAAAGCCGATTCCCACAGCTCGGCACCGATCAACAGCTCCGCCGCCGAGAGTCGACCCCGAGCGCGGTCGAGACAGGCGTGTGCGGCCACAGCGCCTGCGCTTGCCAGCGCCTCGACCTCACCTCGCTTCTCGAACATGGAAAGCACTCGCTCGGCGCGCTCCCGATCCATCGTCGCAACCTACAGCGGCCCCGTGACAAGAACCGCTGCGTGCCAAGCCACGCCGTCCGCAGGGGTTTCGTCGCGTCGCGGTCGCATCACCGATCGGGTGGCCAACGAGGGGGCGTTCGCCCATCGGTGTGGTTCGCCGAGCCGGTGGACCTAACGTGGCCCGGTGAGCGACGGCGGCGACCGCTGGAACTGGAGCCTTCGCTGAGCGCCGAACTGCTGGTGATGATCGTGGTGGCGTCCGCCGTCGGCGCTGGCGTGAAGGGCGTGACCGGGATGGGTTACCCCCTCTTGGCCGTACCCCTGATCAGCCTGGTGGGCGGCGTGGACGATGCGGTGGTGGCCGTCGCCGCTCCGAACCTGGCCGCCAACATCTACCTGTGCTGGCATGCCCGCGCCGGACGGGTCGAGGCCCGGGACCTGGCCCGCCTGGTGGGATTCGGTGTTGTGGGGGCGGTGGTCGGAACGGTCGCCCTGGTCCGCCTGCCCGACGAGCCGCTGCTGGTGACGTTGGCCCTGATGATCTGCTGGTTCGTGATCCAGTTCCTCCGTCACCCCGAGTTGCACATGCCACCGGCCACCGCCACCAGGTGGTCGCCGCTGGCGGGGACCGTCGCCGGTCTCATGCAGGGCGCTATCGGGGTTTCCGGTCCGGTGGTGGCGGCGTGGATGCACCCCTACCGGCTCCCCCGGGACGCCTACGTGTACTCGATCACCCTCATCTTCGGGGTCACCGGGGCCGTCCAGTTGACGGTCCTGCTCGGTCAAGGGCAGATGACCGGCTACCGCCCCTGGGCAACCCTGGCCGCCGCGGTCCCGGCCGCGGTGGCCCTCCCCGTTGGGGTCAGGCTCCGCCAACGCCTGGCCGGTCCCACCTTCGACCGGGTCGTGCTGGCGGTTCTGATGGCCTCGGCGGTGTCGCTGCTGATCCAAGTCGTCGTCTGAGCCGGCTCGATCCACTCGGCGCCTTCGACCGACCGGCACTACCGTCGGTCCCGTCGGGCGCAGTTTCCGACAGCATCCGCCCGGAGGTCGAACCATGCCCACCAAGTCCGAACCGTCAGTCGACGCCGGCGGCCTTCGCCAGACGCTTCAGGAAGCCTTCGACAGTGGCCGGACCGCTGAGGCCGACTGGCGGCGGCAGCAGCTCAAGGGCCTGATCCGACTGGTCGAGGAGAACGAGAAGCAGCTGATCGACGCCATGGTGGCCGACCTCGGCAAGCCCCGCTTCGACGCTTGGCTCACCGACCTGTTGACCACCCGGGACGAGGCTCGCCATGCGCTCCGACACCTCGATGACTGGATGCGTCCCCGACGGCACCCTGTCCCGGTGGTCACCTTTCCGTCGACCGCTTGGACCGAGACCCAGCCCATCGGGGTGACGTTGATCATCGCCCCGTGGAACTATCCGGTTCAGCTCCTGCTGTCGCCCCTGGTCGGAGCGTTGGCCGCCGGGTGTTGCGCCCTACTCAAGCCGTCCGAGCTGGCTCCGGCGACGGCCGCCGTGGTGGCCGAACTGGTTCCCCGCTACATCGATCCCGAGGCCGTGAAGGTCATCGAAGGCGGGGTCGACGTGACCACGGCATTGCTCGAACAGCAGTGGGACCACATCTTGTTCACCGGCAGCACCCGCGTCGGTCAGGTGGTGATGGAAGCAGCGTCCCGCCACCTGACCCCGGTGACCCTCGAGCTGGGCGGCAAGAGCCCGACCGTGGTCGCCGCCGATGCCGATCTCAAGGTGGCGGCCAAGCGCATCGCATGGGCCAAGTACCTCAACGCCGGCCAGACCTGCATCGCGCCCGACTACGTGCTGGTCGAACGGTCGGTGCAAGACGACTTCACCGACCGGCTGGTTGACGAGCTGACCCGCCTGCGAGACAAGGCCGAGCCGACGTCGATCGTCAACGCCAACCACGTCAGACGGCTCGAAGGCCTCCTGGACGGCCACGGCGGTGAGGAGCTCCTGCCCCGCAAGACCGATCACGCGTCGCGCACCATGGCCCCGGTCATCGTGCGCGAACCCGATCCTGCTTCGCCCCTGATGCAGGAGGAGATCTTCGGGCCGCTGCTGCCGGTTCTCGGGGTCGACTCGGTGGACGACGCCATCGCCTTCGTCCGGGCCCGACCCCGCCCGCTGGCCCTCTACCTGTTCAGCTCGTCCTCGGAGACGGAACGACGGGTGCTGGACCGCACGATCGCCGGATCGGTTTGCGTCAACCACCTCGTCTACCAGGTGGCCGCCCCCTCGTTGCCCTTCGGCGGCGTCGGCCCGAGCGGAATGGGTGCGTACCACGGCAAGGCGGGGTTCGACGCCTTCAGCCACACCAAGTCGGTGATGAGGCGCCCCACCCGGGGTGACGTGCCGTTTATGTACCCGCCGTTCCCACCCGTGGTCCAAAAGGTGATGCGCCTGCTCACCCGCTGGCCCCTGCGCTGACACCGAACCGGCCCACCGGCGACGCCCGAACCGGTACCCGGCGGCGCCGACCGAGGGAGAGGAGGATCCTCCTATCCTGTGGCGCGCCCCACCCCCGACGCCGACCGGGGGTCCCGACGATGAGGACTACAAATGATCGAGTTGACCCGCGACGGTGACGTCTTCGTCCTCCGGATGGACAACGGCGAGAATCGTTTCTCCCCCGAGATGGTCGATGCTCTCCAAGACGCATTGGCCACGGTGGCGACCACCACCGGTCCCCGCGCTCTGGTCACCGCCGGTTCCGGCAAGTTCTTCACCAACGGACTCGACCTCGACTGGCTGGGCGCCAACCAGGACCGCCTGGTCTGGTACTTGAACCACGTCTGTTCCCTCTACGCCACCGTCCTGTCGCTGCCCTGTCCGACCGCGGCGGCGGTCAACGGGCACGCATTCGGGGCCGGGGCGATGCTGACGTTGGCCCACGACCACAGCGTCATGCGATCCGACCGGGGGTTCTGGTGCCTGCCGGAGGTATCGCTGAGCATGCCCTTCCCCCCTCCGATGCAGGAACTGGTCGTGGCCCGGCTACCCGGCCGAACCGCCCACCAGGCCATGATCACCTCGCACCGCTACGGCGCGGCAGAGGCGGTGGCGAGCGGAATAGTCGACGCCACCGCCGACGAGGACTCGGTAATCGCCGCAGCGGTGGAACGCGTCGCCCCGCTGACCGGCCACGCCGGCCCCAACCTGGCCGGGGTCCGCACCCACCTCTACGCCACAGTGATGGCCGCCCTAACCCCCTCGGACTGACCGCAGCAAGGCGACACCTTTGAACAGGTGGGCGGCCTGGTCGGCGATCTCGAACGGATCCTCATCGTCGAGGAAATCAAGGTCGAACGGGCCAGACACACGAGCAGTGCTATAGCGGATGCGGATGCGGGCGAACTCCGCAAGATCGGCCCTCATCCCAGACACGATGGGTCCCAACTGGGCTTCGCTTGAGCACACGGCGCACGGGCGTCAGCCGTGTTACAAAGCAGAAGTCAGGCCTCGTGGACGCGGGGGCGATCGGCTGGCGGCCGGTTTGCCTTCCCGCAGCCGGGCTTCACGAGCTGCCGACCGATATAGCGCAAATATGGAAGAATCCTTCCATATCTGCTTGCTAGTCGGATAGCCTCATGGCGTGGACTTCGTCCGACCCATCGAGGCCGTCGTGCCAGGCGCCCAGGGACGGGTCCTCGCCGTTTTGGCCGAGACCACAGCCGAGCTGAACCTGCGGACCATCGCCCAGCTCGCTGGGATCAGCCAGGCCCAGGCATCCCGGTTGCTCCCCGACCTGGTCGCCCTCGGCGTCGTCGAGCGGCGGGAGGTTCCGCCGGCATCGCTGTTCCGGCTCGTGCCCGAGCACGTCGCCTCGCAGGTGCTGCTCGCGCTCGCCCGCTCGACCGACACCGTCCTCGACGAGATGGGACGACTGGTCGAAGCGCTCCCACAACGTCCAGTCAGCGTCATCGTCTTCGGATCGTTCGCCCGTCGGGAGGCCGTGGTCGACAGCGACATCGACGTCGTCGTCGTCCGACCGGCAGAAGTCGACGAGGACGACGACGCGTGGTCCGCCTCGATCGAAACCTGGCGCCGCGACGTACGACTGCTCACCGGCAACCCGGTCGAGGTGCTCGAGGTGAGCGCGGACGAGGCGGCAACGAAGCTCGCGGGCCGCGCCCAGGTGTGGGCCGACATCCGGCGTGACGGCCGAGTCGTGCACGGTCTCGGTGTCGATCAGCTCCGGGCGGTCCGCAGTGCCTAGGCCCGGTCGTACTCGGGCGGTGTCGGCCGCACAGGTCCGGGCCTACGCCGCCAATGCGCAGGAGTTCGCCGAGGCCGCGGCTAGCGATCTCGAAGCAGGCCGCAATATCGCCGCCACGAGCCTCGCCATTCATGCCGGGATCAACTCTGCCGACGCCGTCTGCGGCGCTCGGCTCGGCAAGCGAGCCGCAGGCGAAGAGCACGACCAGGTGCTCGCCCTGCTCCGTCAGGCTGGCCCCGACGGCGCCGAGGTCGAGCGCGATCTCCGCCGGCTCCTGCCGCTCAAGACGAAGGCCGAGTACGAACCCGACGACATCGGACCGTCGGTAGCGACGAAGGCCGTCGAGCGGGCCCAGCGATGCGCCGCGGTGGCCTGGCGGATCGCCTCCACGACCAGGTAGCCCGTCCCTCAGCCCCAGAATATGCACATCGGGTCGGCATCGATCGCGGCGAGCACCAATCTGCTAGCCAGGGTGGCCCCGCGGTCGCTCCAGCGAGAAGGACCAGAATGGCTGATCTCAAGGACGAAGAACAGCGGCTCCAGTCGCTGATCGCCGACAAGGTGGTCGCGCAGGTGCGCCGCCACCGTGCCAACGAGCTGATGCTCGAGTTCTCCGATGGCTCGCGCCTCTTCGTCAACGTGGCCGGGCAAGACCTGGATCTGTCAGTCACCGGCTCGTAGTTCTCAAGCGCTAATCCGCGCGAGTCCTCAGGGCCGATCCTCGGGGATGGGCCCTGACCTGCTGTTTCAGATGGTGGCGGGAGCAGGATTGGGCCTGACGATCGAGTCCGTCCTTGCTGGGAAGCTCCCTCATCAGCGCAGCCGATCGACCCGGGGGTCGTCGGTGAGCGGAGGCTTCACGTGTATGCGATGGCCATTGAGCGTCGGGACCCATCGGCCGAAGTCCGCGACGACCTGGTACGGGATCCTCCACATCTCAAGCAGCGCCAGGTTCTCGCTGAAGATGGCGGCGATCAGGTAGTCGAACTCCGTCTGCTCGAGCTTCCGAACGACTCCGAGCTGTCGGCTCTTGTTCTGCGGCGTGAGGCGACGCGCCTTGATCTGGTACCGACATCCCGCGGCGTCGACGGCGTCATATCCTGTGCCACCGGCGGTGCGAGCTCGAGCTGAAGTTCCTCGGCGACGAGACGTTCCGCGTAGTCGGCGACCGGGTTGTTCCACGACCGGATGAGGTCTCGATCGCGCAGCTCTCGCATAGACCGAGCCCAGACCTGGCCAACTTGTTCATCGGTCAGGTCAGCGAAGAACTCATCCCATGCCATGTCGCCATCAGTCCTCGACGTCGACGCCGACGCCTTGGAGGGACTCGGCTAGCTCGGTGAACTCGGCGAGGGCGGCTTGGAGGTCTTCGACTATCTCTGCCGCGATCACGCCGGGGGCGGGGAGGTTGTCGGTGTCTTCGAGGCTCTCGTCGCGTAGCCAGAAGATGTCCAGGCTTGCCTTGTCCCTCGCCTCCAGTTCGTCATAGGTGAAGCGGTGGAACCGCTCGGTCTCCTCGCGCTTGCCTCGCTGGCCGGGCTTGTAGCTCTCTACGAAGCCGTCGAGGTCGGCTCGGCGCAGTGGGTTGGTTTGAGGGTGAAGTGCTGGTTGGTCCGCAGGTCGTAGATCCACAGCTCCTTGGTCCACGCGGTGTCGGACCCCGGCTTGCGGTCGAAGAAGAACACGTTGGCCTTCACGCCCTGGGCCCAAAAGATCCCCGTCGGTAGGCGCAGCAGGGTGTGGACGTCGCACTCGTGCAGCAGCCGGCGCCGGATCGTCTCCCCGGCCCCGCCCTCGAACAACACGTTGTCGGGTACGACCACGGCCGCGGTGCCACCAACCTTGACCAGCGTCTTGACGTGCTGGATGAAATTGAGTTGCTTGTTCGACGTCGACGCCCAGAAGTCGTCGCGCACCACCGTGAGGCTCTGGCGCTCGGCCTTGCCCTCGGCGGTGACGATTTGGACCGAGGACTTCTTGCCGAACGGCGGGTTGGTGAGCACCATGTCGAACCGGTCACCCGGGTCGGCCCGCAGGGCGTCGTCGACGTGGACCGGGCTGTCGGACTCGGGTGACTCGATGCCGTGCAGCAGCAGGTTCATGGCGCACAGCCGGGCGGTGTTGTCGACGATCTCCCAGCCGGTGAACAGCCCCGAGCGCAGGTGGCGTTTCTGGTCGGGGTCGAGGTTTGGGTGGTGGCGCACGATGTGGTCGAACGCCGAGAGGAAGAACCCGCCGGTACCGCAGGCTGGGTCGCAGATCGCCATGTTCGGGCCCGGCTGCATGACGTCGACCATGGCCGAGATCAGCGCCCGCGGGGTGAAGTACTGCCCGGCGCCCGACTTGGTGTCGGCGGCGTTGCGTTCCAGCAGCCCCTCGTAGGCGTCGCCTGTCACATCGGCGTCGAGGGTCATCCACGACTCGCCGCCGATCAGGTCCCTGATCAGCCGTTCGAGCTTGGCTGGGTCCTGGATGCGGTTATGCGCCTTGCGGAACACGACGCCGAGCAGGTCTTCGGTGCCGCCGAGGTGGTTGAGGATGGCGATGTAGTGGGCTTCGAGCGCCTCGCCCTTGAGGTCGAGCAGCGATGGCCAGTCGTAGCCCTCGGGCACGATCCGATCGAGGCCGAGCTGGTGCTGCTCGTCGGCCATCTTCAAGAACAGCAGGTAGGTGAGCTGCTCCAGGTAGTCGCCGTACGACAAGCCGTCGTCCCGCAAGATGTTGCAGTAGTTCCACAGCTTGTCGACGATCACCTTGGTGTCGCTCACGACGCGGTCCTCATTCGTGCGACGGAAATCTCAGGCCGCTGTGGGAGCGAGATCGTTCTAGTGGGCCGTTGCCGTCTCGGCACCGCTGGCGATGAGCCGCCGCAGGATTGCATCGAGAGTCTCGGCAACCTCGAAGGAGAGCCAACGCTCGCCACAGGCTGGGCACTCCTCCATGGGTACACCGGTGACGATCGCTACCCGGCCATCTCGTTCGGCCAGCTTGGCTCGACGAACGGCCACTCGGTCGGCCTGGTCGCAGTGTGGGCAGCGCATCAGCGTCTCGTCCTGAAGTCGTCGGACCAACGTTCGGTGGATGGTACATACACGGTGATCAGCCGTTCATCGTCGTGCCCATCATCGACCACGATTCACCGCCTTGTAGTCCTGCACCCACCCCTGCCGCCTCCAACATCGCGTCGATGCGGACACGGGCACGCTGCTCAGGCAGCAAGCGGTCGGAGTCGCCAGAGGTCATGTCGGCAAAAGGGGTACGAGATCCAGGCACATGCGTCCCGTGACCGAGGGGGACCAAGGCGTTGTCAGGCCCGCTCCACGATCTCGATCATCTCGACCTCCCGAGTCACGAGGGTACGGCCCGGTTCAGGCGAGGAACGCTGTCGAAGATGGCGTCCTCGCTAGCGAGTGGAAGCTCCGCTGCGAGGGCCACCGCTGCAACCCAACGGTCGGCTTCGTGGTCCTTGGCGCCCAGTCCGTGCCCGTTGCGAACGCACCAGGTCCTCAGGTCGACGTACGCATCGGTCACTACGACCAGCGGCGGCATCACTCTGGAAGAGGCAACCAAGCGGTCGAGCACGCCGCGCCGTCGAGCGCCCCAGCCCGCAACCTCAGCACCGAAGCGCATCTCGGCCACGACGGTGAAGGGCAGAACCCAGATCGACTTGACCAGCAACGGCTCCCAACGGGCACGCCGTGCGGTACCTCTCACTCCGAGCCAGGCGCTCGCGATCATCGTGTCAACGACGACCTCGGCGGACACCGATCAGGCTTCCTCAAGAATCCTGAAGAACTCGTCCTCTTCCTCGGGGGTAAGGTCCTCGATCGCGAAGCGGCGCAGGTCGCCCATCGGCTGACCGCCCCGGAGCACCTCGGCAATCGTGGTCGGCTCGCTCGGCGCAGGTCGCTGGTTAGCGGTGTTGTCCGACATGACCTCTCCCTTCGCACGATGCTTCGGAAGGCAAGGCTACCCGAGCTCTGGGGTCAGGCTCGAGCCCGCCGCAGGGACGTGGCGGAGCGATCGCTGGGTCGCTTCTCGGGGGATCAGGCCTGTTGGCGGATGACTCCGTCTAGGACGGCGGCTTCGGCTACTGCGGTGGCTACCAGTTCGCCGACTCGGAGGTCGAATACCGACGGGATGATGAAGCCGGGGCGCAGCTCGTCGGGTGAGACCGCGCTGGCGATCGCCTCGGCGGCGGCGGTCTTCATGTGCTCGGTGATGGTCGTCGCGCCGGCGTCGAGGGCGCCGCGGAAGATGCCGGGGAAGGCGAGCACGTTGTTGATCTGGTTGGGGTAGTCGCTGCGGCCGGTGGCCATCACCGCCGCCAGCCCGGCCGCCTCCTCGGGACGGATCTCCGGGTTGGGGTTGGACATGGCGAACACGATCGGATCCGACGCCATCTTGCGGAGGTCATCAGCGTTGATCAGGTCCGGTGCGCTCACCCCGATGAACACGTCCGCACCGGGCAGGACCTCCGACAGGGTGCCGCTGATCTGCTCCGGGTTGGTGATCTCGGCGAAGCGGCGCTTGACCTCGTTGAGGTCGGTACGGCCCCGGTGGACCGCGCCCTGACGGTCGGTGGCCACGATGTTGTGGACCCCGGCGTTCATGAGGATCTTGGCAATGGCGACTCCGGCGGCACCGGCCCCGGCGATGACCACGCGGATGTCGCCCATGTGCTTGTCGACGATCTTGAGGGCGTTCTCGAGGGCGGCCAGGGTCACCACCGCGGTGCCGTGCTGGTCGTCGTGGAAGACCGGGATGTCCAACAGGTCGTCGAGGCGCTCCTCGACCTCGAAGCACCAGGGGGCGGCGATGTCTTCGAGGTTGATGCCACCGAACACCGGGGCGATGCGAACGACGGTGTCGACGATTGCATCCACCCGGTCCTGCAACGGCAGGTCGCGACGCCCGGCGTCGATGCAGATCGGGAAGGCGTCGACGCCGGCGAAGTTCTTGAACAGGAGCGCCTTGCCCTCCATCACCGGAAGGGACGCCTCGGGGCCGATGTCTCCCAGTCCGAGGACCGCGGTCCCGTCGGTGACGATGGCCACGGTGTTCTTCTTGATGGTGAGCTCGTGCACCCGCTCGGGGTGCTTCTCGATCTCGGTGCAGACCCGGGCCACGCCCGGCGTGTAAGCCATGGACAGGTCGTCTCGGTCCGCGACCGGCATACGGGCCAGGACCTCGATCTTGCCGCCCTGGTGCATGTCGAAGGTGCGATCAGAGACGGTCAGGACCTCGACCCCGTCGAGGTCGCGCAAGGCGTTGCAGACCACCTCGATGTGCTCCTCGGAGGAGCAGTTCACGATCAGGTCCTCGTCGAGGTAGGTGTCGCGGGCCTCGAACCCCTCGAGGGCCACGATGTTGCCGCCTACCTCACCGATCGCCGCCGCCAGACGTCCGAGCGTGCCCGGGATGTTGTCGAACCGGACCCTGATGGCCACGGAGAATGCAGCGGTAGGCGAGACCATGGGTCGACGCTAGCCGGACCCCCTCAGATCGCTACAACCGGTTGCAGCGGGACCTCACCGGCACCGTCAAGCCCCAGCGGCATCCAGGTCGCGCCGATCCACCACCGATGACAGGGTCAGCCCCTCGGCCGCCAAGGCCTCCCGCCCACCTTCGCTGCGGTCGATCACGCAGACCACATCCGAGACCAGTGCACCGATCCCCCGAAGGTCCGCGGTCGACAGGACGGCCTGACCGCCCGAGGTGATCACGTCCTCGACCACCAGGACCCGGCGGCCTCCGACGTCGGCACCTTCGGCGAACCGGGCGGTGCCGTACTCCTTGGCCTTCTTGCGCACGAAACAGGCCGGCAGACCCGTCACCCGGGCCAGGGCGGTCACCACCGGGATTCCGCCCATCTCCAAGCCGGCCAGCACCTCGATCCCGTCGGGGACCAGCGTCGCCATGGCCTCGGCGATGTCAGCCAGCAGCACCGGATCGGACTCGAAGCGGTACTTGTCGAAGTACTCGTTGGAGACCCTCCCCGACCGCAGGGTGAAGGTGCCCGTGAGATGGGCGGTGGAATGGATCCTGCGGGCCAGGTCTGAACGGGTCGCGGCGTCGTCGATCGGCATGACGCGGAACGTAGCGCCTCTCGGCCGGCCGCCCTGCGACGGCGACGGTCAAGCCAGGTGGGAGACGTCGTTGTAGCCCCGCAGCACCCACCGCCCGGCGATGGACACCAGAGTCGAGATGCTGGCGTTGTCCACCCCCACGAACGCAAACCTCCTGGGGCTGTCGACCGCCTGACGTAGCGCCTCACCGATCACACCCCCGTGGGAGAAGATCACGATCCGTTGGTCGGGGTGGGCGGCGACCAGCTTCGCCATCACCGACCCGACCCGCTGGGAGAAGGCATCCACCGGCTCGGCCCCGGGGATGACGTCCCAACGTTCCTCTCTGACCATCTGGGCCACCAGGGGGTGACCTTCGGCAATCCGTTGCCGGTAGAGGCCGGCATCCCATTCACCCAGGTGCACCTCCCGGAGGTCGGCCTCCACGACCGCCTCCATGCCCGTCGACGAAAGCAGCGGCGCCGCGGTCATCGCCGTGCGCCGAAGGGTCGACACGTACACCGCGTCGATTCGTGACCCCGAGAGACGCTCACCGACCCGTTCCGCCTGGGCCAGTCCGTCGGGGGCCAGGGCGGGGTCACCGTGGCCGTCCTTGAGCGGGAACGGCTGGCCCGGCACCGCGGGCTCGGATTCGCCGTGACGAACCAGGACGATCTCGGTGGCCCCCGCTGGACGCCTGAAGCGGGCCTGTCGGTACCCGCCTGTCGCCTCGTCGATCCGGGGCCCGGCGACGTCGGCGGCGTCGGGGAGCTTCTGGTCGCTGGTGGTGTCCATCGCCGGGCGACCCTAGATCCCCCCGAGTTCCGGGGCCTGTCTCGGTGGTGGCACACTTTGGGTCATGCCCACGACGGCGGTAGCCAACCAGAAGGGTGGCGTGGCCAAGACCACCAGCGTCCACGCCCTGGGGGTGGCACTGGCCGAACGAGGCGTCAAGGTCCTTCTCGTCGATCTCGACCCTCAGGCTTCCCTCACCTGGGCCTGCGGCGTCGACCCCGACCAGCTCCATCTCTCGATCCACGACGTCTTGTTGGGACGGGCCAAGGCCAACGACGTGATCGTCGAGCTTCCGGCACCGACGGGCGGAGCGGACGACGACGCGTCGGGCACCCTGCACCTGATGCCGAGCACCATCGATCTCGCCGGCGCCGAGATGCACCTGCTGACCAAGACCGGTCGTGAGTACGTGCTTCGCAAGGCGCTTTCGAAGTTGTCGGAGCGTTACGACCGCGTCCTCATCGACTGTCCCCCGTCGCTGGGCATCCTCACCATCAACGGCCTGACCGCCGCCGACGACGTCCTGATCCCGTTGCAGTGCGAGTCGCTCAGCCAACGTGGCGTGGGTCAACTCCTCGAGACCATCGAGGACGTCCGGGACTACACCAACCCCGACCTGGCGGTGTGGGGGGCGATCGCCACCCTGTTCGATGCCCGGACCCGGTTGGCCCATGAGGTGGTGGCCCACGTCCGCGAGAGCTATGGGATCACCGTGGCCGAGCCCTTCGTACCCAAGTCGGTCAAAGTGGCCGAGGCACCGGGGCTGGGGCGTTCGGTTATGACCCACGCCCCGCGTTCCAAGAGCGCCCAGGCCTACCGTGAGCTCGCCGCCCAGATCATGCCAGCCAACAAGGGAGGTCGGCGATGACTCCCGCCGAACAGGGGCCCTCCGGACGTCGCCGATCCCTGGACCCCCAGGGCCGCCGCGCCCTGTTCGAGACGCCGGTGAGCGCGGCCCGCGACTCGATTCGCTCCGGGGGAACCAGCGAGGGCAAGGACGCCCTGTACTCGACCGGCCCCCGCCAGAGCGGTACCGCGGTGGTGGCCTGTTCGTCGTGCCAGGCCCGGACCAGGGTGAACCTGACCGACCTCGGGCTCCGTTTCCTGACCGGCACCGCCTGGATTCCGGGGCGGCGCGACGGACACTGGATCAAGTGCCCGAGCTGCCACGCCCGCACGTGGTGCAGCATCGCCTGGCGCAACTGAACCTGGCGCCCAAGCGCCGAGGAGCGCCGGGTCGCGGAGCTCAGCCCACCAGCGACGGGGGGCTGGCCCACACCTCGCTTAGCACCGGCCGACGATCAGCCCCGGCGAACAAGACCACGACCTGACTTAGCGCTCGATCGTCGGCGTGCACGACAAGGGTGGAACCCGATCGGGTGAACCCACCCGGGCCGACCGTCCTACGCCCCGCCGGTCCTACCAGGACCACCTTCTCGACCGCCGGAAGGTCCCCGTCACCGACCATGGTCACGGCACGCACCGGCGATGAGCCCTCGATCACCACTCGGACCGCGCCGCGGTCGGGAAGCTCCACCCCGGTGACGTCGCGGTCGGTCAACCGATCCAGATCGAGCTGTTCACCCTCCACATCCACCGACGCCACACCGCTGGACAGCGGGGGTGCGGCCAGCACCCGCAGGTACTCTCCCCGCCGTTGCGGAAAGCGTGCCTCGCTCCACACCGGTGCCACGGTGGAGAAGTCGAACGACGGTCGGCCCGACGGCGCCGAGTCGAAAAGGACGCTCAATCCCGAGGTGAGCCCGAGGCTGGACTTCTGGTCGCCGTCCATCGGGAAACCGGCGTCCAGGTGCGAACCCCTGACGATGCCGAGCCAGTCATACGTCGCCGCCAGCCCGGTGCCATCGGGAAAGGTCCTCTCCACGTAGCGGCTGGCCGATGCCCAGTCCTCGACCGGCCGGTAGAACCAGGCCCTGGGGGCTTGAACCACCTGCCATGTCATCAACGCCACCGCCGAGGCGGCAACCACCGCCGTCATGTACCGACCGGTCCGATCCAACCGGGTACGGGCAAGCACGCCTAGCTCCCCCATCAGCACCGCACCGCTGAAGGCCACCGGGACCACCGCGAACGATGTGGTGCGCATCACCGCGGTACCCATCACCAGGTTCACGGCGAAGAACGCCGCCAGGGTCGCGTAGCTCACCATCACCAGTTTCCGCGCCCCGGCTGAGACCGGGGCGATCAGCGCCACCGGCACCAACGACGCGACCGCAGCCAGCACCACGACGGTGGAGGGATGATCGAACAACCAGAAACCCGAATCGAACAGGTAGGTGGAGAATGTCTCCGCCACCGACCCGGCTCCGGTGTAGCTCCGACCCCAACGATCCGCGAACGTCGAGCTCTCCGTCCACACCTGCCCCGCGATCGGGAGGTAGACCAGCCCGATAGCGGCAGCCGACACGGCGCCGCCCACCAGGACCCGCCGTGTCCGAACCACGGCGGCCAGCACCAGCCACAACGGTGCTGCGAACAACAGGAACGACGACAGGGTCCACGTTCCCAACACCGTCGCCACTCCCAGGCCGACGAGGCTCCGGACGCTGGCGGTCTCCAGGTGGTGCCAAACGAACAGGCACGACAGCAGGGTGAACATCCCCACCAGGCCGTAACCCCGGGCCTGGAGGGCCAGGTCCAGCCATTCTGGGTTCGCCGCGAACAGGGTGAACAGAACCGCTCCGGCCAGGAACCACCCCCGGCGCCACAACGACCCGACGCCCACCGCCAACATCGACACCACCGCGACGATCGACCACCAGCGGGCCCGGGTGGGGTCCATCGACCCCACACCAGGGGTGATCGAGTTGATCAGGTTGAAGAAGACGTGGTTGTTGGTCTGGAACTCGGTGACGACGGTCCAGGGACCCTGGGAGCTCGACACCACGATCGAGAAAATCTCGTCGTTCCACAACGAGTGACGGGTGGCCAGCCGCACGAACCGGGCCAGGTGAACCGCCGAGGCGGTCACCAGGACCAGGGCCAGGAGCAGTTCGACCACCTGGCCCCGGGACCCGGTCCACGTCAGGTACCGCACCGAGCGCGGTTGGGGACCTCCGGTCGATCCTGCTGGTTCAACGGCCACGGCACACGACCTGGTCTCGCTGGCGGAGGCGGCTCCGGGACGGCCGCTCAGTTGAAGTGGACCGACCCGTTACCGCGAACGACCGTACCGATCTGGGTGGCCCGGTGACCGTGGGTTCGGAGGATGTCGATGGCCCGGTAGGCCTCGTCATGGGAGACGACTAGGACCATCCCGATTCCGAGGTTGAAGACCTTGCGCATCTCGTCCTCGTCGATCTCGCCCAGCCGCCGGATCTCAGCGAAGATCCGGGGCTCCTCCCAGGAGTTGGCGTCGACCTTCACATCGAGGCCCTTGGGCAGGATCCTGGTCAGGTTTCCGGCCAGGCCACCACCGGTCACGTGAACCACGCCACGCACGTCGACCTGACGGAGCAGTCCGAGTACCGCCGGCGCGTAGATCACCGATGGCAGCAGCAGCTCCTCGGCCAGGGAATGGTGGGCTCCCTCGAACGCCGGGCCGTCGAGGGGCAGGCCGGCCTTTTCCAGCAGCACCCGCCGCGCCAACGAATAGCCGTTGGAACGCAGCCCGGGGGACGGGAGCCCGATCACGACGTCATCGGGTGCCATGTGCTCGCCGGTTATCAACTGGTCCCGCTCGGCGACACCCACCGCAAACCCCACGAGGTCGAACTCACCGGGTTCCATGGCCCCCGGATGTTCGGCCATCTCGCCGCCGATCAGAGCGCAACCGGACTGACGGCATCCTTCGGCCACGCCTTCGACCAACTGTTCGATGTGATCGGGATCGAGCTTGCCGACCGCGATGTAGTCGAGGAAGAACAACGGTTCGGCACCCTGGCAGACCAGATCGTCGACGCACATCGCCACGAGGTCCACCCCGATGGTGTCGAAGCGTCCGGCGGCCTGGGCCACCAGTGCCTTGGTACCGACCCCGTCGGTCGACGAGACCAGCACGGGGTGACGGAACCGGTGGTTGGCGAAGCTGAACAGCCCACCGAACCCACCGATGTCTCCGATCACCTCGGGTCGAAAGGTCGAGCGCACCTTGTCCTTGATGCGCTGGACGGCTTCGTCGCCGGCTGCGATGTCTACCCCTGAGGCCTGGTAGGTCTCACCCATCTGGTTCGGTCCTCGCTTGTGTCGGATCAGCCGCGCCGGCGGGCGTCGTCGGCGGGTAGCAGGGCGGGGGCGAAGAGCCCGGACGCTATCGGTGCACCGGCCCCGACCGGGGCTTCGGGTGCCGCTTCCAGGACGCCCTTGGACAGGGTGACCGGCACGGGGACCGGGTATTCACCGGTGAAGCAGGCATCGCAGAAACCGGCGCCGGAGGTACCGGTGGAAGCCACGAGGCGATCCAGGGTGATGAACGCCAAGCTGTCGACGTCGAGATAGTCCCTGATCTCCTCGACGGTGAGGTTGGCGGCCAGCAGCTCGCTTCGGCGTCCGGTGTCGATGCCGTAGAAGCAGGACCACTTGATCGGCGGTGAGGTCAGGCGGAGGTGGACCTCCTTGACCCCGGCCTCCCGCAGCATCTTCACCAGTTGCTTCTGGGTGGTACCGCGAACCACCGAGTCATCGACCACCACCACCCGCTTGCCGGCCAAGTTCTCGCGCAGCGGGTTGAGCTTCATCCTCACACCCAGCGCCCGCATCTCCTGGCTGGGCGCGATGAAGGTGCGCCCGATGTAGCGGTTCTTGACCAGCCCCTGGCCGTAAGGGATCCCACTGGCCCTCGCGTAACCCTCGGCGGCGGGCAACCCCGACTCTGGCACCCCCATGACCATGTCGGCTTCCACCGGAGCCTGTTCGGCCAGCAGCTCACCCTGGCGGACCCTGGCGTGATGGACGCTACGGCCGTACAGCCGGGTGTCGGGGCGGGCGAAGTACACGAACTCGAAGATGCACAACGAAGGGTTGAGCCGCTCGCTCGGGAACGGCCGCCGCGACGTCACCCCCGACTCGTCGATGATCACCATCTCGCCCGGCTCCACCTCCCGCACGAAATGCGCACCCACGACATCCAGGGCCGGCGACTCGGACGCCATCACCCATCCGCCTTCGAGACGACCGAGGCAGAGCGGACGGAAGCCGTTGGGGTCACGGACCCCGATCACTCGCTGCTCGTCCATGAAGATCAACGAGAAGGCACCCTCCAGCCGGGGAAGGACGGCGGCGACCGCGGCGTCGAGGGTGGCGCCGGCCTCGGCCGGGTCCGTGTCCACGTCCGAGCCCGACGCGGGGTGAGCCGCTGTCGACGCCATTCGCTCGAGCTCGCCCGCCACCAACTCGGCCACCAGGTCGCTGTCGCTCGCCACGGTGCCCTCGAGCATCCCGGCCTCCTCGGCCAGCTCCGCGGTGTTGACGAGGTTTCCGTTGTGGCCCAGGGCGAACTGGGTTTCACCCACACCCCGGTACACGGGTTGCGCGTTGCGCCACGTACTCGAACCGGTGGTGGAATACCGCGTATGGCCGATGGCGAGATGGCCGGTCAGGGGAGCCAGCGTCCTGTCGTCGAACACATGGGACACGAGCCCCATGTCCTTGACCACCGTCACCTGCTCGCCGTCGCTGACGGCCATGCCCGCCGACTCCTGGCCGCGGTGCTGGAGGGCGTACAGCCCCAGGTACGTCAGGTGGGCGACTGGCTGGCCCGGCGCGTAGACGCCGAAGACCCCGCACGCCTCCTTGGGCGAGTCGTCGTCGGGGTCGCGGACGGTGACCTCGCTCACCCCGTCATTGTCGCACGGCACACGGCCAACTCCACCAATCTCGCGACCGGACCCGGGAACCGGGACCTGGGGGTGGCCCCGACGTGGGCCCGAAGCGGTCGAGCTGGCACCCTGGACAGGTCATGGCTCGGGCTACACCACCACCTTCCAACGAACCCCCGGAGCAGAAGCCGCTCGCGATCGGCCCCCTCGAGGTGTGGCCACCGGTCGTCCTTGCCCCGATGGCGGGGGTCACCAACGCTCCGTTCCGCGACCTCTGCCGGTCCCACGGGGCCGGGTTGTACGTGAGCGAGATGATCTCGGCCCGCGGGATGGTCGAAGGCCACGAGAAGACCTTCCGCCTGGCCCGGTTCGGACCCACCGAGTCCCCCCGGTCCATCCAGCTCTACGGAACCGACCCGGCGGTCATGGGTTCCGCGGTCCGACGCCTCGTGAACGAGCTCGACGCCGAGCACGTCGACCTCAACTTCGGGTGCCCGGTTCGCAAGGTCACCCGACACGGAGGGGGAGCCGCCCTGCCGTGGCGAAGGCGGCTGTTCGGCGACGTGGTGGCCGCGGCGGTGCAGGCGGCAGGTGAGGTACCGGTGACGGTCAAGCTGCGCATCGGACTCGACGACGACCACACCACCCACCTAGATGCGGGGGTGATCGCCGAGCAGGTGGGTGCCGCGGCGGTGGCGTTGCACGCCCGTACTGCCGAACAGGCCTACTCCGGTCGCGCCCAGTGGTCAGCGATAGCCGAACTCAAGTCAGCCGTCTCGACCATCCCGGTGCTGGGCAATGGCGACATCTGGCTGGCCCGCGACGCGATCCGCATGATGAGCGAGACCGGATGCGACGGTGTGGTCGTAGGTCGGGGGTGCCTGGGCCGACCATGGTTGTTCGCCGACCTGGCCGCCGCTTTCGAGGGTCGATCGGCCGACACGGCACCGAACCTGGGAGCGGTGGTGACGGTGATGGCCGATCACGCCCGGCGCCTTTGCGACTGGCACGGCGAGGTCACCGGGATCCGCGACATGCGAAAGCACGTCGGGTGGTATCTCCAGGGCTACCCGGTCGGCCCCGCGGCTCGCCGTCGACTGGTCGAGGCCCATGATCTGGAGGCATTCGTCGCCTGCCTGTCCGAGATGGACCCGTCGATCACCCTTCCCCCCGAAGCCGTCGGGCTCCCACGGGGTCACCAGCACGGTCCCAGGCCGGTGACGGTCCCGAGAGACTTCTGGGTCGATCGTGACGACCCCACCCCACTGGGAGCCGCGGCGGACCTCGCCGCCTCGGGTGGCTGATCCCTTCATGGGATCTGGGACCTGGCGACAGCCAGCGCCGAAACCGATGGTCAGGGGGAAGAGCGGGTCCCCATCCAGTCCTCGAACTCCGCCGCCGGAATCGGCGGGCAGATGAGGTACCCCTGGGCGAGCGGACAGCCCAGGGCGCGGAGGGCCGCCATCTGGTTGGGGGTCTCCACCCCTTCGGCCACCGAAACGAAACCCAAGTCGCGGGCGAGCACCAGCGACGCCGACACGATGGCACGGTCCCGGCGCGAGCCGGTCTCCAGGTCTGCCACGAACGACCGGTCGATCTTGAGCACCTGCGCCATCGGGAACCGGCGCAGGTAGTCGAGCGAGGCGTAGCCGGTTCCGAAGTCGTCTATGGCCACCTGGATCCCGTGGGCACCCAATCTCCTCAGCGAGGCCAGTGTGGTCTCCTCCTCGGCGACCAGCGCGCTCTCGGTGATCTCGATGAGCAACGAATCGCCGGTCAGGCCGTGACGGTTGACGGTCGAGGTGACCATCTCGACCAGGTCGGGGGAACCGATCTGACGGGCCGACAGGTTCACGCTCATGTGGGTACGAAGCGCCAACCCGCGCTGGCGCCACTCGCTCAGTTGTCGACAGGCTTCGTCCAGAACCCACCGATCGAGTTGGGTGATCAGACCGATGTCCTCCGCGACGGCGATGAACTGGTCAGGGCTCACCAGTCCATGGCCCGGACGGCTCCAACGAACAAGCGCCTCGACCGCGACCACCGAGGCGTCCTCGAGGCTCACCACCGGCTGGTAGTGGAGCAATAGTTCCCCGGTGCTGAGGGCGGCCCTGAGGGCCCGCTCTAGCTCCAGTCGGCTCACCATGCGCTGGTGGAAGGCCACCTCGAAGACCGCGTGGCCCGCCCGGCCCTGGTCCTTGGCCCTGTACATGGCGACGTCGGCATCGCGGATCAACGACTGGGGTTCGAGATCACCTTCGGTCGCCATCGCCACACCGATGCTGGCCGAGACATGGATCTCGGACCCGCCGACCACCACCGGTTCAGCCAGGACACGGGCGAGCTCATCGGCCAGCCGAACGGCTCCCTCGCGGCCATCCACGCCTTGATGGACCACCACGAACTCATCGCCGCCGAACCGGCCGACCATCGCCCCGTCGGGAACGACCCGACGGAAACGCTTGGCCACCTGCTCGAGCAGCTGGTCCCCGACGCTGTGGCCGAGGCTGTCGTTGATCACCTTGAAGTTGTCCAGATCGACGAACAAGACCGCCACGTCCTCACCGGTCCGGCTTGCCGTCCGCAGGGCTCGATCGACCCGGTCCATGATCAGGGTGCGGTTCGGTAGCCCGGTCAGGACGTCATGGGCCGCCTGGTGCTCGAGCCGGGCCTCGAACCGACGTCGTTCGACGGCGATCGACGCCAGGTCGCGCGCCTGGTCGAGAACGCTGACCTCATCTGGCGTCGGTGAACGGTCCTCGGCGACCATCACCGTGAGCATCCCGAGCTGATCGTTTCCCGAGGCGCCGATCATCGGGAAACACCAGCAGGCCTGGTACCCGGCGTCGATGACCGCCCCGAGCAGGTCCCAACGGCGGTCGGTTGTGATGCCGGTGAAGATCGCCAGCTCGGTTCCCCGAATGGCCACGCCCAGCTCGCTGTCCACCGGGTGCACGTTCAGCGCCTGGACGACCTCGGGTGCGAAGGCGACGTTGGCTGGATGTCGGATCACGCCGTCGGGATCCATGGTCGCCACCGAGACCACCGCGCCGGCCACGTGTCGTTCCACCATCGCGGCGATACGGGCCAAGGTGACATCCAGATCGACGCCACGGGCGATCCCGTCGAGGACGGCAGCCTGCTCGGCCGCCCTCGCCCCCGCCACCACACGCTCGGTCACGTCACGGGCGTTGAGCACGATGCCACCGACGTCGGGGTCGTCGACCAGGTTGCTCCCCAGGATCTCGAGGTTCCGGTAGGTCCCGTCCGTCGCCAGCACCCGGAACTCGAAGGGAACTCCGTCCAGGGCTCCCGGGTCCTCGACGGCGAGCTGAAGGCTCTCGCGGGCCACCTCGATGTCGTCGGGATGGATCAGGTCGAACACGACGATTCCCTGGGCCTCGTGGGGGATCCCGAGGATCCTCTCCACCGACGGACTGGCGTAGGTGACCAGGCCGTCGACGTCGACCAACACCACCAGGTCCGATGAGAACTGAACCAGGGCGCGGTAGCGGGCCTCGGCCCGCAATCGAGCATCGTCGGCGGCGACGCGTTCGGTGCTGTCGCGGGCCACGGTGACGAGGCCGCCGATCACCGGATCAGAGATCCGGTTGGTCACTATCGATTCCATCTGGCGTACGCGCCCGTCCTTGGTCCTCAGGTTCAGACCGAACGGACCGTGGGTCCCCGGAGCCGCCGCCACCGCCGCGAACACGTCGTCGAAGTCCTCGTGGTGCTCCAGCGCCATGAAGTCAGCGATGGGCTGGCCCAGGATTTCTCCGGTCTCCCAACCGAGTTGTGAGGTGATCGACGGGCTGCAGTAGGTGATGATGCCGTCGGCATCGATGATGGTGACCACCTCGGAAACCAGCTCGATCAACAGATGCCGGGGGTCCAGCGAAGGGGGCACCATGGGGCTGTCGTTCATCTCTTCAGACGTCGGCTGCACTGCCATCGATGTGGATCTCCTGACACGATCGTGACATTGTGCCAGCAACCCGCCACCCACCAGAGGTCGCTCGATCTGGTCGGCGTTCAGGCGGTCCCGTGCTCTGGGCCGGAATGTACCGACTCTCGGGGGATCAAACGCTCAGGCCTGGCTGGTTCCTTCGCCGAGGGCGACGGGCAGGCGGTCCCGCCAAGTGGTGGTGATCTGATCCATCGGCGAGTTGATCCAGGTTCCTTCCGGCCCGGCGATCGTCAGGCGGGTACCGCCGGCGACACCAAGTCGAACCACCGGGACTGCCGCGTCTGCGATCTCGGCAAGGACGAGGTCGACGACGGAAGGGTCCACCGCTACCACGACTCGGGGCGGCAGCTCAGCGAACAGGTAGGCCACCGAAGGAACCACATCGACGCTCGCGCCGACTCCCGACCGGACGGCCATCTCGGCCAAGGCGACCGCCAACCCTCCAGTGGAGACATCGTGAACCCCGCTGATTCGACCCTCGACGACCAGGTTCCGAACCAGATCGGCGAGGGCCGACACCGAAGCGGGATTTAGGTCGGGGAGGTGACCACCGCGGTGTCCGTCCCGCCATACCGCAGCGGAACCAGCCAGGCTCGGTGTCGGCCCACCCAGGTCGTCGCCGAGCAGGAGCAGGACGTCACCCTCGGCTTGGCCGATCCCGGGTGGACGTCGCTCGAGTTGGTCGACCACCCCGAGCAGACCCACGACCGGCGTGGGGTCGATGTTCGTGCCCTTGGACTCGTTGTAGAGGCTGACGTTGCCTCCGACCACGGGAAGTCCGAACGCCCGGCAAGCATCGGCCATTCCGTCGATCGACTCGGAGAGCTGCCACATGACCTCGGGGTGTTCGGGGTTCCCGAAGTTGAGGCAGTTGACCACCGCTATGGGGCGTGCGCCCACGCAGGCCAGGTTGATGATCGATTCAGCGACGGTGTGGGCCGTACCGAGACGGGGGTCCACCGCACACCAGCGGTGGTTGCCGTCGGTGGTCAGAGCCAGCCCGCGGCCGGTGTCGGTACCGGTGGTGGGGTGCTTCAGGCGCAGCACCACCGCGTCCCCTCCGGGCCCTTCGACCGTGTTCAGGAACAGCTGGTGGTCGTACTGGGACGACACCCACGAGGTGTCATAGAGGAGGTCCGACAGGACGGCTCCAGCGTCTAGCGGGACCGGGGGCTCCTCGGCCTGCAACCGAGCTCGGTCCTCGGGCTCTCGCCGCGGACGGTCGTAGAGAGGAGCGGCGTCGTGGAGGCTGGCGGCGGGCACCTCGGCGAGAACTTCGCCATCGAAACCGTCGACGATCCGCAGGATGCCCACGCCCTGGGCGTCAGGGGCGGTGACCCGCCCCACCACCGTCGCGGCAACGTCCCAACGCTCACAAAGGCGCATGACCTCGGACAGACCGTCGGGAGTGACGATCGCCAGCATCCGTTCCTGGGACTCCGATGTCATCACCTCGAAGGGCTCCATCCCCGACTCGCGTCGCGGGACGGCGGACACGTCGAAGTCCATCCCCACTCCGCCCCGAGAGGCGGTCTCGCTGGCGGCACAGGTGAGCCCGGCACCACCGAGATCCTGGATGCCAACCACCAACCCGGCGTCGAGCAGGGCCAGGCACGCTTCGATCAGCCGCTTCTCCTCGAACGGATCACCAACCTGGACGGCCGGACGCTTGTCCTCGCTACCCTCGTCGAAGCCGGCCGACGCCAGGACGCTCACGCCGCCGATGCCGTCCCGGCCGGTCGAAGAACCCAGCAGGACCGCCAGGTTCCCCTCGCCCGAAGCCTGGCCCAGGACCAGACGATCCACCGGCATCAGGCCAAGGCACAACACGTTGACCAGAGGGTTTCCCTGGTAACAGGAATCGAACACCACCTCGCCGCCGACGGTGGGAACGCCGACCGAATTCCCGTATCCGGAGATGCCCGACACCACGCCCTCTGCCACCCACCGGCTGCGGGGATCTGACAAAGGACCGAACCGCAGAGGGTCCATCAAGGCGATCGGCCGGGCCCCCATCGTGAATATGTCGCGCAGGATCCCCCCGGCCCCGGTCGCCGCCCCTTGATAAGGCTCGATGTAGGAGGGGTGATTGTGGCTTTCAATGCGAATAGCGGCCGCAATTCCGTCGCCGACGTCCATGACCCCGGCGTTCTCTCCCGGACCGACGAGCACGCCCTCACCCTGGGTCGGAAGTCGCTTCAGGTGGATCCGCGACGACTTGTATGAGCAGTGCTCGGACCACATCACCGAGTACATGGACAGCTCGAGGCGGTTCGGGTCGCGTCCGAGGATGCCGCGAATGTCGTCGAGCTCGGAGTCGGTGAGTCCCAGGGCCCGGTGGATCGGCGTACCGTCCGGAGCGGCGTCGGCGGCGGGCACTGAAGACGGATTGTCGGTCACGGCTGGGAGGCTACCGGCGCGTTCGTTCCCGGGTCAGGTCCGCAGGCCCGGCCCGTTGATCGCCTGGGTCCGCTCGCCTCCCAAGGAGGATGAACCGCCATTCGCCGTGATGTTTGTTTCGGTTCCATCAGAAGTAATACGCCTTGGCTCGGGCTTTCCCGCTCGAACTGGCCGAGCGGGTGGAAGGTTGTCGCGATTTGATCATCTCCAAGGAGGCGAAGGGAGAGACGAACAGTTGCTTTAACGCACTTGGGTCCATAGATTCCCATGCATGGCTTCCAAGAAAACCGAAGATGCAATCCGTACATATCTCAACTCCCTCGGCCGGCCCGACCGTCCAGTCGTTGACCGTGAGGCGGTCAACGCGCTGAAACAACAGATCAAGGCAGAGTCCGATCCCATCGAGAAGGCAAAGCTGATCTCGGCCCGCGACCGCGAGATGCTCGGGCACATGCCTGACCGCTCGGCGGAGCAGGCGGCGTTCGTGGAAGCAGCGCTGGCCTGGTCCGAGGAAGCCGGAGTCACCGGAGACGCCCTCGCGGAGATGGGGGTTCCGGTGTCTGTGCTGCGCCAAGCCGGTTTCGACGTCGTCGCCAAGGCCCGTCCGCAGGGCCGTGCCGTCCGCGCGTCGAGTGGCCAGCGATCCCCCGCGATCCCCCTCGACGACGTCGCCGCCGCCGCCCGCAAGCTGGGATCGGGGTGGAAGCTCTCGGACCTGGCCGCGGTGTTGCAGCGCGAACCCATGACCGTTCGCAACTACATCAACAAGCTGGTCGAGCAGCGGGTCATCGCCGATCTGGGCGACGACCCCCGCCACGGCGGCCGAGGCCGTGCTCCCAAGATCTACGGGATGGCCTGAAGGCGCGAAGGGCGTCCCTGACTCCCACGATGCAAACGCAACGCGTGGGGGTCAGGGGCTACCCAGCCGATCCGTCAGGCCGGGATCGACGCCGCCGAACGGATGAACGACCCGAGCAGGCTCAAGCCATCGGCCGAGCCGAGCAGCTCACTAATGGCGCGCTCGGGATGGGGCATCAGACCGACGACGTTGCGTCCCTCGTTGACCACACCGGCGATGTCATCAACTGAGCCGTTGGGGTTGTCGACGTAGCGCAGCACGATCCGATCCTGGTCACGAAGCTCGGCCAGGACCTCGGGTGAGCAGGTGTAGTTCCCCTCGAAATGGTTGATCGGGACCCGCAACACCGACCCCACCTCGACATCGCCGGTCAGGACCGAATTCGAGGTCTCCACCCGCAACCCGACGGTCGTGCACAGGAACTTCAGGCCCCGGTTCTTCTGCAACGCACCGGGCAGAAGTCCCGCCTCGGTCAGGACTTGGAAGCCGTTGCAGATGCCCAATACCGGGCCACCGGCGGCCGCATGTTCCCTGACCGCGTCCATGACCGGGGAGAATCGGGCGATCGCGCCGGGGCGCAGGTAGTCACCGTGGGCGAATCCTCCCGGGATCACGACGGCGTCGACACCGCTGATGGTTCGATCGCCGTGCCAACAGATCTCCGCCTGCCCGCCGAGTTGGGTGACGGCCTCCATCACGTCGAACTCGCAGTTCGAGCCGGGGAACAGCACAACCCCGACCCGGGCGGTCATCGGGCAACCTCATCGGCGACGACCACCGTCACCTCGGACGTCTCGATCACCGGGTTGGTGAGGAAACGGGCGCACAGGTCGTTGACCTCGGCGGTGGCGGCGGTCAGATCCTCGGACTCGAGTTCGAAACGGATCTGCTTGCCGACTCGAACTCCACTGACCCCATCGAAACCGAGGTGGGGAAGAGACCGTTCGATGGTGGCTCCCTGAGGGTCGGCCACCCCCTCACGAAGCGAGACGTCGACTTGGACCAGGAAGCGCATGACCCCATCGTCGCACAGCCCCCCGCCGGGACCGAACCCGACAGCGGGTCAAGCGCCTCCGGGCCAGTCCGAGAACGACCGGCCGGTGATGCGCTCGTAGGCCTCGATGTAGCGGGCCCTGGTCGCCTCGACCACCTGATCACCCAGAGGGGGCGGAGGGGGCGACTTGTCCCAGTCCAGACCGTCGAGGAAGTCCCGAACCGGCTGTTTGTCGAACGAGGGTGGCGTAGTGCCCGGCACCCATTGGTCAGCCGGCCAGAACCGCGATGAATCAGGGGTGAGGACCTCATCGGCGAGGATCAGCTCCCCATCGACGAGACCGAGCTCGAACTTGGTGTCAGCGATGACGATGCCGCGCTCGGCCGCCCATTCGGCACCCCGCCGGTAGACGGAAAGCGATACGTCCCTGGCCCGCTGAGCGAGGTCTGCTCCGACCAGTTCCACCGCCTCATCGAAGCTGAGGTTGATGTCGTGCTCACCCAACTCGCCCTTGGTCGATGGTGTGAACACGGGATCGGGTAGCTGGGACGACTCGAGAAGATCGTCGGGCAGCCTCGCCCCGTGCATGGTTCCCGACGCCTTGTATTCCTTCCAGGCCGATCCCGTGATGTACCCGCGAACGATGCACTCGATGGGAAGCATCTCGGCCCGACGGCACAGCATCACCCGGCCCGCCAACTCGGGCCTGCGGGCCGCTTCGGGCATGTCGTCAAGATCCGTCGATATCAGGTGTCCCGGAACCAGATCGGCAAAAAGCTCGAACCAGAAGGCCGACATGGCGGTGAGGACACGCCCCTTGTCCGGGATCGGCTCGGCCATGATCACATCGAAGGCCGAGATGCGGTCGGAGGTGACGAGCAGAAGCCGACCGTCCCCGGCGTCGTAGATGTCTCGGACCTTGCCTGATGAAAGATGGGGAAGGGCGATGTCGACCATGGATCGACGCTAACAGCGGGCCGCGAATTCCCCGCTGCCCGAACCTGTCCCAGGGGACGCCTGCCCGCCTGGGCTCCAGGGTCAGAGGATGGCGGCGGGGCGGTAGGCGGCCGATTCCGGATCTGCCGCGGCCAGTAGTTCCACCTCGGCCACGAAGGCTGCCACCTGGGCCTGGGCCGCCCCGACGAACTCGATGGGCTTGGCCACCGCCGCGGCGACCGCCTCCGCGTCGAGACCGAGTCGGGGGTCGGCGGCCAGACGCTCCAACAACCGGTTGTCCACCGTCGCCTGTTCGCGCATCTCCAACGCCGACGCCACCGCGTGTTCCTTGATCGCCTCGTGCGCCACCTCACGACCGACCCCGGACCGCACCGCCGCCATGAGCACCTTGGTGGTAACCAGGAACGGCAGGTAGCGCTCCAGCTCTCTTTCGATCACCGCGGGATAGGCACCGAACTCGTCGAGCACCGTGAGGAAGGTTTCGAACAGGCCGTCGACAGCCAGGAACGAGTCTGGGATCGCCACCCGTCGGACGACGGAGTCGCTGACATCGCCCTCGTTCCACTGGTCTCCGGCGAGGTGGGCGACCATCGCGAGGTGGCCCGACAGGATCGCCGAGAACCCGTTCACCCGTTCACAGGAACGGGAGTTCATCTTGTGGGGCATCGCCGATGAGCCGACCTGTCCGGGTTTGAACCCTTCGGTCACCAGCTCCTGCCCCGCCATCAGTCGGATCGTCCGGGCCAGGCTCGATGGCCCAGAGGCGGCCTGGACCAGAGCCGACACCACGTCCAGGTCGAGCGAACGGGGATAGACCTGCCCCACGTTGGTCAGCCGACGGGTGAAGCCGAGGTGCTCGGCGACCGAATCCTCCAACGACGAGAGTGCCTCGGCCGTCCCCAACAGATCCAACATGTCCTGTTGGGTGCCGACCGGGCCCTTGATCCCTCGAAGGGGATAGCGGTCGAGCAGGTCTTCGATCCGTGCCAGGGCCACGAGCAGTTCCTGGCCGGCGTTGGCGAAACGCTTGCCGAGAGTGGTGGCCTGGGCGGGAACGTTGTGGCTTCGACCGGTTATCACGACGTCGGAGTACTGCGCAGCCCGCTCCGCCAACCGAACGAGAGCGGTGATCATCCGGGACCTCACCACCGCCAGCCCCGCCCGGATCTGCAACTGCTCCACGTTCTCGGTCAAGTCCCGTGACGTCATTCCTTTGTGGATGTGCTCGTGGCCGGCGAGAGCGGAGAACTCCTCGATGCGCGCCTTGACGTCATGGCGCGTCACCCGTTCCCGCGCCGCGATGGACTCCAGGTCGACGTTCTCCAGAACCGTCTCGTAGGCCTCCACAACTCCGGCAGGGACCGAAACCCCGAGCTCGCCCTGAGCGCGGAGGACGGCCACCCACAGCCGGCGTTCCAAGATGACCTTGTTGGTCGCCGACCAGACCTCGACCATCTCGGCGCTGGCATAGCGCAGGGCGAGCACGTTGGGAATCGGGGTCGTCACGACGAGATGCTAACTCCAAGCCAAGATCCACCGCTCCTGGCTCCTTGACTCCCATGTCGCTTCTGGGGAGTTGGCACCTCGACGGGATCGTTCCGGGCACCACAGGCCGGTGTGACCCGCGTCGCACGCGAAGCCATGGGTGCCCCACGTTCAGTGATACCGGAGGACCAAATCCCACTGTTGGTGGCGAAATGGGCCATTTGGACCTACAGTCCGGTCCGAGGGGGCCGTCCGGCTCATTTCGGGCTCAGAACCCGAATGATGCTTCACCTTTTGATTTCCAGGGCCGAAGGTAGCAGTGACCTCACAGCAAGAAGGGGAGTCCGAGGATGAACTACTGCATGCGGCACATGGAAGAACCGTCCACCGCTGAGTGCCGGAGCTGCCACGGGTCCTACTGCGCTAGGTGCCTCGTCTACTCCTTCGGGCCCAAGAAGCCGCCCTTCTGTGTGGGGTGCGCCCTCAAGGCGTCGGGCGTCCGCTCCGCTCCCCGGCCGACGTTCCAGGCCAACGCCACACCGGCCGCGGTCGAGGCCCTCGCCTTCGATTCGGCGCCCGCTCTGTTCGGCGACGACAAGGACCAGCGCCAAGGTCCCCCGTCCGCCGGACCCCACGGCGGCGCTCCCTCGGGGGGCGTGAAGTCGAGCTGGGCCCAGCGTCGTTCGCAGCGCCAAGCCGCAAAGGTCGCCCGCCGTTCAGCGGAGGCTCCCGCCACGGTGAACTTCGACATCCCCGAGCCGACCCTTCGAACCGCCGACCTCGAGCCCGTTCTCACCCCCGGACAACGCAGCGCCCTCGGACAGCTCAACCGTCAGGCCGCCCAGGTCTGACCCGATCCCACCCGGAACCTTCCCGGGTTCGGGCGGAGGGTGACCGCACTCCTTCTCCTACTGCTGCTGCAACGCGATGAGGCCCCACCTTCGGTGGGGCCTCATCGCGTTCGCTGCGGATCAGGACACAGCCGCTCGCGCCTCCCTATCGGCAACCAGCGCCTCGGCGAGAGCACCGTCGGAGATCGCCAACATCTGCACGACCAGCAGAGCCGCGTTCACCGACCCGTCGACCGCGACCGTGGCCACCGGGATGCCCCGCGGCATCTGCACCGTGGCGTAGAGAGCATCGACGCCGTTGAGTGCACCTCCCGACAAGGGAACACCCACCACCGGCAGCGTGGTGTGCGCTGCGGCGGCACCTGCGAGGTGAGCGGCCATCCCCGCGCCGCAGATGATGGCGGCGAACCCGGCGGAGCGCGCACCAGACACGAACTCGGCCACCTTGGCCGGCGTCCTATGGGCCGACATCACGTGGACTTCGGCGATGATGCCGAAGGCCGCCAGCGTCTCCGCGGCCGGCTCCATCTTCGAACGGTCGTTGGGCGAACCCATCAGGATCGCCACCTTGTGGTCGGTCATCTTCTACTCAACTCCTGTGAGATTGTCGGTTCCGGTGCGGCAATGTCTGCCCGGTGATGCATCCCCGGCCAGGTCACGTGGCTCAGGGCGTCGTAGGCCCGGGTCCGGGCCTCGGCCGCATCGGCTCCGGTACCGATCACGTTCAACACCCGGCCTCCGGAGGTGACCAACGAACCTGTGCCATCGACGGTGACGCCGGCGAACAGGACCGATGCCCCATCCACCCCTTCGGCATCGTCGACGCCTTCTATTCGGTCCCCGGTGCGGGGTGATACGGGGTAGCCCTCGCTGGCCGCCACGACCAAGACCGCGGTCTGGTCCGAAAAGAACGGGGCATCCACCGTCCTCAGGTCGCCGTCAGCCGCCGCCGACAGCAACTCCGCCAGGTCCGACTCCATCCGGACCAGCACCACCTGGGAGTCGGGATCTCCGAAGCGCACGTTGTATTCCAACAGCTTGGGGCCGTCGGAGGTGAGCATCAGCCCGGCATAGAGGACCCCGCGGTAGTCGATCCCCCGCGACCGAAGCTCGGCCAGGGTCGGTTCGATGAAGGTCTCCGCCACCTGCTGGGCCAGATCCTCTGGGGCAAAGGGAAGGGGCGACCAGGCTCCCATCCCTCCCGTGTTGGGGCCCTCGTCACCGTCCCCCACGCGCTTGAAGTCCTGGGCCGGGGGAAGGCAAACCGTGCGCTCACCGTCGCACACGGCGAAGACCGACACCTCGGGCCCGCTCAGGTACTCCTCCACCACCACCCGCCGCCCGGCATCGCCGAAGGCCGTGCCGCTCAGCTTGTCTCGGACGTCGGCCTCGGCCTCGGCCAGATCGGCGGTGACCAGGACGCCTTTGCCGGCGGCCAGCCCATCGGTCTTGACCACGTACGGGCCCGGCAGAGCACGCAGGAAAGCAAGAGCGTCCTCCTCGTCCTCGAACACCCCGAACCGGGCGGTGGGGATTCGGGCGGCGGCCAGCAACTCCTTCATGAAGGCCTTGGAGCCCTCGAGCCGGGCACCGTCGGCACCGGGTCCGAACACGCGCACGCCCTGGGCCCGGAGCCGGTCCGCCAACCCGTCGACGAGTGGTTGCTCGGGGCCGACCACCACCAGGTCCACCGATCCATCGGCGACAAGTTCCTCAACCGGCACCGGCGTCGAGCCGGGGATCCCGGCGTTGCCGGGAGTCACCACGACCTCGGCGGTCCGCCCCAGAACCTGGGCCAGAGCGTGCTCTCGGCCGCCCGAACCGACGACGACGACCTTCACCGCGACGCCGCACCCCGTTGCACGAACTGCTCGCGGCCAGGACCGACCCCGACCAGGGTCACCGGGACCCCGACCTGGCTCTCCAGGAACGCCAGGTAGGCCTCGGCCTCGGGAGGCAGCTGGTCGCCGGCGGTCACCGACGCCACCGGGGTCTTCCACCCGGGAAGTTCCTCGTAGACCGGTACCGCGGCGTGAAGATCGCTCTGGTGGTACGGCAGGTGGGTCACCCGCTCGCCGTTCACGTCGTAGGCCACGCAGACCTTCACGGTGTCGAGGCCGTCGAGGATGTCCAACTTGGTGATGGCCAACTCGGAGAGGGAGTTGAGTCGCACCGCCTGGCGCAACATGACGGCGTCGAACCACCCGGGACGCCTCCGTCGACCGGTAACGGTTCCGTACTCCCGTCCAACCTCGACGAAGTGGTCGCCGAGACGGATCTCCTCCTGATCGGCGTGCTCGGCCGGTTTGCCGCCGATCGCCTCGGTGGAGATGGCTAGCTCGGTCGGGAACGGACCAGTACCCACCCGGGTCACGTAGGCCTTGGCAACCCCGATCACCCGGTCGATGTAGCGGGGCCCCACGCCGGCACCGGTGCACACACCACCCGCCACCGGGTTGGAGGAGGTGACGAAGGGATAGGTGCCGTGATCCAGGTCCAAGAACGTGGCCTGGGCGCCCTCGAACAGGACGTTCTCACCCCGCTCCAACGCCTCGTGCACCAGCGTGACCGTGTCGGCGATGTGGGGAGCGAGACGGGGAGCACAGATCTCCAGGTACTCCGCCGCGATCTCATGGGGGTCCAGGGGTAGCTGGTTGAAGACCTTGGCCAGCACCGCGTTCTTCTCACGGGCCAGCAACTCCAGCTTGGCCCGGAAGATGTCGGGGTCCAGCAGGTCCTGGACCCGGATGCCGACCCTCGACGCCTTGTCGGCGTAGGTCGGGCCGATGCCCCGCTTGGTGGTGCCGAGCTTCCGGCTCCCGAGTCGACGCTCGATCAGGCGATCGAGCTCCTGGTGGTAGGGAAGGATCAGGTGGGCGTTACCGCTCAGCCTCAGCCGAGACGGGTCGACGCCCCGCTCGATGAGCATGTCCATCTCGGCGATCAGCACCCGGGGGTCGACCACGACCCCATTGCCGATCACCGGGGTGATGTGGTCGTAGAGGATCCCGCTGGGGCACAGCTGGAGGGCGAAGCTCTGCCCGTCCACCACCAGGGTGTGGCCGGCGTTGTGGCCCCCCTGGTAGCGCACCACCAGGTGCATCTCCTTGGCGACGAGGTCGGTGAACTTCCCCTTTCCCTCGTCACCCCATTGGGTTCCGACCATCACGGTCGCAGGCACGGTCGCGCTCCTCACATCGGCGTTCAGACCGAGTGGCAACGTTAGTACGGGGGTCGTCACCGACGGGTATGCGATTGGCCGGGCGGTCCGCACGGTGGAAGTCGGGTGGTCCAACCGGCAGGATGTCGCCCATGTCCGTCACCTCTCCCGCGCCTCCCCCACCCCCGCCAGCACCGACCGGCACCGTGGCGGCCCGCGCCGTCAACGCCCGCAAGGTCTACGGCTCGGGGGACACCGTGGTGAACGCCCTGGCCGGGGTGACCGTCGACTTCGAGACCGGGCGGTTCGCCGCCATCATGGGTCCGTCGGGATCGGGCAAGAGCACCCTCATGCACTGCCTGGCCGGACTCGACTCCCTGACCTCGGGCGAGGTGTGGATCGAAGGGGTGAACCTGACCGAACTCGGGGAGAAGGCCCTGACCAGGCTCCGGCGTGACCGGGTCGGGTTCGTGTTTCAGGCCTTCAACCTCATCCCGACGCTCGACGCCAGGGAGAACATCGTGCTTCCGCTGTCCCTGGCCGGACGCGACGTCGACGAGGCCTGGTTCGACCAGGTGGTCACCACCGTCGGGCTCGGTGACCGCCTCAACCACCGTCCCAGCGAGTTGTCGGGGGGTCAACAGCAGCGGGTGGCGGTGGCCCGGGCCCTGGCCACCAGACCGGCGATCATCTTCGCCGACGAACCCACCGGCAACCTCGACTCGCGTTCGAGCAGCGAGATCCTCTCGTTCATGCGGTCCGCCGTCTCCGACTACGGCCAGACCATCGTGATGGTCACCCACGACCCGGTGGCCGCCAGCTACGCCGACCGTGTTCTGATCCTCGCCGACGGGGCCATCGTGCACGAGATCCACGAACCCACCACCGACTCGGTAGTGGACTTCATGAAGACCTTCGGCGAGTAGTCCGGCCGACTCCACTCACGACTCCCCCGGACACCACGCCACATGCTCACAACGACGCTTCGCTCCCTCTGGTCACACAAGCTCCGCCTCGTCGCCACCTGCATAGCGGTGGTCCTCGGGGTCGCCTTCATGGCCGCCACGCTGGTCCTCAACTCCACCCTGACCCGGGTGTTCGAAGACCTGTTCTCCGACCTGGGTGAAGGCATCGACGCGGTGGTCCGCGGACCCGAGCTGTTCGAGACCGACTTCGGTGATCCGGTCCGAGACCTCCTCCCCGACACCGTGGTCGACAAGGTTCGCCAAGTGCCGGGTGTGGCGGCGGCCGAGGGTTCGGTCTTCGGCTACGACCTGACGCTGCT
Organism: Acidimicrobiales bacterium; assembly: GCA_020439505.1. Lineage (GTDB taxonomy): Bacteria > Actinomycetota > Acidimicrobiia > Acidimicrobiales > Iamiaceae > Aquihabitans. The sequence goes on from JAGQSO010000144.1 coordinate 42,105, forward strand.
CGATGCCAAGGGTGATGCCATCGGGGGCAGCGGACCTCCAACCATCGTTGGTTCGTGGAACGAGAACCCCACGCTCAACTCCTACCGAGTGTTCGAAGGGCGAGCCCCCGTAGGTGCCGACGAGGTGATCATCGACCTCGGCGGAGCGCGCAAGGCCGGCTTCGAGATCGGTGACCAGATAACGCTGATCACGCCGAGTGGACCCGAACAGTTCGGTCTGGTCGGTGTCTCCAAGTTCGGTGAGGCCGACTCCGCCGCCGGGTCGATCTTCATCGGGACCACCTTGGAGACCGCCCAGCGATTGCAGGGCAAGCAGGGCAAGGTCGACCAGATCGAGGTCCTGGCCGACGAGGGAACGACGCCGGAGCAGTTGGTCTCCGCTCTCGATGCCGCCAAGGTTGCCCCCAAGGCCGACGTGAAAACCGGCCAAGAGCTCACCGACGAATCGACCGCCCAGATGAAGGAGGCGTTCGGTTTCTTCACCACCGCTCTGTTGGTGTTCGCCTACGTCGCGTTGTTCGTGGGCTGGTTCATCATCTCCAACACCTTCTCCATCCTGGTGGCCCAGCGAACCCGAGAGTTGGCCTTGCTTCGGGCTATCGGGGCGAGCCGACTGCAAGTACTGGGTTCGGTGATCCTCGAAGCAGTGATCATCGGGGTGGTGTCGGCCGTGATCGGAGTCGGCATGGGCGTCGCGCTGGCCGGTGCGGCCTTTTGGGGACTGAACGCCTTGGGCGTCGAGATCCCCCAAACGACGTTGGTGGTAGCCCCCGCCACCGTCGTGCAGGCCGGCCTTGCCGGGCTCGTCGTAACGACCGTGGCCGCATTGATGCCCGCGGTGAGAGCAACGAGAGTCCCCCCGTTGGCCGCGATGCGCGACGTTGCCATCGACCGCTCCAACCGTTCGCGCCTACGAGCCGGCGCCGGGTTGGTGCTACTGGTTCTGGCCGGTCTGCTCATACGACCGGCGCTGGATGGAGACCTCCCCAGTGCGGACCTGCCACCGGTAGGGGTAGGGATGGGAATGCTCATGCTGGGCGTCATCGTGCTCGGTCCGGTGACGGCCCGGGCCTTGGCGGGTGCCACCGGTTCATGGCTCCCACGGGTAAAGGGGATCACCGGCACCCTGGCCCGTCAGAACGCCATGCGAAACCCGCGCCGAACGGCTTCGACCGCGGCCGCCCTCACCGTCGGCGTGACGCTGGTCAGTTTCATCACCGTTTTCGCCAGTTCCACCCAGGCATCGATCACCGGTGCCATCGGACGGGGATTCGAGGGTGACTTCATGATCCAACCGGCCAGCCAGTTCACCATGGTGGGAGCCGCTCCAGCGCTGCTCGAAGACCTCGCGAACGTGAAGGGTGTGGACACGGTTGCTGGTGTGGAGTTGGTCTTGGCCCAGATCAGGTTCCCCGACGGAGACGAGGTCGGCACGTTCCTGGGTGGGATCGATCCCAGTACTGCCCAGCGGGTGTTCACGTTCAAGATGGATTCGGGCTCGGTCACCGATCTGAAGCCCGGAACGATCATGGTCAACCGCAAGACGGCCGAGACCCGCGGCCTGTCACCGGGCGATGCCGTGACCGTCGTGGGAGAGACGGGCAAACCGATCAGGTTGGTCGTCGGACCGATCAGCGACGACGCGGCCCTCCTCGGCGAGTGGACCATCACCCGCACCGATGCCGCCCGCTTGGTCCGCCGACCCACGGTGGCTCGCATCGGGCTCACCCTGGACCCAGGCATGAAACCCGACGACGTGCGGGCCGCTCTGCGTTCCCAGGTCAAGAACTACCCGACCATGACCCTCCAAGACCGCGACCAGTACACCAGCAGCCTGATCAGCTCCATCTCAGCGTTGCTCAGAGTCATCTACGGACTGCTCGGGGTGTCGATCCTCATCGCCCTGATCGGTATCGCCAACACCTTGTCGCTGTCGATCCACGAGCGGACAAGGGAGCTCGGACTTCTCCGGGCAATGGGGATGAGCCGAGCCCAGATGCGCTCGTCGGTCCGTTGGGAAGCAGTGATCGTGGCTCTCATGGGGACGGCGATCGGCATCACGATCGGCCTGTTCCTCAGCTGGGTGATGGTCCTCGCCCTCAGGTCCCAGGGGATCACCGAGTTCGCGATCGATGCCATCGATGTTGCTCGCATCGTGGTTCTGGCGGCGGTGTTCGCGGTATTGGCGTCCGTGTGGCCTGCCTACAAGGCCAGCCGCATCGCCATCCTCGACGCCATCTCCAGCGAGTGATCCAGGGCGACCACACCCCCGGCACCATCCGCCCAAGCGCTGACAGACCACCTGGGCCGTACGCCTGGTGGGATTCAGCCGCGTCGGTCCTTGTTCTCGGAACTTGCCGTGCTGGGCTCTGTGGTCTTGGGTGAATCGCCCAGCGCGTAGAAGGCGCCGCCTCGGGCACCGACGAAAATCTGTCCCTGGAACACGGTGGGTGTCGACTCCACGCAACCCTCGAGCTGAACGTTCCACAGCTCGCTGGGTTCGACCCGCGGGTCGGACAGGTCGAAACCGTGAAGGACCCCGTTGCAGTCACCCTGAACCCAGACCTCGTCGACCACCACCGGCGAGGACCAGGTCGGTCCGGGGAGCTTCTTCTCCCACAGGATCTCGCCGGTGGACTGACTGACGGCAACGATTCGACCGCTGTCGGTCGGCGCGATCAGCACTCCCCGGTAGAGGGCGGGCGTGGCCCAGAAACCGTGGGGATCTTCGACCGACCAGACCAGCGGGTCGTCGGGCTTGCGGGGGTCGAGCTTGATCAGCTGACCGACCTCGGACAACCGGTTGCTGCTGGAGGAACGCTCCACCTCCTGGGCCACGTACAGGAAACCCTGACGATCGATGACGATCGAGGCGTCGGTGTCATCGCCGGTCCAGAACCGGAAGATCCGTTTCGGGGTGACACCGTCCTTGAGGCCCGCGATGTCCCAGCCCTGGACCAGACCCCCCGAGTTGGTGAAGTACAGGGTGTTTCCGGATATGGCCACCGAGTTCTCGATGGACACGTCGTCGACGCGCGACCCCGACCCGCGGAGTGCCGCGGTCAGTTCGGCGTCCCAACCGGGTGCGTTGAACACGATCTTGGGGTCGACGGTCACCTTGCCGTCGGCGTCGTATCCCCGGTTGAGCTTGACGATGTGGATCTGACCGTTCTCGCCCCCCTCGAACAGGTAGTCGTCGATGACCAGAGGCGATCCGTCCCAGTCGTCGTTCCACTTGGTCGGCGACACGGCCTTGGCGGTGAGTTCCCACAGGCTCTCGGGCTCGCCGCTCGGGCGGTCCATGGCAATCACGTGGAAGTTGGCCCGACTCCCCGAGTACAGCAACGGGTAGCCGTCGGGGTCCCGGGTGACCGACCCCTTGACGATGTCGCCGATGGCGAAGGGCTCGAGGATGTCGGACCCGTCCTTGGCGTCCATGAAGTGGACGTTCTTGTCATAGGCACCGAACGCGACCCAGGTACGCCCGTCCTCCAGCCACACCGACGGCTGACCGGTCCAGCCCGTTCCACACCAGGTCTTGGCCTTGCCCCCGACGGCTGACTGGCCGCACATGCCGCCCGACTCGGGATAGCGCCACAGGATCTCGGGGGCCTTCGGCACCGGACCCAGCCCGTAGTAGGTCCGCGTCGGGTTGCCTCGGAAGGTGATCTGGCCGACCACCTCACTGCTCCAGGGCAGCCCCGACGACGCCGGGTCGACCCAACCGTCGAAGGGTGCCGTGGTAGGTGGAGCGAGACCCGGCGCCGCTTTCGTCTGGGGGACGCTGGTGGTGGATCCCCGAGTCCCGACGGCGTCCTCGGAACCATCGTCCCCACCCAGAGCGGAGATGGCCACGAACACCAGCACCACCACGGCGGCCACACCACCGGCCACGAGGGCCTGGCGCCGGCGAAGCTCACGGTTCCGGGCCGCCTGGCGGTCCTTGTCGTTCCGGCTGGCCGTGGCCAGACCTGCCACCGTCGATGCCGCCGCGTCGTGGGCGGAGCGGTGACGCGGCCCACCAACACCGGGGGGTCTGTTGGTCGGAGACTGCGGACTGCGGTCGTGTCCGGAGGGCCCCCGGCTGGCGCGGCTTGGGGCGTCGCTGGCCGCCGTGGCCGGTCTCGCACCCGAATCACCCGACGGTTGACGGGTGACCGGGCGACGAACCTGTCCTTGGGCCTCCTGCTTCGCCGACGAACTGGTCTTCTCGTCGCCCGGACGCGGGGGACGACGGGGACCTGACCGGGCTGGGGGCTGAGAGCTCACCGTCCCAGAGTAGGTAGCCCCCCAACGGCGATCCGGCCACCCCAGCCACCGCGACCGCTAGAGGTGGCTTGATATGACCGCAGCGATCGTCTGTCATTTAGGTCCGCCGCACTCGACCGAGGCGGGCGAAGCACCGTGCCGCCAGACACCTACCAAGGACCACACGATGGCCAGTACCCAATCCCGCCTGTTACCAGCATTGATGATCGGGGTCGGACTGGTGGTGGCCGCGGTGCTCGCCCAGTCCCTCGATCTGCTCCCGGGGTTCTCGAACCCGGTGGAGGAGAAAGAGGTCGATCGGTCGGCGCCGCCACTGGTCATCTCGCTTGAGGATCGGGCGGATCTGATCGCCTCCTCCGGCAACCTCCAGGTGATCGTCGACCGCGAGATCGACGTCCGGTGGCTGCCCGGGATCGTGGCCGGTGAGCGGCTGGTGTACCAGGTCGTCGGTTCGGTGGACGGAATAGTCCGCTTGTCCGAGGTCGAGTCCCGCGTGACGGTGGACGAGCAGACCGGGGAGCAGATCGTGACCTTCACCGTTCCCAAACCCGAGTTGTCCGAGGTCCACCTCGACCTCGACGAATCCAAGGTGATCGAGAGCGACTCCGGACTGTTCAACCGGATCGCGGACTTCTTCAACGACAACCCGGGTGAGCTCCAGAGCCTCCAGCGAAAAGGCCGCGACAAGATCGAAGCCGCCGCCCTTGACGCAGGCGTACTCGAGAAGGCCGAGGACAACGCACGCGAGACCCTCACCGATATAGCGATGCGGGCTGGAGCCGACGACGTGGTGGTCGAGTTCGTCGACCCCGCCGACGACGCAACCACAACTACCGACCGCCCCAGCACCTGAGCGGACCCAACCGCTAGGGCGCCTACTGCTCAGTAGACCAGTCGATCGGGTCGCGGCCCGCGGCGACCAGGGCGGCGTTGGCCCGTGAGAAGGGTCGGCTGCCGAAGAAGCCGTTGTGGGCCGACAGCGGTGAGGGGTGCGCCGACTCGATCACGGTGTGTCGAGCGGTGTCGATCAGGTTCCGCTTCCGGCGGGCGTGCGCTCCCCACAGGATGAACACGACCGGATCGGGCTTGGACGACACGGCGCGGATCACCTGGTCGGTGAAGCGTTCCCAGCCGTGTCCCTGGTGCGATGCGGCCTGACCAGCCCGGACGGTGAGGGTGGTGTTCAACAGCAGCACTCCTCGACCGGCCCAAGCGGTCAGGTCACCCGAGTGGGCAACGGCCACCCCCACGTCGTCGTGCAACTCGCGGAAGATGTTCCGCAGCGAGGGCGGGATCGTGACCCCTTCCCGCACCGAGAAGCACAGGCCGTGAGCCTGGCGGGGACCGTGGTAGGGGTCCTGCCCCAACACCACCACCTTCACCATGCTCAACGGCGTGAGGTGCAGCGCCGCGAACACCTGGGCATCGGGCGGGTACACGGTGCCGGCCGAGCGCTCGGCGGCGACGAAGTCCTGTAGTTCACGCCAGTAGGGCTCGTCGAACTCGCCTCGCAGCACCGGGTTCCAGTCGGTCCTCGCCACACCGCGACGCTACCGGGGACCCCGACCCGGTGGTATCGGTCGCCGTCCGCTCGACTCCACCCACCTGCCGGTTCAATGCAGGCCCACGGGGGCCGACTCACGTCGCGAACCTCAGAACTGGCTGAGAGTGGCTCAAGTCGGTGAGAGGCATTGCCGATGCTTGCGGTAGCAACATCAACCTCTCCCCCGAGGCAGTACCCCGTGCCAGTTTCACCCCAGCTTCGACGCGCCCTGATCTCGGTCGCGATGACGGTTTCCACCCTGGTAGCCGCCACATTGACCCCTTCGGCTCCCGCCCGAGCCGACTCGCAGCCCGGCGTCGGAATCACCCGCTCGACCAGCAAGGCGACACCCGCGCAGAACGACTCGGTCTACCGGTTGTACCGGGCCTACTTCCTGCGGGAGCCCGACGCATCGGGTCAGAGCTACTGGGCTGGCCAGTACGCGTCGGGTCGTCTCTCCCTGCCTGCCATCTCGGAGTTCTTCGCCCGTTCGGCCGAGTTCAGCCGACGATACGGGTCGCTGAACGACGGCGAGTTCGTCGGTCTGATCTACCGCAACGTGCTGGGCCGAACCGCCGACCAGCCCGGTGAGACCTTCTGGGTGCAGCGACTCCGGGGCGGCCTCAGCCGAGGCTCGGTGATGGTCGGCTTCAGCGAGTCACCCGAGTTCCAACGCAAGACCGGCACCCTTCCCGCCGTACCAGCCCCGGCTTCGTGGGTCACCCAGCTTCTCGCCATGGTCAATACGGAGCGGTCCCGCAATGGGCTCGCCCCCCTGACGCTTTGTGCACCGCTCACGGCCGCGGCCCAAGCCCACAGCGATGACCAGGCCCGGATCCAGACCATGACCCATGTCGGCTCTGATGGAAGCACCCACGGCACCCGGGCAACCAGCGCTGGCTACGACTGGACCTGGTCGGGTGAGAACGTGGCCCGCGGTGACGCCCAGTTCGACGTCGAGGACATCTTCAACGCCTGGCTCCAGTCGAGCGACCACCGGGCGAACATCCTTCACCCCGCCTTCGTCCACATGGGTGCCGCCCGGGCCACCGGTGCCGACGGCGACATCTACTGGACGCAAACCTTCGGGGCGGGCGGCACCTGCTGACTTCGTCGATCAGACGGTGAGGGTGACCGCACCGTCTGAGTCGATGTCGACGGTGACGGTCGCTCCATCGGTGACCTTGCCCTCCAGCACCATCAACGCCAGCCGATCCCCGATCTCCCGCTGGATCACCCGTTTGAGCGGACGGGCGCCGAAGGCGGGATCGAAGCCCTCGGTGGCCAACGCCCGCTCTGCCGCCTCGGTGACCTCGAGACTGATGCGCCGCTCGGCCAGTCGGGCCCTGAGACCGCTCAGTTGGATGCCCACGATGTGGGACAGGTCGCTCTCGTTGAGGGCCCTGAACCTCACGATCTCATCGATGCGGTTCACGAACTCCGGCTTGAACAGCGTCAACGGATCGCCCGGAAGGTTGCTGGTCATGATCAGCACCGTGTTGGTGAAGTCGACGGTGCGGCCCTGCCCATCGGTCAGGCGGCCGTCATCGAGCACCTGGAGCAAGATGTTGAACACGTCGGGGTGGGCCTTCTCGATCTCGTCGAGCAGGATCACCGCGTAGGGCCGGCGACGCACCGCCTCGGTGAGCTGGCCCCCCTGGTCGTAGCCGACGTAGCCGGGGGGAGCACCGACCAGCCGGGAGACGGCGTGCTTCTCCATGTACTCGCTCATGTCGATGCGGACCATGGCCCGTTCGTCGTCGAACATGAAGTCGGCCAAGGTCCGGGCCAGTTCGGTCTTGCCCACGCCGGTGGGGCCGAGGAACAGGAACGACCCGATGGGACGGTTCGGATCGCCGAGCCCGGCCCGGCTGCGCCGGATTGCGTTGGCCACCGCAACCACAGCCTCGTCCTGGCCGACGACCCGCTCGTGAAGAACCTCCTCCATGCGGACCAGCTTGGCCATCTCGCCCTCCATCAGACGGCTGACCGGAACCCCCGTCCACTTGGACACGATCTCGGCCACGTCCTCCTCGTCCACCTCCTCCTTGAGCATCTGTTCGGTCCCTTGGAGCTCACCGAGACGGTCGGTGGCTTCGTCGACCGCCCGCTCGAGCTGGGGGATCTGGCCGTAGCGAATCTCGGCCGCCTTCTCCAGGTTGGCCTCACGCTCGAGCTCTATCCGCTTGGCCTCGAGCTGTTCCTTGAGGTCACGGATCTGGGTGATGGCATCCTTCTCGCCCTGCCAGTGGGCCTTCATCGACATCGACTGTTCCTGAAGGTCGGCCAGCTCCTTGTCGAGCGCGGCCAGGCGGTCCACCGAGGCGTCGTCGGTCTCCTTGGCCAGTGCCACCCGCTCGATCTCCAGCTGGCGGATGCGCCGCTCCACCACATCGATCTCGGTCGGCAGGGAGTCGATCTCGATGCGGAGCTTGGAGCCCGCTTCGTCGACCAGGTCGATGGCCTTGTCGGGCAGGAAGCGGCCGGTGATGTAGCGGTCCGACAGGACGGCGGCCGCCACCAGCGCGGCATCCTGGATGCGGACTCCGTGGTGGACCTCGTAGCGCTCCTTGAGGCCGCGCAGGATGGCGATGGTGTCCTCCACCGTGGGCTGTCCCACATAGACCTGTTGGAACCGGCGCTCCAGGGCGGCATCGGTCTCGATGAACTTGCGGTACTCCTCCAGCGTGGTCGCCCCGATCAGGCGCAACTCCCCCCGGGCCAGCATGGGCTTGATCATCTGACCGGCGTCCATGGCCCCCTCGGCCTTGCCGGCACCGACGATGGTGTGGAGCTCGTCGACGAAGGTGATCACCTCCCCCTCGGCGTCGGTGATCTCCTTGAGCACCGCCTTGAGCCGCTCCTCGAACTCACCTCGATACTTGGCTCCTGCCACCAGACTGCCGATGTCGAGGCTGATCAGGCGCTTGTTCTTGAGGCCTTCGGGGACATCGCCCTCGACGATCCGACGGGCCAGACCCTCCACGATGGCGGTCTTGCCGACACCGGGTTCACCGATGAGAACCGGGTTGTTCTTGGATCGTCTCGACAGGACCTGGATGGTGCGACGGATCTCCTCGTCGCGACCGATCACCGGATCCAACTTGCCCCGACGGGCAGCCTCGGTGAGGTCCCGGCCGTACTTCTCCAAGGCTTGGTACTGGTCCTCGGGGTTCTGGCTGGTAACCCGGTGGCTGCCCCGCACCTCGCGGAGGGCGGTGAGGATGTCCTCGCGGGCCAGACCGACGCGGTCGGCCATGGCCAGCAGGAGGTGCTCGGTCGACAGGTACTCGTCGGTGAGCTCGATGCGGACCGAGTCGGCCGCGTCCATGACCGTGGCGAACTCACGCGACAGCCGCGGCTCGGAGCCGTAGGCCTTGGGCAGCTTGGCCAGCGCCTCCGCGGTGCGGTTGCGCAACGGTGTGGGGGCGGCTCCCACCTTCTCCAGGACGGGCAACACCACGCCCTCGGACTGGCCGAGCAGAGCGGCCAGGAGGTGGTCCGGGGTGACCTCGGGGTTGTTGTCGGTGGTGGCGCGACCGACCGCCGCGTTCACCGCCTCCTGGGTCTTGAGCGTCCAGCGGTTCGGGTCCATCGCCATGGGCTCAAGGCTAGAACCGTCCCTAGAAGTTGACAACTAGATACTCAAGTTTTCTTTGCGTTACGCCATGAGGAGAGGGCACCCTCCAGATGGTCCGCACCTCCGAGAACGGGGCAGTAGCTTGACCGGTCAGTCAAGAAATACGGGTGACGGCGACGGCCGCCGGTCTGACCCTCGACCAAAGGGATGGTCTCAAATGACGGAGCAGGTCAGCGTCGAGGAGTTCACCGACCAGGCCCGCGGATTTCTCGACGCCCATGCCGAGCTCCGCTCCACCGACGACCACCGTTTCGTTTGGGGCGAGGGCGACGACGACCTGAGCCTGTTCGAGGAGGTCGACCGGGAGGTCGAGAAGGCCCAGATCGCGGCGGCGAAACAGTGGCGGGCCACCCGCTACGACGCCGGGTTCGGATGGATCACCGGTCCGGTCGATCTCGGCGGCAGGGGGCTCACCAAAGCCCACGAACGGGCTTACTCCTCCCTGGAGAGCCGCTACCTCCTGCCCCGGTCGAACTTCTTCGGAATCGGCCTGGGCATGGTGGCGCCGACGATCCTCGCCCACGCCCAGGACCACGTGAAGTCCAGGTACCTGCCGTCCATGTACCGGGGTGACCTCATCGGAGCCCAACTGTTCAGCGAACCCGGCGCCGGTAGCGACCTGGCCAGCCTCACCACCAGGGCCGAGCGCGACGGCGACGAATGGGTGATCACCGGTCAGAAGGTGTGGACCTCGGGAGCCCACTACTCCGACATCGGCGAGGTCATGTGCCGCACCGACCAGGACCTCCCCAAGCACCGCGGCCTCACCGGCTTCATCATCGACATGCACGCCCCCGGTGTGGAGGTTCGTCCTCTCCGTCAGATGACGGGCGGCGCCGCCTTCAACGAGGTGTTCTTCGACGGTCTGCGCGTCCCCGACGACCACCGCCTCGGCGACGTCAACGGCGGTTGGGCCGTTGCCCTCACCACACTCCTGAACGAGAGGGCATCGATCGGAGCCGGGCCCGCCGGGGGTGGACTGGGCGGACTGGGCAACGCGGCCCGGATGATCGAGATGCTGCGCCACTTCGACCTGGACCACGACCCTCTCCTACGCCAGGAACTCGCCGCCGTCTACACCGGTTTCCAGGTGGCCAAGTGGAACGGGCAGCGGGCCATGGACAAGGTCAAGGCCGGGCAGGCCCCAGGGCCGGAGCTGTCGGGGGCCAAGCTCTCGCTCACCCGAAACCTCCAGGCCGTCGCCGAGTTCGCCGGCCACGTCCTCGGACCCCGGATGGTGGCCAACTCGGGCGAATGGGGCACCTACGCCTGGGGACAGTTCGTGTGCGGAGTCCCCGGGATGCGCGTAGCCGGAGGAACCGACGAGGTGCTCCGCAAGATCATCAGCGAACAGGTGCTCGGGCTACCCAAGGATCCCGGCATCGACACCACCAGTCCGTTCCGGGACCTGCCCCGCAGCTGAGGCTGGACCCCCGGCGGACCAAGCCCTCCCGCCTCGATCAGCCGGAACAGCGATCGACGAACTGCAGGGCGACGTCGTGGTCCCAGGGCTGGGCCGCCACGAGGTCCCTATCCCGAACGTGGCCCTCCGCCAGAGACCCGGCGACGGCGTCAACCGCCCGCCAGTGCAGCATCGGGTTCGCCAGGGGCTGGGACTCCAAGAACACACAGCGAAGGTCCCCTGGCTCCAGCGCGCAGCGGGAGGTGATCGCAGCCAGGAGCTGTTCATGGTGAAGATGGCCCTCACCGAAGTTCCACCCGAGAGCGGTCGCCGCCACCAACTCACCGTCGAGCAGCAACAGGCCGTGACCGGCGTCGACCGGATCGAGCTGGGCCAGCCCACCTGGATCCGCGGCCAGCACGTGAGCCAGGACCGTGTTGAGGGCCCTCCCCTGGAGGTGCATGGATCGGAAGGCCTGGCCCCGGGCCATGGTCATCGGGGCCAAGTCGGCCCCGACGAACCGGTCGACCTGGTCGAGGTAGGAGGGGACCGGTGACACCAACGACTCGTGGATCCGCTGATACACGCCGGGCCTGAACACCCACACGCTCGCCGCCCAGTTGCCGGCGTAGTACCGCATCGACGCGAGGAACGACACCTTGGCAGGCACCAGGTTGCCCACCACCGGCACCACCACGAGGCAGATCACGAGAAGGGCAACCAGCGGCACCGAGTCGATGTCCCAGAACCGGACCTCGCTGTGGTGGCCGAACAGGGTGAGGGCCGAGAAGACGAAGAAGATGTTCCATTCCAGCGGTACGCCCAGCGGGAAGCTGGAGAGGATGCCGAGGTGGAAGCAGACCATCACCACCAGGGCCACCGTCGTGACCCGGCCCCCGGTGCTGAACGCCAACACCAGCGGCGCCACGTACTCGACCACTGTCGCGCCGTGGGCGATCGCCGCCGCCAGGCTCGAACTGCGCATGTCCGCGGAGTGGTCCCGATAGAGCGCCTTGCGGAAACGGTCCGAGAAGTTCAGTGGGTGGTTGCCCAACATCGCCGTCATCACGCTGGGAAAGTGGTGGTTGAGCTTGGAGGTGGCTGCTCCCATCCACAGGGCCAGTTGGATGGCCTTGGCGCCGGCCAGTCCGTCGGCGGGCCACAGGAACACCGCCGTGGTGAGCAGGTAGTGCTCGGCCCTCATGGCCAGGAACACCGTCTTGTCACGAAGCCCCAACACCACCGCGAGCACCACGATCGGACCGATGACCGGACCGTCGATCGGCGACGAAAACAGGGCCGTCACCCCGAAACCCAACAGAGCTGCGTACAGGGCCACGTCGAAGAGGGTGCGGCGGTCCCCAGCAGTACCAGGCATCCAGGTGAAGGGGCGGAGGCGCACCGTGCCCGGTCGCGTGAAGAAGGCGACCGCTGTGAACGGGGGGTTCATGCGCCCGGTGAGAGGACCGCTCCCGCAGCCCAGCCCGATCACCTCCCACAACAGCGTCCAGATCACCGCCTTTTGGAACACGATGGGCTCGAACCACCACCGACCCACATCGCCCATCCCACCGATTCCCGGGGTCAACGACGCCAACCCGATGAACCCGCCTACGTAGATCACCAGCTTCACGACGTAGAACAGGTATGCGACCGGCGGGATGCCGAATCCTCGCAAGGACCAGTCGATGCACATGGCGCGAAGCCGCTCGAAGTACGGCTTCCGGGCCCACTCGTCGAGGTCGAAATCGGGTAAGACCGGCTCGGTGAAGCTCCCCATCGCCCGCCATGTTGCCCTGTTCCGATGACGGGTGCTGTCGCTCTCCCCACCGATGCGGTCGGATCCTCAACCGCGCACTCGATCGGTCACCGGTCAGGGGTTACGGCGCCGACGTCCCTCATAGAGGACAACCGATTGGCGGACCGGAACCAGATCCGCCCGGTGGCGTCGTTCGACTTCTGCCACCTGAGCGCGGGCCCGGTCTTCGACATCGGCCAATTGCCGACGGAGATCTCGGTTCTCCCGCTCCAGTTCCAACACCCGCTGCACCCCGGCCAGGTTCAGACCTTCGTTGGTCAGCTCTTGGATGCGCAGGAGCAGCGCGATGTCGATGTCGCTGTAGCGCCGGCTCCCCCCCGAAGTCCGCGCCGGTTCGAGCAGGCCCTTGCGTTCATAGATGCGCAGGGTCTGCGGGTGTACGCCGGCCAGCTCGGCCGCCACCGAGATCACGTACACCGCATGGTGGGGGGAACGCGACGACATGTTTGACCTCCTCACCCGTCCGTCCGAAGATGCTCACGGGGTGACTCGGTGGCCGCCGCGGCGAGAGCCTCGATGGCTTCACGCTCGGCCGGCGACAACTTGGCCGGAACCGCGACCTCAACGGTGACCAACAGGTCGCCCGTCGCCTTGGGGGTCACGACCCCGCGACCTTTGACCCTCATCGTGCGGCCCGAGGGTGTGCCTTCGGGAACCCGGAGCTTGACCGTGCCGCCGTCGATGGTCGGCACCTCGACCGTGGCCCCGAGCGCAGCCTCGGCGAAGGTGACCGGAACGGTGAGCTTGAGGTTTCGACCGTCCATCCGGAACAGCGAGTGGGGGGCGACCCGGCAGGTCACGTAGAGGTCGCCGGCCGGACCGCCGTTGCGGCCCGGGTCTCCGCGACCTTTGAGCCTGATGCGCTGTCCGTCCCGAACCCCGGCCGGGATCCGGACGTTCACCTCCCGGGGTCGGCGTTCCACGCCAGTCCCCCG
>JAGQSO010000145.1 GCA_020439505.1 Acidimicrobiales bacterium
ACCATGACCAGGCGGCCCGGAGTGACCCCGATGGCGTAGCTGACCGCCGAGAAGGCTTTGCGATGCGTCGCATGTACCACCCCGATCAGTTCCTCGCCGGGAATCAGGTGGGGCCTCACCGCCTCGGCGTAGAGCCGTGACATCTCTTCCCAATTGCCTTTCAGTCCCATACGTGAGTTTCTAACCCGGATTCTCTCGGCCCGCTCCGTGTTGGTGGTCCTCCCCGCACCAGGGTGGGTCACACCGGCCAGGCCAGCGATCCAGAGTGAGAACCACGTGTCAGTCGAGGTGGCCGGCGAAGAGGGCGTCGAGCTCGCGGGTGATCCGTTTGGCGCTGACGGTCCCCCTGGTTCCTACCGTCTGAGCGAACAGGCTCACCCTCAGCTCCTCGATCATCCAGGTCACCTCCTTCACCCGAGGGGTGACCTGGCTGGGCCGCAGGGCGGCCAGCAGCTTGACGTGGTCCGCCTCCACGGCGGCGACCTCGGCGAGGTGGCGTCGGTCCCGGGTCGGGGCCTCGGCCATCCGCCCGATCCGGTGGCCGAGGGCCTGGAGGTAGCGCTCGACATCGGCGAGACGTGAGATGCCGGCCTCGGTGACGAAGCCGGGGTGGACGAGACGTCGTCGGTGGGCCCGGGCATCGGCCACCAGGTCAGCGAGGGTGGGGCTGGTCAGCCGCTCGAATTGCCGGTCGAGCTCCGCGGCGGCGATAACCAGGCGACCGGCATCGGCCAGCGCGGTGGTGGCCACCTGGCGCAGGTGGTCACGGGCCCGTCGGACCAGTGAGTCGAAGGATGCGGCATCGCGCACGTCCTCACCGTGATCGGTGATCACCCGGTCGGCGGCGGCGTTGATGCAGTCCCGCAGGAGCAGGCCGAGGGTCAGCTCGTCGTCGGCGGCCAAGGCCATCCGGACCCGGTTGGGCACACCTCCCTCCAGGCCACGGATCCCCACCGGCACCGAGAGCAACAACAGGCGGCGCAGCCCGACCGCCATGATCTTGTCGGCGATCTCGGGGGTGGAGAACACCTTGATGTCGACCGACTCACCTCGATCCAACAGGGCGGGGTACCCGGTGATCCGATGACCATCCACCTCGGAATGGACGGCCACTGGCAGGTCACCGAAATCCCAACCGGTGACCCCCCGTCGTTCGACACCCGCCACGCCAGGTGCCTCGTCGACCGAACTGCCCGGTTCGGCGGCCATGGGTTGTCCGTCGGAGGGGGACGGGCCGGGCCCGTTCGTCCTCTCACCGGTGACGGTGGGTTCGGAACCGGCCGTCGGGCTTGGTGCGTGGCGACCCTGGTGCTTGGCCGCGGGTCGGGCGAGGGCTTCGGCCATGGCGGCCCGGGCCCGGCCGCCGAGCAGGCGCTTCAGGTCGTCCAGGTCCTTGCCGATCGCCACCAACTCGGCATCTGGTCCGGTTCCCTCGGTGGCGGCGAAGGTGACGCGTAGGTGGTCGTCCACCCGGCGGTGGTCGAAGGCGTCGGCCCCGACTCGGATTCCGGTCTGCTCCGACAGAACGTCGGCCAGTACATCCACCAAGGGACGGTCCTGGTGTTGGAGAGCAGCCACCGCCCGTTCGATGGTGGGGGTGAGGGGGCTGAGTTGGCGGCGGAGATCCTTGGGCGCGGTGCGGATCAGGGCATCCACCAGGTCGGCCCGCAACCCCGGCACCTGCCAGTCGAAGTCCCACGGTTCCACCTG
>JAGQSO010000146.1 GCA_020439505.1 Acidimicrobiales bacterium
CGGGCGCATCCTTGAGGACGTATCCGGCGGCACCGCCCTCGAGTGCTGCATCGATGTCGATGTCGTTGTCGTAGACGGTGACGACGAGCACGCGCGGGCGGGTCTGGGATCGTTGGACCTGGCGCAGGAAGTCGAGTCCACTCGGCCCGGTCCCGAGATGGACGTTGAGCACCACGACGTCGGGCTTGAGGTCGGCGATCGTGACGACCGCGGTGTCGTGATCGTGGGCCTCCCCCACGACCACGATGTCGGGCCACTCGCTTGCCTGACACGGCGAAGCCCTGCTTGCGAAGCCACGCGGTGACCCGCGGGACGCCGTAGCTGCGCCCCGAGCACTCCCAGATGGCCTCGATCTCGACCTCGAGCATGCGGTCGGTGACCTCACGATCGCTCGGGGCTCGGTCGGCCCAGTCGTAGTAGCCCGACCGCGACACGGCCAGGGTCCGGCACATCTCCGCGGTGCTCCACGGGCAGTCGGTGTTGGCCTGCTCCTCGGCGATGAACGTGTACACGGCGGTCACGCGTTCCTCGGGTCTGATGCCGAGAAGTAGGCCACTGCTTTTCCCAGGATGTCGCGTTCGCGTTTCACCCTCTCCAACTCACGCTTCAGCTCGCGGATCTCGGCCCGTTCCTCGACGGTCGGCGCACCGTCGACCTCGGAGCGGGCCTGGCGGACCCAGTTGCCCAGCGTCGAGTCGTAGATGTTGAGCTCGCGGGCGACCTTCGCCACGGCCTCGGCCTTGAACTCCTTGGTGAACTTCCGCCGGCTACGGCTCGGGTTCGCTGACATGGACACTCCGTTCTGGCCTCATCAGGCCAAGGTAGGTGTCCGTCAGACCGGGTCAACCTCAGTCCGCGAACTCGTTGCAGCGATACGAGGCAATACGTGAAGGTTCCCACCACGAGTGCGATGACGCCGCGGTTGAACGGGTCGCGGACCAGGCCGTGAACCACACGCGGTGAGAACTGGTTGGAGCCTTGTTGCATGATCAACAGCGACACCGAAAAGGTGATGCTGGCGAAGGTGATCGTTGCGGCAGCGGTGGTCGACAGGACGCTGCGGGCGCTGTCGACGGTGGATCTGCCGACCCAGTCGCCGGCCTCGACCCCGACGAGGAGGCGGGCGGCAACGAACGCCACGACGACGGCGACGGCGGGGAGGAAGAAGAAGTTGGCGCGCAGCGAGTCGGACGCGGCGCGTAGTCGCTGGATCGTGACCGACGGGGCGGAGAGCAGGGTCACGATGCCTCGTTGTTCAGTCGATCGAGGAGCACCTCGATGTTGGTGAGGTCGCGCAGGGTGACGACCCCGACGACCGCGTTCGATGATGTCACCGCGACCGCTTCGCTGTGCGCGGCCCGCATGCGGTCGGCCACCGCTTCGACGGTCTCAGCGGGTGTGGCGGGGGCGATGTCGGTGCGGGCCACGTCTCTGGCTGTCACGGTCGGCCACTCCTCCATCGGCACCAGGGCGATGTCGGTCACGGCGATGAGACCGGCGTAGCCGGTGGTGTCGACGACCGGGGCCCAGCGCCGGTTCTGGCGCAGCATCGTGGCGACCGCTGTGGCAAGGTCGAGGTCGGCGTCAATCGTGTCCGCACTCGGCGACATGATGTCGCCGACGGGCAGCCGCGACAGGGGCTCGACGTCGGGGAGGCGTTCGTTGCGCTGGTAGGCGCTGAAGGACTTGTTACCCATGACGAGTTGGGCCGCGGCGGCGGCCAGGAGGGCAGGAACCAGGAAACCGGGCTCGCCGGTCGCCTCGGCGACGAAGGCCACGGCGGCGAGCGGTGTCCGGTAGCCGGCGCCGAGGAAGGCGGCGATCCCGATCGTCGGGAACAGGTGCGGGTTCGGGGAGTCGACAAGGCGGTCGAAGATCGATCCGACGATGGCGCCCTGGGTCACGATCGGGATGAACAGCCCGCCCATCCCGCCACCAGCGACCCCGAGCCAGGTGGCCGCGGCGCGCACCGCAAACAGGCCGCACAACACGGTCACGGCCCGATCCGGTTGGGCCGCCCACTCGATCGCCGCGTAGCTCGGGCCGAGGTGCAACGGTGCGTCGAACCACCACATGGCGATCGGCGCGAGAACGATCATCCCGGCCGCTGCCGACGCGACGCGCCTCGTGCGGGAAAGCTCGAGACCCTTGGCCTTGCCGATCGCCTGCGCACCGAGGCGGGCCAACAGTCCGCAGACCACCCCGAGTGCGAGACCCCCACCGAGATCTCGCAGGTCGAACGGTGCCGAACCGCCGGTCGGCAGCAGTGGTGCAGTCCCGATGATCGCCACGTAGGTCACATACGCCGCCCCGGCCGCCACGAGGCTCGGCAGCAACGCCCGCCGAGCGAGGTCGGAACGATACGGAACCTCGAGAGCGAAGATGACCCCGGTCAACGGCGCCTTGAAGACCGCTGCGACCCCGGCCGCTGCACCCGCAACCATCAAGACCTTGGCATCGTCACGGCGCAGACGCGACGCGAACCGATCCTCGACGGTCGAGCCGATCGAGCCACCGATCAACATCGATGGGCCCTCGAACCCGAACGCGTTGCCCGAACCGAGGGTGATCGCCGAAGCGACCGTCTTGCGCCACAACGACGACAGGCTCAGCGTGCCGCCACGCTGGTGGTACGACCGCACATACGCGTCGGTCGTCGCCGTGTCGTCATCGCGCCACACGATCGTGAGGAGGTTGACGGCAACCAACCCGGCCGCAGGGACCAGCGCGACGACCAACAGCGGCTGGCGCGCGAGCGCCCCGATGACGGGCTGCACCGCGCTGTCGAAGCCCGCCACCCCCAGCCCCGTGAGCACGCCGATCGCCATCGACAACACCAACGTGAGGTGGAACCGGCGCCCCATCTCCGCCGCATGACGGCTCGCTCGGTCGAATCCCGCACGTCGGCCGTCGAGGGGGTTCCTCACCACGGGACAGAGGGCACGACGTCGTCCTCGCCAGCGGCCTCGCGGAACGCGGTGAGCGCATCGATGATCGCCACACGCTGTGAAGCCGGCACCTTGGCCATGATCGACGCGATCTCTCGCCGCCTCTGCCGCGTGACCTTTGCGACCACGTCGCGTCCAGCGGCGGTCAACAGCATCGTGACCTCACGACGGTTCGCCGGGTTCACCCGCCGACGAGCCAGACGGCGCCGCACGAGCCGATCACACAGCCGCGTCGCCGTCGACGGTTGGATCCGAAGCTCGCGGGCGAGCTCCCCGACGTTCAGCCCGGCTTCGGCACGATCGAGCACCACCAACGCACGGAACTGCGGCAACGTCACCGACTCGTCCACCGATGCGATCGACCTCGACGCTACCGCTACCAACGCCCTCGACGACAACAGCACCGCGTCGGTCACCGCGTCCAATTCGGCTTCGACCGACCTCGACCCAGGCATATGTGCATACTACAACTATTCGTCTTGACATACGATCGAGCGTCGACCTCCACGAAGCCCATGAGATATTCCGGCTCGAGCCGACCGACCAAGCACCCGACGCGGCCCACTCGTTCGACCCGGTGTGTCACATGCGCGTCGATCGCGATTGCAGCTTGTCCCTGCTTGATTCACGCGGCGAACGCCAATGGTTCTGTTCATCCCGCTGCGTCGAGATCCTCCAATCCCGATCGGCGGAGCCGTCTGGCTGACTGCATCCCGACCAAGCGGCGACCCACATCCAGCTGGACGTCCGCGTTCTACCGAGCTCCTCGACACCACCTTTCGGCCGTTCACCTGCGTGTTGGCGAACCAGACAGCTCCGCTCGACATCTGGGACTGCCGGTTCTAACGATCGTTCTACCGGGTCTCGGACCGCCCGGATCCGGAAGAACAGGAGGATCTGTCATGAAAGGACATGTCGCCCGCAAGCGGGACCGCTACTACTCCGTCATCTACGAAGGACTCGATCCCGTCACCGGCAAGGAACGCCGCACTTGGCATCCCGCCGGCACGGACCGCGCCGAGGCCGAAGCGCTCGTCGCACGACTCGCTGCCGAGCGCGACGGCCGCAACGATGAGGTCCGGGCGCTCACCTTGGTGCCTACCTCACCCACCGGTGGCTGCCCGCCAAGCGCATCGAACTGCGCGCCAGCACCCATCGCAGCTACGTCCACAAGGCCCAGCGCCACATCCTGCCTACCGGGTCTGCCGCGGGTTGAGGTGACATCTGAGCTGTGGCGCTGTGGAGCGCTGCTGGAAGGATGTTGACCATGTCCCAGCCCTATCCGAAAGACTTCCGGGACGAGGTTGTGCTGATCGCACGTAACCGTGATCCGGGTGTGTTTCTCAAAGACATCGCGGCCGATTTCGGGATCACTGCTTCTTGTTTGAGGAGCTGGATGAGCCGTGCGGAGCGTGATGAAGGCGTCCGACCGGGCCCGACCACGACTGAGTCCGCCGAGCTGCGCGAACTGAAGAAGCGAAACCGTCTCCTCGAGCAGGAGAACGAGGTCCTGCGCCGTGCCGCGGCCTACCTATCCCAGGCGAACCTGCCGGGAAAATGATGTTCCCGCTCGTCCGCGAGCTAGCCGTCGACGGGATTCCCGTCACGGTGACGTGTCGGGTTCTCGAACTGTGCCGTGCCCAGTACTACCGGTGGCTCAAGACCCCGCTCACCGAAGGCCAACTCGAAGAGGCCTACCTGGCCAACGCCATCTTCGACGCCCACCGCGATGACCCCGAGTTCGGGTATCGGCTGTTGGCTGATGAGGTCCGCCAAGACAACCACCAGGTATCTGACCGCAAGGTATGGCGGATCTGTCGAGACAACCAGTGGTGGTCAACTTTCGGTAAACCCAAGGCCTACAAGGGCTCCAAGCCAGGGACCGCATCCCATGACGACCTCGTCGGGAGGGTGTTCAGCGCGGAGGGCCCCAACCAGGTTTGGGTCAGCGACATAACCGAACACTGGACCGACGAAGGCAAGCTCTACCTGTGTGCGATCAAGGACCTGTGGTCCAACCGCATCGTTGGCTGGGCCATCGACTCGCGGATGAAAGCCCGTCTCGTGGTCGCAGCGATAGAGATGGCCGTCGCACGGCGCGGCGGTGACGTTGCGGGCTGCATCTTTCATTCCGACCGCGGCTCGCAGTTCCGTTCCCGCAAAGTTCACCGGGCCCTAGCCCGCCACGGTCTCGTTGGATCCATGGGCCAAGTCGGCGCAGCCGGCGACAACGCCGCCATGGAATCGTTCTTCGCGCTCCTGCAAAAGAACGTGCTGAACCGTCAACGACGCTGGGCCACCCGCACTCAACTACGAATCGAGATCATCACCTGGATCGAACGCACCTACCACCGACGCCGCCGCCAGGCCGCCCTCGGCCGATTGACCCCCATCGACTACGAGACCATCATGACCCCACAGACGGCAACCGCCGCCTGACCTAACCTGTCACCTCAACCCGCGGCAGACCC
>JAGQSO010000147.1 GCA_020439505.1 Acidimicrobiales bacterium
CCTCCGGACGACGCGATAGTTCCCCCCAACGAGTCCGCATAATGCTGCAACTCTTCGTCTGATGTAGCAAGAGTGCAAAGCTCATCAAGGCATTCCAACTGCGCCTCCAACCCATAGGCATGATTGATGAAGAATAGCAACCACTCCCACGCCAGACAGTTTTTCTCATAGTCGACATCGCGGAGGAAGGCATTTGTGATGGCCTCATGCAGGAGCGAAGACGCCTCAGAAACAGGTAACAACTGATCCCCATCGCCCCTCTCCGGTGCAAGCCACGCGAGGATTGCCCCTATAAATTCATTCAGAGGACGGCGAAACACGATCTTCAGTTCATCAGTTGAATATACAGATAGATCAAAGTTTTCGAGAACCGGATCCTCCACTTTGGGACGCCAGGAAGCCAATACATCACGGAGGAGTTCGAGATGCTCGGGTGAATGGCCGCTCACGCCTGCACTAACCCGCCCGACATGACAGAGGCTGCTGCTGCGGCTGCAGCCGCTGCGGTCCATGCTGCACCCTCCGCGATATCACCCAGGGAAAGTCCTGGTACCAATGTTTCCCAAAGGCTGCCTGGAGTACGTCTTCCGGCGTCGGCGCCGACTGCCCGAGCCAATACTCGGCTTGAGCTAGAAGGATTACGTCACCAGGGCCCCTTGGACCGCAGCCATTTTTTGGACTATTCACATAGTCTTTCAAACTCTTGATAGCTCTCTGGGATGACTTGTACTGCCTCTGGCGGGTATCCCAACTTCGCCCGCCGTTGTCGGTCAACCATTTCATTCCATACATGAAAAAGTCTCGTGTACGAAATCGTATACCGTGAGTACCGCCGCGATCGGCAACGGCGTGCTTGTCACGGTTGATCTGCTTATCTAATTTTTCCCACTTTTCTTTACACTCAGCAGATCTACCTGACGAGGCGCTGCTACCACACAGCCCGCTTGGGTCCCTGCCATTCACCGGGTTGCCACCGACGTATCCGTAGGGTTCCTCGGTCATCGCCACCAACGGGTCAAGTGTTGCGAATTGGCCTGTTGTTGGGTCGTAGTGGCGGGCTCTTAGGTAGATGTAGCCGGTTTCGGGATCGTGGTATTGGCCGGTGTATCCGTTGAGGGGTTGTTCGAGCCACCAGTTGGTGTTGGCGGTGATTTCGCCGTGGGCGTTGTAGGTGATGGTGTTTCGGGTGGTGCCGTTGGGGTTGGTTGTGAGACTGGTGGAGCCTTGGTGGTCTTGGTGGAGGTATTGGACGTCGCCGGTGGTGTTGATCTGATAGATCGGTGTTCCGCCCGGCCCGTAGATCACATATGCGCTCTGTGTGCCTTGATGCTCGGCGGGCAGCAACGGCAGACCACCGCTGGCGGTCCAGGTGTGTTCTTTACGCCACTCGGCCCCGGTGCCAGTGGTGTTGTCGAGTTGTTTGGCGGTGCGCATGCCGGTGGTGTCGTATTCGTAACGCCACGTCCTCGTTGGTGCCTTGAACACGCCGATCACATCGACCGCCACATCAGTCTGTGTCCGCGATCCGATCGTGAACATCCCAGCATCGGTGAGAGGGATGATCATGGTCGTCGATGCGTGTTGCGCGGGGTCGAACACCACGATCCCGCCACCCAAGTCGGCTTCGGTGGTCCCAACACCGAGAACACCGGTGCCGGTCTGGCAGATAGCGGTGACCGAAACCATGACCGCCATGATGTCACCGCTCAGGCCAGCTTGCCCGGTGACGGGAGTTGAGGACCATCTTCATGTCGACTCCATCGAGCAGTGCGGCGCGTTCACTGTCCATGCTGGTCATTCCACTGCCGACCGGAACACTGTCGACCGGGGATGAGCCAACCCCGTAGGCTTGGCGGGGCGATGGGGTTCGGCGAGGTGGGGCCGGTAGCCTGCCGGGCCGATGGTGCTGTCTCGGGTTCTCGGCGCGATGGGGCGCGTGCTGGTCACGGCTGGGGTGCTGACCTTGTTGTTCGTGGCCTACCAACTGTGGGGTACCAACATCCACACCGCCCGGGCCCAGGAATCGCTCGAGAGGGAGTTCGAACAGGTCCTGGCCACGGCCTCCACCACCACGGCGCCGACCACGACCACCTCGACCACCGCACCCGGGCCCACCATCCCCGGAGAGGTACAGGACATGGTGGCCCCGGTGCTGGCCCCCGCCGATCTTCCGCTCCCCTCCTACGGCGACCCGATCGCTCAGCTCAAGATCCCCCGCATCGGGGTCGACACGGTGGTCGTCGAGGGCGAGACGCTCGAACAACTCAAGCGAGGGCCGGCCCACTATGAGGGCACCCCACTGCCCGGTCAGCGGGGCAACTCGGCCATCGCCGGTCACCGCACCACCTACGGAGCCCCGTTCCACAACCTGGACAAGCTGGCCCCCGGTGACCAGATCATCGTGGAGACCATGCAGGGTAAGTTCGTCTACGAGGTCGACGTTCCGCCGTTCATCGTCAAGCCCGAACAGGTCGAGGTCCTCGACGACAAGGGCGACAACCGCATCACCCTCACCGCCTGCCACCCCAAGTATTCGCTGAAGGAGCGGATCATCGTGACCGGGGTACTGGTTGGCCAACCGGCGCCACCGATCGAAGGCCAGGAGGAGGCCCGTCAGGAGGCGGCCGAGCTGGCCAGCGAGAACGCCGAGGCCAACCCGGCCGCACGTTCTGAGATCGACGGTGAGTTCACCGCCGACACCGGGTCACGGGGTCCAGCCATCTTGTGGGGCCTGGTGTGCGCCGGGGTGTGGCTGGCAGCGTGGGCAGCATCCAAGGCGCTGGATGCCAAGGTGGGTCGGCGACGCAAGAACCGCTGGCTGCTCACCTGGAGCCCCTACGTGGTCGGTCTACCGATCTTCTTGGTGTGCCTCTACGCCTTCTTCGAACACGTGGCCAACCTGCTCCCGGCCAGCTTCTGAACCCCTCGGGTCCGTTCTCGACCGCTGATCACCGGCCTCGGAACTGGGGGGAGCGGCGGTTGCGGAAGGCGTCGATGCCTTCGGCGAAGTCGGCGCTGGTCCAGGCCCGCTCGAAGGCGGCGGCCACGTCGACATCGTCGGCGGGAGTTGCCTCCAAGCGGTTGAGCATCAGCTTGTGTCCGGCGATGGTCAACGGGGCCAGCAGCGCGATCTGGGCGGCCCACTCCAATGCCTCGGGTAACGCACCCTCCCGGTTCACCAAACCGAGGCGCAGGGCCTGGTCGCCCCGGATCACCTCGGCCGCCAACAAGATGGCCCGGGCCGCGCTGGGCCCGGCTATGGCGGCCATCCTCTGGACGGTCCAATGGTTGACCATCAACCCCAGCTTGGCCGCCGGCACCCCGAAACTGGCATCGGCGGTAGCCACCCGCAGGTCACACGCCACCGCCAACTGAGCCCCGGCGCCCAGGGCCGAACCTTCGATGGCGGCGATGGTCGGGAAGCTCACGTCTCGCAGGCGGTCCAGCACCCCTTGGAGCAGCGCCGCGAACGAGGCGTCCTCCACCCCGGTCAGATCCGCTCCCGAACAGAAGTGGCCACCGGCCCCGGTGAGGATCAGCACCCTTGTCTCCCGTCCCGCCGCCCCCTCGACCGCCGCGGTCAACTCCGCCAAGGTCTGGTGCTCCAGAGCGTTGCGACGTTCCTGGCGGTCCATGGTGACGACGGTGATGGCGTCATCACCATCCACGCCGGGCACTCCCCGAGTCTCGATGTGTACGGCCACGTTTTCTCCTGAGGTCTGGTGGCGGGCTCTGATGGGCCCGGCGACCCTACCCCCCACCCCTGAAAGCCCTATCGTTCGGTCGATGGGGATGGTCTCGTTCTGGGTTCCGGTGTCGGTCTCTGAGGCGCAAGCCCTGGTCGAGGGAGACCTCGACCCGTGGGATCTGCTCGAGGACGAGCGGTGCATCGACGTCGACAAGGCCTGGCACGGCATCCACGCCTGCCTCACCGGGGGGATCGACGAGGTCGACACGGTGTTGGGTCAGGTGGTGATGGGGGGAACCGAGTTCGGCGAGGACGGCGGCTACGGCCCGCCCCGGCTCGTCTCGGCCGATCAGGTGCGGGCGGCCAGCGCCGCACTGGACGAGCTCGGCCCCGGCGGGTTCGCCGAACAACTCGACCTGGCCGAGCTCACCCGCCTGGGCGCCTACCCAGGAGTGTGGGACGAGGACGAGGACGAACTGCGGGCCTGGCTGGGCGACGGTTTCGACCTGCTGGCCGCCACCTTCCGACAGGCCGCAGCGCAGGGTGACGCCGTTCTGGTCTTGTTGTCCTGAGCTTGATCAGGGGCCGGCGCTGACCTCGTCGAGCACGGCGTCGACTCGACTCTGCATCTGCTCGTCGGGTCCGACCAGGGCGTAGAGGGCGTCGTCCACGGCCCGGCCTACATCGGCGACCCGCGGGTCGCCCACCCGCTCGGCCAGCAGCGCGGCGTACACCGTGGCGGTCTGGGAATCGTCCCGGGGCTGTCCCGTGGCGCTACCCCACTCCTCCAACCGGGACTCGGTAATCGCGGCCCAGCCGTGCGGACGAGACCGGTGGGCGGTCACGGCCCGCCGCACGAAGTGGACCACAGCCCAACCCGCCAAACCGGCGGCAGCGATACCGGCCAGTACCTCCGCCCCGTGCTCGACCAGCCACTGCCCGGCGGCCGGCTCGGCGCGGTCGGCTCCGGCCAGAGGAACCGACGCGGTGGGGTCGAAGGGAACCCAGCCCAGGTCGGGGAACCACACCTCGGCCCAGGCGTGGGCGTCACGCTCACGGACCACATAGGTGCCGGTGAGGGGCTTGGCCTCGCCCGGGACGTACCCGGTGACCAGCCGGGCCGGGATTCCGTTGACCCGGGCCATCACCACCAGGCTCGACGCCACCTGCTCGCACCACCCCACCTTCGACGTGAACAAGAAGTGGTCGACCACGTCCACCCCTTCGGGCGACAGGGGGGCATCGAGGGAGTAGCGGGTGGTCCGACCCATGAAGCGCTCGAGGGCCCGGACCTTGTCGTAGTTCGAGGTGAGGCCGCGGGTGGCGGCCAACGCCGCGGCGCGCACCCGTGGGGTGGTCTCGGGGTCGGCGGCGAAGCGCCCGACCACCTCGTCGGGCATCGGGGCGTCGGCGGCCCGAAGGGCCTCCTCGGTCAAGGGGCGACGACGGCTGACCACGGTGTAGGTGGCACCTCGGCCGAAGGCCTCGTTGGTGGCGGTCAGCGATCCATCGGCGGTCTGGGCGACAGGCGTGCCCGCCTCTATCGACACCGCCGACGCGGCGGCGAAGACCACGTCGCTGTATCCGGCCTCCAGGCGGAACCGCTGGACCAGCACGTCGTCGCCCGTCGCCCCCAGGTCGAGGTCGTCGTGAAACACCTCGCCCTCCGGACCCAACGGGAACCGTCGAGGTTGGCTCTGGGTCCAGGTCCGGCCGTCCCAACGGTCATAGATCTGGCCTCGCCAGAACGTGGCCCGATCGGCGTCGACGGTGAACACCACCTTGTCGGTCAACTCCGGACGGTCGGTCATGTCGAGACGGTCCGATGCCAGCACCGCCCCCGCCCCCTCGGGGTCGACTTCCAGCCGGGGTCCGTCACCCAGAGAAACCGGCCGGCTCACCAACGGAACGACGAAAGGGGACGCCACGAACACGACCGCCACCACCGCCAGCGCGGTCGCCGCGCTCGACAGGGCCAGGCCCCGGCGGGGACGGGACGGACCGGCCCGCCGCATGGCCGGGACCATGTCGGTGCCGACCCGGTCGGCCACCACCAGCACCACCACCACCAGCACCGCCAGCACCACCGCCCCCTGACCGGTGGTGAACATCGACTCCACCACCGCGCCGGCCCGCACGTGCAAGAACGCGGTGACCATGGCCATGCCCACCGCGGTGGTGGGCAGCGGCGTCCCGGTTCGGATCAACGCGGTCAACGCTCCCGCCAGCACCCCCGCCCCGAGGCCGACCGCCGCCGGTCCACCGGCCAGCCCGACGATCATCTGGCCGACCGAGCCCATCATCACCATCAACGCCACGCCCAGCACGGCCCGCAGCACCGGGTCGACGTCGTCCCAGTCGCCGGGGCCACGACGGGAGACCGAGCGGGTCATGCCCCGATCTCCACCACCGGCCATCCCGGCGGCGGTGCGCCCGGAGGGCCGGGGACGGCTCGGGCCAGGCGACGTCCGGCGTCGAGCGGATTGGTGACCCGGGCCACCACCGGACCGCCGGGTTCGCAGGTGGCCAATACCAGTTCGCCGCCGCTGGCCAGCACCGCCCTGGCCGCACCCAACCCGTAGGACGCGGCCCGTTCACCGTCAGCGCCCAGGCCGGTCAGGTCGACCACCACCGCCTGGCCCACCGGGCTCGGTGGTTCCAGTTCCTTGACCACCAACGACCCGGTGCGCGCCGAGGTGGGCCAATGGACGAGATGGGGAGGGTCGCCGGCCACATAGGGCCGGACCGAACGCACCAGGTCACCGGCCAGCGCCGGGCGGGCCACCGGGTGGGGGCCAGCGTCGACCGGGGCGGGCGCCGGATGCCAGGTGACCGCCAACGGTTTGGGGGCCACCTCGACGGCATAGGGGAGCGTGATCTCGTGCACCCGACGAGCCGACATCACCCCGAGGGGGGCGGTGACGCGCACCTCCACCCGTACGTGTTGGAACAGACCCCGTCGGTCGGCCAAGTGCTCCACCTGCCCGGTGCCGGGCGACTCGGCGTGCGCCCAGGGACCGGTGGGATCCAACACCCGGATACTCAGCCTCCCCACCCCACCCTGGAGGTCGACGTCGAGCAGGACGGTGTCACCCACCGTCACGTCGCGGGGAGAACGCACGTCGACGCGCACCCTGCGAACCATCGCCACCGGCACCACCGCACCGATCAGCAAGATCCCGACCGCGGCCGACACCAGCACCGCGGCCGACTCGGGATCCGACGATGCCACCGGCGAGTAGACGATGAAGGCGGTGACGATCACCAAACCCCAGCCGAGCCCGGTCGGGCGGGTCCCCCCGACCCGGTCGAAGCGGTCGCCCCGACCCCGACGGCGAGCGGACCGAGGCGACACCTCGCTACCCCCGGGGGACCGGGGTCCGGGCCACGATGTCGGCGATCACCCGCCGGGCCGCGCCGGTGTCGACCACACCCCCCACCGCCACCCGGTGGGCGAAGGAAGGGCCGGCCACCGCCTGGACGTCGTCGGGGGTGAGGTGGCTTCGACCACTGACCACGGCGTGGGCGCGGGCGGCGTGCAGCACCCCCACCGTCGCCCGGGGCGACGCCCCCACCGTGATCTCGGGATGGGACCGGGTGGCGGCGGCCAGGTCCAACACGTACTCGACCACCGCCGGGGCTCCGTGGACGTGACGGACCGCTTCGATGGCCGCCGCCGCTGACGCCGGGTCGGCGACCGGCCGCAACGAGGCGAACACGTCGGTGCCGCCCCGGCCGGTGAGGATCTCCCGTTCGGCATCACGGCCCGGCAACCCCATGGACACCACCATGGCGAAGCGGTCGAGTTGGCTCTCGGGGAGCGGAAACGTACCGATCTGGCCGTAGGGGTTCTGGGTGGCGATGCAAAAGAAGGGGGCCGGAAGCAGGTGAGTCGCCCCGTCCACGGTGACCTGGTGCTCCTCCATCGGTTCCAGGAGGGCGGCCTGGGTACGCGGCGACGCCCGGTTCACCTCGTCGACCAGCACCACGTTGGCGAACAGGGGCCCGGGCCGAAACGTCCAGGTCCCGTCCACCGGCGAGTACACCGAGGTACCGGTGATGTCGGTGGGCAACAGGTCGGGGGTGCACTGCACCCGGCCGAAACGCCCGCCCACCGCGGTGGCCAGGCTCTTGGCCAGCAAGGTCTTACCGGTACCGGGCAGGTCTTCCACCAGCAGGTGACCCCCGGCCAACAGGGCGGTCACCGCCAGGCGGACCTCGGCGTCCTTACCCCGCACCGCGGTGGACACCGCCTGCACCAGGGCCCCGGCCAGTCCGACGGCGCCGTCGAGTTGTTGTCGAACCTCGGGTTCCACCACGGTCATTGAGCCATGGTGCCACGGACGGGCACGGCAAGGTCACCGTGGGCCAGACTTCGCTCATGCCACTCGAAGGACACTATGAACCCGCCACCTGGTCGGTGGCCGCTGAACAGGTGGAGCTCTACGAGTCCTCGGGAGGAACCGAGGGCACCGTGCTCAACGGAGCGGTGTGCGTGGTGCTGTGGACCCGGGGCCGCACCAGCGGCCATGTCCGAAAGTCACCGGTGATCCGGGTGACCGACGGCGAGCGCTACGCCGTACTGGGGTCGATGGGCGGTGCCCCCAAGGACCCGAGCTGGGTCGGCAACATCCGCGCCGACAACCTGGTCAGCCTCCAAGACGGCCCGGTGATCGGCGACTACCGGGCTCGCTTCCTCGAAGGCGAGGAACGAGCCGAATGGTGGGCTCGGGCGGTCGAGGCCTGGCCCCCCTACGAGGAGTACCAGTCCAAGACCGACCGGATCATCCCGGTAGTGCTCCTGGAACCGATCGACTGACCTGTTCGGGACGACGACTGTACCTATCCGCTCGGATCCTTATATCTGATAATCTGATTTAGTGCCTGATGTGACCGCCACTGACGCCGCCCGCAACTTCGCGGCTCTCCTCGATGCCATCGAGCACCGAGGAGAGCACTTCACCATCGTCCGTAGGGGTAAGGCCATCGCTCATCTCGAACCGACGGCCCGCGGAGGGGCAGGCGTGAAGGCCCTCATTCGCCGGCACCGACCGGACCCAGATTGGTCGAGCGACATCGACGAGGTCCGCTCCCTGCTCGAGGTCGAAGACCGAGCGTGACCCGACTGCTGCTCGACACGACCTTCCTCATCGACGCTGAACGCTCTGGAGAGATTCTCGATGATTTCATCGAGGACGACGACGACGTGGCCATCGCCGCCGTGACGATCGCGGAGCTGCGCGTCGGTGCTCTGCTTGCCAATGGAAGGCGTAGGACGACCCGAACCGCGTTTGTCGACGACGTCATCGACACGATCCCCGCCCTCGGCTACGACCTCGACGTTGCTGAGGCCCACGCCGAGCTCTTGGTCCAGGTCCGGGCGCAGGGCAAGCCCCGTGGCGCCCACGACCTGATCATCGCTGCGACCGCTAAGGCCTTCGACCGCACACTCGTCAGCGCCGACGACGGCGCCTTCCGCGACCTGCCAGGCATCAAGGTCCGCGGCCACCGGTAACGCACCCCACGAGCGAACCGAGCGACACTCCTAGCGAGTCAACAAGAACTGAAGCTCGAGGGTCGCGGTGTCTGACACCGACAGGACCATCGGGGCGCTGGGTGCCTCGACACCGAAGTCGGCCAGAGAAAGCTCCGTCGACCCGACGATCACCACGGTTCCCTCGACCAGCTTGGCCTCGATGTCCATGGTGACCGACTTGGTGGTGCCCTTGATGGTGAGGTCGCCGACTCCCGTGGTCTTGACCGCTTCACCGTCGGCCGCCCCCGCCCCGAGCTCGATCGGTTCGGTCAGTTCGAAGGTGGCGGTGGGGAACTGATCGGTGGACAGGGCGCCCTGCACCCGGTCGTCGCGGCGGCTCTCGTTGGTGGTGATCGTGGTCATGTCGACCTCGAAGGATCCGGTGGTGGCCGAGGTTCCCTCGATCGTGATCCCACCGGTGATGTCACCGGTGCGGCCCACCGCTTCGGCGGCACCGACCCCGGACAGTTCCTCGTCGATGCGGAAACCAACGAAGGAGCCGGTGGCGCTCTCGAAGTCGAACTCACCGGTCTCGGTGTCTATCTTCCAGTCGCCTTCGATACCCCCGCCCGCCGGAGAATCCGACGACCCGCCTCCCGATGTCTCCGTCGACCCCTCACCGTCGGGCTCGCCCGGAGCGGTGGAACTCGACACCTGGGCGGTTGCGTCCTCCAGGTTCACCCGTTCCGGCGCGTCGTCCCGCATGAACCAGAACAGAAAGCCGCCAACCAGGACCACGACGGCGACGCCGGCCACCAGCAGCGGGGCCTTGGACTTGGAGCCCTTTGTAGTCGAGGAGTCTGCGGCCGAGGAGTCAGGGGCAGATGGGTCGGGGGATGCGTTCATCCACGAATGATGCCAGCCACCACCCGAAAACCCGAGGAAAAGGCCGTGTCAGCGGATACCTAGGGCACCATCGAGCATCGTGGCCCACTGGTCGACGATGGGGCGGCGGCGAGCCGAGTCATCGGTCAACAGGTTGGCCAGGCCCAGGCCCCGGGCCAGATCCAAGGTGGCCTGGATCGACTCTCGCACGCCGGGTTCGGTCTCATCGGCGCCCAGCAGTTCCACCACCAGCCGGTGGACCTGGCGGCCGATCCTCACCTCGAGGGGCATCACCTGGGCGGCCAGTTCGGGTTCGGCCGCCGACGCCACCCACAGGGCCAGCGCGGCACGGAACATCGGGCCGGTGTAGAGGTCGACCACCAGCTCCACCACCTGCCCGGTGGTGGGACCGTGCCCCCGGGCCGACGCCTCCTCCATTTGGGCGCGGATCTCGGCCGAGCGCTGGTGGGCGACGTGTTCCACCGCGGCCACGAACAAGGCCTCGCGGGTCGGGAAGTGGTGCTGGGCGGCACCCCGCGACACCCCGGCCCGTTCGGAGACCACCGCCACCGTGCTACGCGACCAGCCCATCTCGGCCAGGCAGGCGACCGCCGCCTCCAACAGCTTGGCCCGGGTGGCCCGGCTGCGGTCCTGTTGGGGTGCCCGTCCGGTCAGGTCGACCATGACGGAGGACGTTTCTCCAAGAAGGCGGTGATCCCCTCCCGGGCCTCCTCGGAGGCGAACAGGCGGGCCGACAGAAAGGCCAAGTCCTCGGCCCGTTCCTCGAACGCCTCCAACAGGTCTCCGGTCATCAACGGCTTTGTCTCGGCCAACCCCTGAGGGGAACAGGCTCGGAAGGCGTCCAGCACCGGGGCGGTGATGGCACCCACGTCATCACCGGCCTCGGTGATCAGACCGATACGGGCGGCCGCGGCGGCGTCGAAACGCTCACCGGTGAGGAAGTAGCGCGACGCGGCGCGATCGGTGAGACGGGGGAGAACGGTCAGCGAGATGATGGCCGGGGCCACCCCCAGGCGGACCTCGGTGAAGGCGAAGCTCGAAGCACGGCTGGCCATCACCAGGTCGCAGGCCCCCAGCAGTCCCAGACCACCGGCGCGGACGTTGCCGTCCACCACCGCCACCACCGGCTTGGGCAGCTCCACGATCTGACGCAACAACCCCACCAGTCGTTCGGTGCCGGCCATGGGCCCACCCTCCCGGGCGCTCTCGGCCAGGTCGGCACCGGCACAGAAGGTGTTGCCGGTGTGGGTCAACACCACCGCCCGCACCGACGGGTCGACGCCCGCCACCGACAGGTGGGCGGTGAGCTCCCCCACCAACCGGGCCGACAGGGCGTTGCGGTTGGCGGGCGAGTCCAAGGTGAGGGTGGCGATCCCGTCGACGATCTCGCCGTGGACCAGTTCGGTATCGATGGGTTCGTCGGACACGATTACGCCTTCTCAGTAGGACTTGGGTAGGCCGAGGCTGTGCTGGGCCACGAAGTTGAGGATCATCTCCCGGCTGACCGGGGCGATGCGCATGAGCCGTGAGGCCGCGATCAGCGTTCCCAGCCCGTACTCGCTGGCCAGGCCGTTGCCGCCGTGGGTGTGCACCGCGGTGTCCACCGCCTTCACCCCCGCCTCGCCCGCCGCGTACTTGGCCATGTTGGCGGCCTCACCCGCCTCGATGTCGAGGCCGGCGTCATAGAGGGTGGCGGCCTTCTGCATCATCAGCTTGGCCAGCTCCAACTCGATGTGGGCCACGGCCAGCGGGTGGGCTATGCCCTGGTGGGTGCCGATGGGCTTGCCACCCCACACCGTGCGCTCCTTGGCGTAGCCGGCGCCCTTGTCGAGGGCATAGCAACCCATGCCCACGGCGTAGGCCGAGGCCATGATCCGTTCGGGGTTCAACCCGGCGAAAAGCTGGGCGATGGCGGCGTCCTCCTCACCGACCAGGGCGTCGGCGGGCAGGCGGACGTCCTCCATGAACAGCTGGTACTGGTTGTCGGGGGCCACCAGATCCATGTCGATCTTGGTCTTTTCGAACCCGGGGCTGTCGGTGGGGACCACCAGCAGGACCGGCTTGAGGGTGCCGGTGCGGGCGTCTTCGGTGCGGCACACGATCAGCACGTTGTCGGCCACGTCGACCCCCGAGATGAACACCTTCTGCCCGCTGAGCAGCCAGTCGGTGCCGTCCCGGCGGGCGGTGGTGGTGATCTTGTGGGAATTGGACCCGGCGTCGGGTTCGGTGATGCCGAAGGCCATGATCGACGATCCGTCGGCCAGGCCCGGCAGCCAGCGACCCTTCTGCTCGTCGGTTCCGAAGCGGGTGATGACGGTGCCGCAGATGGCGGGCGACACCACCATCATCAACAGGCCACAGCCGGCCGCGCTCAGCTCCTCTTCGACGATGGCCAGCTCGTACATGCCCTGGCCTCCCCCGCCGTACTCCTCGGGCAGGTTGACGCCGAGGTAGCCGAGCTGACCGGCCTCGGCCCACAACTCATCCTGGGACTGGTCGGCCCGGGCCTTGGCCGAGGAGTAGGCGTAGCCGTACTTGGCCCCCAACTGCGCTACCGCGGCGCGCAGGGCCTGTTGTTCTTCGGTCTCGGTGAAGCTCATCGTTCCCATCTCTTTCAGTCCGTTGCCTGAACCACGGCCAGCACCTGGCCGACGTCGACCTGTTGGCCTTCGGTCACCGCCAACTCGGTGACGACCCCCGCCGCGGGGGCCCGCACCTCGTGTTGCATCTTCATGGCCTCGAGCCACAACAGCACCTGACCTTCGGCCACCTCGTCGCCCGCCGCCACCGCCACCCGGATCACCGACCCGGGCATGGGGGCGAGCAGGGACCCTGGGGCGCTGAGGTCGTCAGGGTCGGGGAACCGGCTCAACGCCACCAGGCTCAACGACCCCCGAGGCGAGTCGACCACCACCACGTCGGGGTGGATGGCCACGTCGAACCCGTGGGCGACGCCGTCGATGCTCAGCACCACCCGGTGCGGATCGGCGCTGACCAACTCGACCGTGGGAGCGCCCTCGGGGGCTTCGGCCACCAGGCCGAGCCGACCCAACGTGTAGCGAGCAACCACTTCGTCGCCGCCACCGAAGCCCGCGCCGCCGACCAGGTAGCGCTTCTCGTGGTGCTGGGACCAGACGTTGCGCCAGCCGCTGGGAATCCCGGCCAACACCGGGGCGTCGGCCCGGTTGCGGGCGGCCTGGGCCAACGCCGCGGCCAGCCCCCACAGCCACCGGTCCGCGTCGTCGACCAGAGGGCGGGCCAGGCCGTCGCCGTCGGTCAGGCCGTGGCGGTCCAAGAAGGCGGTGTCGGTGTCGCCGGCACCAAACCCGGGATGGTCGAGGATCCGCACCAGCAGGTCCCGGTTGGTGTGGACCCCGTGGATACGGCTGCGGCGCAGGGCAGCGCGGAGTCGACGGGTCGCGTCGGCGCGGGTGGGGGCCCAGGCGATGACCTTGGCCAGCATCGGGTCGTAGTGGACGCTGACGTCCAGCCCGCTCACCACCCCCGAGTCGACCCGCACTCCGCCGGGCTGGGACCCGACCGAGAACTCGACGTCGGCTCCCGGTACCTCGAAGCGGTGCATCCGCCCGCTCTGGGGTTGGTAGTTGGCGGCGGGGTCCTCGGCGTAGATCCGGACCTCGATGGCGTGGCCGCTGGTCGGCGGCAGCTCGGTGGCGGGTAGCGGTTCACCGGCGGCCACCGACAGCTGGAGGGCCACCAGGTCCAGCCCGGTGGTGCACTCGGTGACGGGATGTTCGACCTGGAGCCGGGTGTTCATCTCCAAGAAGTAGAACCGCCCGTCCTCGTCGGCCAAGAACTCGACGGTGCCCGCCCCCTCGTAGCCGATGGCGCGCGCCGCGGTCACCGACGCCTCGAACAGCCGTTCACGCATGCCCGGGATTCGTTCAACCAGCGGCGACGGCGCCTCCTCCACGATCTTTTGGTGACGGCGCTGGATCGAACACTCGCGCTCGCCCACCGCCCACACCGTCCCGTGACGGTCGGCCATCACCTGGACCTCGATGTGGCGTCCGGTGGCCAGGTAGGTCTCACAGAACACGGTCGGGTCACCGAAGGCCGAAGCCGCCTCCGAGCGAGCCGCCTCCAACTCGCCGGGCAGATCGGCCAGGTCACGCACCACCCGCATCCCCCGGCCACCACCACCGGCCGACGCCTTGATCAGCACCGGGAGATCGGCTTCGGTCACCGCTTCGGGAGCCAGTTCGGCCAGCACCGGAACACCAGCGGCGGCCATCATCGCCTTGGACTCGATCTTGGAGCCCATCGACGCAATGGCCGCCACCGGAGGGCCGATCCAGGTCAGCCCGGCGTCGATAACCGCCCGGGCGAACTCGGCGTTCTCCGACAAGAACCCGTAGCCCGGATGGACGGCGTCGGCTCCGGCTCGCCGGGCGGCGTCGATCACCAGGTCGGCCCGCAGGTAGGTGTCGCCGGGGGCGTTGCCCGCCAGGCGAACCGCCCGGTCGGCTTCGGCCACGTGGGGGGAACACTCATCGGCGTCGGAGTGGACGGCCACGGTGTCGATGCCCAGGTCCCGACAGGTGCGGAACACCCGCCGGGCGATCTCGCCCCGGTTGGCCACCAGCACCGCGGTGACCGGGTCGGTTCGTTGTGTGTCGCTCATCGGTCCCCCTCCTACATCCGGAACACGCCGAAGCC
>JAGQSO010000148.1 GCA_020439505.1 Acidimicrobiales bacterium
AGTTCGTCGGCTTCTTGTGACCGGTGGCGCACAGGTACCTTGGCCCGACTACCACCCCAACGCTTCCAGGAGTACGGAACCAATGGCAGATCTCGGATACGACGGCAAGGTCGCGGTAATCACCGGTGCGGGCGGAGGCCTCGGCCGCTCCCACGCCCTGGAGCTCGCCAAGCGCGGAGCCCTGGTGGTCATCAACGACCTCGGCGGCTCGGTCGACGGTGTCGGTGGATCCCACACCGCCGCCCAGCAGGTGGTCGACGAGATCAAGGCCGCCGGTGGCGAAGCCGTCGCCAACTACGACTCCGTCGCCACCCCCGAAGGGGGCAAGGCCATCATCCAGACCGCCCTCGACGCCTTCGGCCGGGTCGACATCGTCATCAACAACGCCGGGATCCTGCGCGACGCCGCCTTCAAGAACATGGATGCCGAGAAGCTCGAACCGGTCATCGACGTCCACCTCAAAGGCGCCTTCTACGTGACCCAGGCGGCCTGGGCCACCATGCGCGAGCAGAACTACGGCCGCATCGTCAACACCTCGTCGGCGGCCGGCATCTTCGGGAACTTCGGCCAGACCAACTACGGCGCCGCCAAGGCCGGCCTGGTCGGTTTCACCCGCGTCCTGGCCGTGGAAGGGGCCAAGAACAACATCAAGGCCAACGCCATCGCCCCGGTGGCCAAGTCCCGCATGACCGAAGACCTGCTCGGCCCACTGGTCGACAAGCTCGGCCCCGAGTTCATCACCCCTGTCGTGGCCTGGCTGGCCCACGAGGACTGCCCGGTCAGCGGTGAGGTCTACTCCTGCGGCGGCGGCCACGTGGCCCGGGTCTTCACCGGCGTCACCCCCGGCTACACCGACACCGAGAGCCTGACGGTGGAGGACATCCGCGACAACTTCGACCAGATCCGCGACCTCGACGGCTACGCCGTCCCCGCCAACCTCACCGAGGAGCTCCAGCTCACCCTCAAGGCCCTCGGCGGCTGAACCGCCGGGTTCCGGCGGAAGGATCGGTCCCTCCGCCGGAACCCTGAGGCCGCCCGCCTTCCCGAGGCGGGGGTCAGGGTTCGGCGTGAGCGGCTCTCACCTCGCGGGCGAGGGTCCTCGAGCCGACCCTGACCAGGCTGTCCACGTCACCGTCGATCAACGCCCAAGCATCGGCGGCCAGGCCGTTCTCGATCTGCACCACGCCTCTCCCCACCCGCAAGGTGGCCCCGGTCGAGCCCGACCGCCAGGCGACGGGAACCTCGACCGGCAGGTTGGCCACCAGCATCCGTCCGCCCACCCCGCCCAGCCAGGCCGGCATCGAATCGGCGAGTAGCTGGGTCAACAGGTTGGGGTCGGGGTCCACCACCAGACGAGGTTGATCGGGGACCAGCCGCCCGAACGCGGAGACCACCCCGGCCGCGGCCAGCAGCGGCAGGGTCGCCGGTGCGCCCAGCACGCAGGCGAGGGCGTCGGCACCCAGGTCGAGCACCTTGCGGGGGCGACGGCCGATGAGCCGGTCGACCGCCGAACGCCCGTGCCGGGCGGTCAACGCCACCACCGCGGCATGGGCGACCGCCGTGTCGACCGCGCCCAGCACCGCCGGCTCCACCGGGGGTGGAGCCGGGTCGTCGACCGCAGGGCGGGAACGCGCCACCGACCGGGTCGCCCAGGCGAACAACTCGTCGTCGAGATCGTCGAGGTCGGCAGGACCGAGCACCTCGAGCCAGCGGGTATGGAGCCCGACCAGGCTGGGCTCGGCCAACGCTCCCGATACCACGGCCCCGACCAGTTCCCGGCGACGGGCGTCGAGGGCGGCTCCCGGGAGGTAGAGGCGAACCGCAGCCCCGGCCCTCGGCACGAGGTAGCGGGCCCAGGCGATGGGATCCTGGCCCGTCGAAGCGTCGAGGTCCGGATCGGTCACCGGGCGGTCCGCCGGTCCAGCAGCTCGGCGACCCGGGGCGTCAAGGTTTCGCCCAGAGCGTCACCCAGCACGGCGGCGGCCATGTGCGCTACCACCCGTTCCGCGTCCTCCACGCTGCGGTGGCTGAGGTGGCGAACCGTGTTCCATGTCGTCCACGCCCCCACCGCGACCAGGGAATCCACCACCAGCGTCCGGTTGCCGTCGAGCCGCTCCAGCTCGGGGGCGAAGACCTCGGCTATGCGGGCGGCGACGAAGTCGTGGCCGTTCTGGAACTGGGTGTTGATGGTCGGCGAACCGGGCGCGTGCACCACCGCGGCCCTCAGCGTCGGGGTCAGGGCCTCGTTCACCCGGCCGCGCTGCTGGCAGAACATGACCAGGCGCTCGGCCAGATCCAGATCGGGATCTATCGGATGGATCATCGACGCCACCTGCTCGGCGACCCGGTTGCCGACCGCGGCGTAGAGCGTCTCGAGGTCGTCGAAGTGTTGGAACACCGAACGGACCGACACCGAGGCCCGTTCGGAGATCCGGG
>JAGQSO010000019.1 GCA_020439505.1 Acidimicrobiales bacterium
CTCCGACCGCCATCGACATCTCGCTGAAGATGTCCTCGCTCCTGGTGGCAGCGGGAGCGGGACGAGAAGCGGAGCGCATCGCCGAGCGGGTGGTGGCCTTCACCCGCAAGGTCCCGACCGCGGTCGGAGTCCTGTTCCAGGCCCAGATGGTCCTGGCCGATGCCCGCCTGCTCACCGACGGGCCTGAAGCGGCCCTGCCCGAGCAGCTCAAGGCGATATCGATCCTGTCTACCCAGGGCCCTTCGCCGATGCTCGGCCTGGCCTGGCGCGGCGTCGGGATGACGTTGCGTCAGCTGGAACGCAACGAGGAGTCGGCCGAGGCGTTCCGAAAGGGTGCGGCCGCCTACGCGGCGCTGGGGATGACCGGCTACGAACACGCCCTGCGCCTCGACGGTGCCGAGTCGTTGTTCCACGCCGAGAAGCTCGACGAGGCCAGGGAGCTGATCGAGGAGGTGCGGGGTCTCCTCGCCGAGGTCGACGAGGCCGCCCGCGCCCCCCACGAGATGCAGGCCAACCGGATCCTGGCCTACATGGCCGCCGAGGCCGGTGACCTCGACACCGCGGCGGAGCACTGGCTGGAGGTAGCCGACCTCGCTCCGACCGCCGGTCTGTCGGATCTGGAGGCCCGTCTCACCGCCGCCCAGCTCTACGCCCTCGACGGCGACCACGCCGAGTCCGACGCCCAGTTCCTGCGGGCCGAACTGAGCGCGGCCGAGGCCCCCGACCCCGCCGGTGCCACCGCTGAGGTGATGCGGGTCAGGGCCCAGGTCCTGCGCGAGTCGGGTCGTTCCGAGGAGGCGGCCGAACATGCCCGCCTGGCGGCCAACCACGCCCGGACCTCGGGCGATCTGGCCCAGGCCGTGTACCTGCTGGTGGTGGCCGGGGATTCGCTTCACCAGGCCGGCAACGCCCTCGCCTCGGTCCAGGTCTTCGAGGAAGCGGTCGAGACCGCCCGCGAGGCGAAGATGACCGAGCTGGAGGCAACGGTCCACGTCTCCTTCGCCGCAGTGCTCAAGGCCATGGGGCGGGGTCCCGAAGCCGAGGTCCACGAGGCCCAGGCCCGGTCGCTGGGCCGGTAGGCGGTCCCCCGCACATTCGGGGGCCCGTCCCGATTTCCCCCTCGTCCCGATTTCCCGCTCGTCCCGCTTCGTGGGCGGGGTTGGCCTCGGCGTTTGAACTTGTCGGTTGGGTGACGCCGGGGGCCGGACCGTTACTGGGACAATCTGATGATGACCGTGAACGGTGGGGGAGACCCGGGGGGACCGGAGGTGCGGGGCGGTATCGCTCACGTTCCAGCCCTGGACGGGGTCCGAGGGCTGGCCGTTCTGGCGGTGCTGGTCATGCACGCCGGGCCGCGTTCGTGGCTACCGGGTGGTTTCCTCGGGGTGTCGTTGTTCTTCACGTTGTCCGGCTACCTGATCGCGTCGCTGGTCGTCGCCGAGGTCGAGGGCCGGGGTGGCGTGGCGCTGAGTCGGTTCTGGGCCCGACGGGTACGACGTCTGGTCCCTGCGCTGGTGGTGACCGTCGTGGGCATCGTGGCGTTGAGCCGGTGGATTCCTCTGCCGGCCAGCACCCGGGCAGAGCTGCTGGGGGGTCTGGGATATGTGGCCAACTGGGTGCAGATCGCCGGTGGGCAGAGCTACGCCGCCTTGTTCGAGAGCCCTTCGGCCGCCACCCACCTCTGGTCGTTGTCGATCGAGGAGCAGTTCTACGTGGCCTTCCCGTTCCTGGCGTGGGTGGCCGCCCGGCGGAGCCTTGGTGGCCTGAGGGCGTCGCTGGTGGTCGGCGGAACGGTGGTTGTCCTCGTCGGGGTTGTGGTCGCGGTCATCGTCGAGGACCAGTCCTTCTCCTACTACTCGACTGTCACCCGGGTTCCGGAGATCGCGGTCGGTGTGGTCATGGCCGGCCTGTGGCCGATGGGTCGGGCCGGGGCCTTCTGGAGGGCAGGGTCGGGCGGCCGTGGTGCCGTGGTGGGCGTCGACCTGGCGGGCCTCGCCGCCCTGGGGGTGCTGGCGTACCTGTCGGTCACCACTGAGTTGACGGCCGGGTGGATCTACGGGGGTGCTCTGGTGGCGGTGGCACTGGTGTCGTTGACGGTGGTGATCGCCGCGGGGGCGCCTGGACTGGTCGCCCGGGTGGTCGCCATCGCGCCCTTACGGGGGTTGGGTCTGGTCAGCTACGGCCTGTACCTGTACCACTGGCCGGTGGTGGTGCTCCTCAGCGCACCGCGGGTTGACCTGGCTCCGGTGCCGCTGTTCGTGGCGCGGGTGGCCGTTGCGCTGGTGGTGACCATCGTGTCCTACCGATTCGTCGAACAGCCGGTGCGGCTGGGCCGGATCGGAGCGGGCGCGGCCCCGATGAAGGTGATAGCCGCCGGGTTGGGCACCCTGGTCGCGGCCGCGGTCCTGGTGGCCGTGGGCACCGAGGGATCGGACACCACGGCACGTCCCCGACCCCGACCGGCCCCGGCAGTGGTGTCACCGGGAACCTCACCGAACAGAAGTGACGGTTCGAATCCCACCCCTGACGGTCCACCGGTTGTGGTGATCCTGGGTGACTCGCTGCCCAACTGGTTGGTTCGCGACGGAGGCTGGGCCCTCGATCCTGAGGCCGTGACCCTTGTGGACGGCACCAGCGAAGGCTGCGACGGAGCCGA
>JAGQSO010000149.1 GCA_020439505.1 Acidimicrobiales bacterium
CCGTTGGTCAACTCGTTCTGGCCGTCGTCGGCGCCATCTTCGCCACCGGCGGATGGCTCCTCACCCGCATGGCCCGCATCGACCTACCCGAGCGCTTCACGGCTCGAGCCGCCAGCCCGACAGCGGTGGGAGCCGAGCCGTGAACGTCGTCGTCATGTGCCTCCTCGGCGCGGGAATCGGTGCCGGCGCGCTGATCACCTGGCGTGCGCTCGCCCCTCGACCCACCCCGATCGGGCTCGTCCTCGCCGACCTGGCTCGCCCAGGAACACCGATCGGAACCGTCGCCCCAGCAGCGGACCCGACCATTGACCGGATCGGGTCGATCTCGCGGCGGATCATCGGGGCCGTCGGACAGGACACCTCGACAGGGCTCCGCAGCGAGCTCGAGCTGGTCGAACGCACCCCCGAACGCCACGCCTTCGACAAGCTCCTCGGCGCCGTCGCCGGACTCCTCGTCCCCAACCTCGCGGCGGTCGCCCTCACCCTCGCGGGGATGACCATGCCCGTCGGTGTCATCGGCGTCCTGTCCCTCGCTACCGCCGTAGCCGGGTTCATCCTCCCCGACTTCTTGCTGCGCGACGAGGCCGAACGCCGCCGACGAGCGTTCCGTCACGCCCTGTCGTCCTACCTGGACCTGGTCAACGTCCTGCTCGCCGGAGGAGCCGGTATCGAGACCGCCCTGCACGCCGCCGCCGACGCCGGAGACGGGTGGGGCTACCGAACCATCCGCGGCGAACTGCGCCGAGCACGCCTCAC
This sequence comes from Acidimicrobiales bacterium, assembly GCA_020439505.1. Lineage (GTDB taxonomy): Bacteria > Actinomycetota > Acidimicrobiia > Acidimicrobiales > Iamiaceae > Aquihabitans. Next base: position 757 of record JAGQSO010000149.1, read on the forward strand.
CGGCCAATCGCCATGGGGCACCTTCGCCGGGCTCGCCGATCGGCTCGGCGTGACCGAACTCGCCGAACTCGCAGCCAGCGTATCGCTCGCCGGATCCCACGGCGCCCGCATCCGGGCATCACTGGCAGCTAAGGCCGACACCCTCCGAGGTCACCAGATCGCCGAGACCGAAGCCGCCGCCGAAGCAGCCACCGAACGCATGACCGTCCCCGTCGCCGTCCTGTTGTTCGGGTTCCTCGTCTTCATCGCCTACCCAGCCATCGCCCAGATCACCTCGGTGAGCGGGCCGACCCCCTGAGCGAGTTCCCCCTGCACCCACCAGAAAGGACAACCCGATGCCCGACATCACCCTGATATTCGACTACCTCTGCGCCCGCTGCGGCATCGACCCCACCGACGAACGGGGCATGACCACGACCGAGGTCGCGGTCATCACCTTCCTGCTCGTCGGCGCCGCCATCGTTGTCCTCGGGATCATCTACACCGCTGCCAAGGGCAATGCCGACAACATCCCGACCCCTGAGCAGCCCGCCGGCTGAGGACCATGACTCGGCTGCGTGACGAGCGGGGGATGACCACCATCCAGGTCGCCATCTTGTTCCCGGCTGTCCTGATCTGGCTCATGCTCATCGTCCAGTACGGGCTGTGGTGGCACGCCAAGCAGGTCGCCAACGCCGCCGCGGCCGAAGCCGTCGATGCCGCCCAGGTCCAAGACGGCTCAGCTGCCCAGGGCGAAGCCGCTGCGGCCAGCTACCTCGCCCAGTCCGGCAACCTCACCAGCGTCACCATCACCGTCGACCGCCAGGCCACCGTCGTCGTCGCCGAGGTCCACGGCGACGCACCGCAACTGGTCCCGGGCATCGAATGGGCGGTCACCGCCCGCAGCGAAGCCCCCGTCGAACGGTTCATCCCGGAGCCCGAACGATGAAGCGCTCACCGCTTGACCGGTGCAGCGAGCGTGGCTCGGTATCGGTCGAGGTCGCCGTCATCGCCCCCGCGTTCGTGTTCCTTATGCTGCTCGTCGTGTTCGCCGGCAAGGTCTCCGAGGCCGACGGCAACGTCGAGCGAGCCGCAGCCGAGGGAGCACGCGCCGCATCACTGCGCCAACACCCCGGCAACGCCGCAACCGATGCCCGATCCGCCGTCGAGGCCAACCTCGCTACCGCAGGCGTGTCCTGCTCGACCCTCGAAGCCATCGTCGACACCAGCGACTTCGAACCCGGCGGCACCGTCACCGTCACCGTCGAATGCACCGCGTCGATGGCAGACGTGACCCTTCTCGGTGTCCCGGGAACCCGCACCTTCACCGCAACGGCCACCGAAGTGATCGACACCTACCGAGGAGAAGACGGCCCGTGACCCGATGGAACGACGAACGAGGCAGCATCACCGCGTTCGTCGCGGTCGTCGCCACCGCACTCGTCATGGTCGCCGGCATGGCCTACGACGGAGGCCAAGTCATCCACGCCCACAACGCGGCGCGCAACGACGCCGAACAAGCAGCCCGCGCCGGAGCGCAAGAGATCGACCTCACCCACCTCCGCCAGACCAACGAACCCCGCCTTGACCCCGGCGACGCTGAGACCGCCGCGCTCGACTACCTCGCCCGCGTCGGTGCCACCGGTACGGCGCTCGTCGACGGCGCCGATATCACCGTCACCGTCACTCGCGTCCAGCCCCTGCGCGTCCTCCCCGGCGCCGACCGGACCATCACCGTCACCGAAACCGCCTCCGCCGTTCGAGGAGACGACCCATGACCAGCCGCCGATCGACCGCGGTCCTTCGAGGCCTGGGCTCCCTCGCGGTCGCCGCCCTCCTTCTCATCGGTGTCCCGATTGGCCTGGCCACACTCGTCGGCTGGCCGCTACCGACCACGATCCCCGATAGCGACACCCTCTCTACCGCCATCAACACCGGCATCACCGACACCTTCATCGTCAACGCCCTCGCCGTCGTCGCATGGATCGCCTGGGCGCAGCTCGCCTTGGCGTTCCTCATCGAGGCCACCGCCGCGTTCAAGGGGCGTCAACCCCGCGACCTCCCCATCGCCCCTGGACTCCAAGCGGCCGCGGCCCGCCTCGTCGCAGGCATCGTCATGCTCGTCGCCCCGCTCCAACCAGCTCGAGCTGTCGCAGCTCCACCATCGCCACCACCGGCCGTCGCCACCGTCGAGTCCGCCGCAGTGGCCGCGCCGCCGTCCATCGCCGCGCCCGTCATCGACCTGCGCGCCCAGCTCGCATGCGACACGCCTTCGTGGCCCACGACCGAGCCTGCGCCGGCGTTGGTGGCGGCGCCGACTCGAACCGTTTCGGTCGAACGGCACGACACCTACTGGGCCATCGCTGAACGAGAGCTCGACGACGGGCTGCGCTGGCAAGAGATCCGGGCACTCAACGTCGGGCGCACCATGGTCGACGGGCACGTCCTCACCGCCGCAGACGAGAGCCTTCGGTCCGGATGGGTCCTCGACCTCCCCGCCGAAGAACCAACCGTCACCTCCCCGGAACCGGTAGCCAGCGAAGTCGTGGTCGTCGATGGCGACAACTTGTGGGACATGTCCGAGGACCGCCTCGCCGTCGACCTCGAACGCCCACCAACCGACCCCGAAGTCGAGCCGTACTGGATCGACGTCATGGACGCGAACCGCGACCGCCTCGTCGACCCCGCCAACCCCAGCCTCATCCACCCAGGCCAGGTCCTCGTCCTTCCGCCGACCGGCCACGAACCTGCACCCCCGCCGCCACCTCCGGCCGATCCCGTCGAGCCGGAGTCCCCGCAGCCCGAGCCAGCCCCCGAGTCCGAAGCCGAAGCACCACCGCCGGCCACCGAACCGGCGCCGACCACAACGACCACGATCGTGCCGACGACCACAGCCCCGACCTCGACCGTCGAGTCACTCCCGCAGCATGAGAAGGCTGAGCCGACCGCCGACGATCAACCAGAGACGGCGACGGGGTCGGACTCCGAGTTGGGCTGGTGGCTTGCCTTCGGCGGCCTGTCGAGCGTGGCCCTCGCCGTGGGCGCCAAGCGCCACATCCAGCGCCGACGGCGCGAGTTCGCGCTCGAGCACGACGGCGCAGATCTACCCGCGCCCGTTCCCGACCAACGTCAGGTCCACCAGACCGTGGTGGCGATGGCCGACGAGGACCTCATCGCCGAACTTCAGTACGCGCTGGGCGAGCTGTCCGTTGACTTCGCCGACAGCGGAGTGCCTTGCCGCCCCCGCCTCGTTCGCCACAGCGCCGACAGCCTCGAAGTGCTCCTCGACCAGCCGGCAACGGTGATCCCCGACGGCTGGAGAGCCGAAGGCGACGGACTCGTGCTCACCCTTGAGCACGACATCAACCTCAACGTCGACCTCGACGGCCCATCCTGCCCTGCACCGCTCATGGTCACCATCGGCCAACCAGACGAGGGCGCTCACCTCTACCTCGACCTCGAAGTCGAAGGGGTCCTCGCGCTGGAAGGGGACGTCGAAGCGGCCCGCCGGCTCGCCCGCTCGATCCTTACCGAGCTCGCCTTGACCCCACTGGCCGACAGCAACCGGGTCATCACCATCGGCGACCTCGTCGACCCCGAAGCAGCAGGCCTGCCCCAGCTCACCCACAAGGAGACCTGGCATGACTTCGCCGACGACCTCACCGCATGGGCGACCGGTTCGCACAGCGCTCTCACCCTGAACGACTGGCCCAACGCCTTCGTGGGTCGAGGACACGATCCGAACCACGACGCGTTGATGCCGATGGTCGTCGTCGCCACCAAACCACCCCCACCCGAGCTGCTCGACCTCCTCGTCGACAGCCAGCCCTCCGCTGTCGCCGTCGTCGTCGCCGATGCATTCGAAGGCGCGCTGACCACCATCCACTGCGACGCCGAGGAGATCTGCCTCGACGACCTCGATGTCTCCTTCACCCCACAGCAGGTCGACGCCACCGCCCTTGAGGACATGGGTCGCCTGTTCAACATCCCCGACCCCGATGACGACCCTGGCGATGGTGTCGGCGAGGATCACCGCGAAGGTTTCGACCTCGACGGACCGGCCAGCGAACCACCCACGTCTGCCGAACCCGACGCCGAGACGGAGGAGGCCGCAGAGGTGGCCGAAGAGACGGTGGAGCCGCCTGGTCCACCCACCTACGAGATCCTGGTCCGGCTCCTGGGCGAGATCCGTGTGGAAGGCGCCGAGAAGACCATGCACGCCAAGGCCACCTCGGTCACGGCCTACCTCGCGCTCAACCGAACCGTGACGTCCGACGCTCTCGAGGAGGCGGTCTGGTTCGGTGCGTCAGGATCGTCGAACCGCAAACGCCTCCTCGAGACCATGACTCGCTGCCGGGACGCCATCGGCTCCCAGCACCTCCCACCCAACGAGCGGGGCTCCTACACGATCGGTCCAGGCGTACGGACCGACGTCGAGATCTTCGAGTGGCACGTGGCACAGGTGCAGCGCCAGGAGCCAGCGGACGCGATCGAGAGCTATCGATCAGCCCTCGATCTCGTGACTGGCCGACCGTTCAGCTACACGAACACTGGCCGCGCCTCGTTCGGCTGGGTCGACTTCGAGCACCAGGCCACCACCTGGGAAGGACGCATCGCCGGGGTCGCCAAGGCATTCACCGAGCTGTGCCTCGACAACGACCAGCCCGACGTCGCCATCGCCACCCTCCGCCGCCTCATCCAGGCCGCACCGCTCAACGGCGGTGTCGTCGCCGCGCTCATGCGAGTCCACATCGCGACGGGCGACCGCTCAGCCGCCGACCACCTCTACCAAGAGCACGCAGCCGCCCTCGACCAAGCCGACCTCGGCGACCC
>JAGQSO010000004.1 GCA_020439505.1 Acidimicrobiales bacterium
CCCGGCCGACGGCCGGTTGGCTCCACGACCTACCTGACCGATCAGGTGTGGATGCGGTAGAACTCGGCCGACCCGCCGATCCCGGCCAGGATGGCCTCGACCCGGGTGGTGGCCAGAGCCTCGGTCCAAAACGCCCGACCCGAAGCGTCGGCGTTGCGGCCCAGCATCTGCTGGTAGGCTAGGTCGACCTCGTTCTGGCGGTACTCGCGGCTGGCGACCAGGTCATCGGCGATGATGCTCACCGGTTCCCCGGCGTCGAGGCGCTGCGACCAGAAGGCCCGACCGGCGGTGTCGGGGGAGCGGCCCAGCACGGCCCGGTAGGCGTTCTCGACGAACCCTTCGGTGGTGCTGCCCGAGCTGGCGTAGAACTCGTCGGAGCCGGTGAGGCGGACCAGGACCCGCGACCGCGAGTCGGTCAGCAGTTCGTTGGACCAAAAGGCCCGGCCGCTGCTGTCGAGACCTCTTTGGAAGGCCCGCTGGAACAGGGCTTCGGCCGCCAGCTCACGGCCGGCCTGGCTCATCGACACCTTGTGGCCGGCGGCCCAGCGGGCCGAAGCGGTCGACGGGTTCGCTCCCAGGGTGGTCAGGCCTTCGGTGGCGGCGGCGGGCGACGAACCGGCGAGGAGAGCGGTCAGGGCGTCGATCAGATCGACCTGTTCGGTGCGCAGGTTCCATTGGGCGCTGACGGCCTGCAGGGTCTGGGCGGTGGCGAAGTTGTTGATCCCGAACTCGTCGTTGGGGCTGGCCACCCGGCCGGTGTCCTGTTGCTGGGATGCCAGCCAGGCGTAGGGCGTGGTGTAGTTGGCGGCGGCGGGCTTGCCGAAGGGGACCGTCCAGTTGCCGACGGTCACGTCGACCTGCACCGCGCTGAGGGCGATGATGGCCATCGAGGTCGAGTTGGGGTCATCGGATCCGAAGGCCTGCCACGCACCCGACGCCTGCTGACCGGCGGCCAGGAAGGACACCGCCTCGGCGACGGTGGAGTCGGTGGTGTCGAGCCCGGCGGCCTTCAGGGCCAGTACGGCCAGGGCGGTGGTATCGACCTCACCGGCGCTCTCGGGGTCGTGGTCACCGGCGTAGTTCCACGAGCCGTCGCCCCTCTGGGCGGCCCGGATCTGGGCGACCAGGCCGTCGGCGACCGGTCCCCCCAGTCCGTCCGCGGCCAGAGCGGCGTAGAGGGCCCCGTTGAACTGGGCGCCGAAATCGTAGGAGCCGTCCTCGTTGCGATGGAGGTTCATGCGTTCGATCAGGCTGACCGCGCCCTCGCTGTCGTCCGAGGGGTCGAAGTCGTCGGCCGACTGACCGGTGGGGGCGACGACCAGGGCCAGGAGCTTGGCGGCCTGGGCGCCCGCCGCGTCGGTGGTGGGGTCCTCCACGTTGTCGACCAGGTCGTCGAGGGCGTCGAACGCCGTCTTGCCGTCCTTTTGGACCGCGCTGACCGTCGCCCCGGCCAGGTCGGTGTTCCAGGCCTTGCCGACCATGGCGGCCGACGACAGGCCGAGGACCACGTCGGGGGTCTCGAACCCGGGGAAATCACTCACGTCGAAGCCACCGTTGGCGAGCTGGGTGCTCTTGAGGTAGTCGACGGCCGCCTGACGACGGCTGGGGGCCACGTCGTTGCGGGTAGCGGCGGAGGCTGCCACCGGGGCCAGACCGATGGTGGCCGACAGGGCCACTCCGGCAGCCACGCGGGCTGGGCGACGACGAGACATGTTGACCTCCTGGGGTCCCGCACCTCGGGGACCGGACTCGGGTGTACCGACCGGGTTCGGGCGGCGGTGCGGCAGGTTTCCTGGCTCCCGACCGGGGTCGGTTACAGCTGCGGGTCAGCGTCGGACTCTCACCGATCTTCCCCTCCGCTCCACCGGGTGGAACGGCGTCGGCAACTTCCGGGTTACCGACGGCCTACACGTGAGCCGTACGGTACGGGCGCACGTCCCGACCGGTCAACCGCTTCCGCGACCGCCCGTCGGATCCACCGGCTCATGCGCACCCTCAGCCCGCTCCACGCCGTCACCTGGTCCGTGTGGGCCGTGGCCGCCGCCGCTTCGGTGCAGCTCGCGCCCAGCCCGGTCTACGTCGCGTTGGTGATCGCCATCGCCCTGGTGGTGGTCAGCGCCCACCGCCTCGATCACACTATGGCGACGGCGTTCCCGCTCCTGGTGGGACTGGGGGTGACCTTCGCGGTCCTGCGGGTGGTGCTGACCGCCCTCACCACCCACACCGGCGACGGTTCGGCGGTCGACGTGTGGTTCACCCTGCCCCAGTTCACCCTGCCCCGCCTGCTCGGCGGGTTCACGGTCGGGGGCACGGTGGAGGGAGTGGTGGTCATGGCCGCGGCCGTGCAGGCCTTCGCCGTGGTGGGGATCATCGCCGCCTTCGGGGCGTTCAACGCCGTCGCCTCTCACCACGAACTGCTCCAGGCCACCCCCCGGGCGTTCCACGAACCCGGGCTCATCGTGGCGGTGGCCCTGGCATTCGTTCCCTCGACGGTGACGGCGGTGACCGCGGCGCGCGAGGCCGACCGGGCCCGAACCGGGGGGCGGGTGGTTCGCCGAGGCCGCTTGCTGCGGACGTCGGTTCCCATCCTCGAATCGGGCCTGGAGAGGGCGGTGGCCTTGGCCGAATCGATGGACTCCCGCGGCTTCTCGCGCCACTCCCCTGGACGGCAGGACCGGGCGGCGGCGTGGCTGGGCTTCGGCTCACTGTTGGCGTTGGGAGCGGCGTTCGTGGCCCTGGTCGGTCGGGCGTCGGGCTGGGCGGTCATCGCCGCCGCCACCGGCACGGTCGGCCTGGTGGCGGCGATGGTCATCGCGTCGCGGAGCACGTCGGTGACGCGTTACCGACCACGACGCCTGGCCCGACTCGATGCCGTCGTCATGGTCGCGGTCCTGGCGGCGCCGGGGGTTCTGGCCGGGCTCCGGGCTGCCGGGCACCCCACCTTGACCTGGTGGCCCGACCCCGTTTCGTTCCCGCCGTTCTCGGTGTGGCCGGCCCTGGCGGTGGCCCTGCTCGCCGCACCGGCCCTGGTGGCGCCGTCACCCCGGGAGCCGTCGTGACCGTGGGAGACGTTCACTGGTCAGGGGTCGGCTTCGCCTACCCCGACGGTCCCGAGGTGTTGAGCGGCGTCGATCTGGCCGTGAACGCCGGTGAGGTGACCCTGGTGGTGGGCGACTCGGGGTCGGGCAAGTCGACCCTCCTGCGCAGCGTCAACGGCCTGGTGCCCCACAGTTCGGGCGGAAGGTTCCGGGGTGAGGTCACGGTGTCGGGTCGTTCCACGACGACCTCCCGGCCCCGGGACCTTGCCGACGTGGTCGGATTCGTCCACCAGACCCCCGAAGCCCACTTCGTGGTCGACCACGTCGAGCACGACATCGCCTTCGCCCTCGAGAACCTGGGATTCGACGAGGCGACCATGCGGCGACGGGTGGAGGAGGTGCTCGACGCGTTGGGGGTGGCTCACCTGCGCCGTCGATCCCCCGCCACCCTGTCGGGGGGTGAACGCCAACGGTGCGCCATCGCCGGGGCGCTGGTGGCGGCACCGGCGATCCTGGTCCTGGACGAACCGACCTCGATGCTCGACCCCCAGGGGGCCGACGATGTGCTGGGGGCGCTTCGCCGCCTCAACGAAGACCTGGGCACCACCGTCGTGCTGGCCGAACACCGCCTGGAGCGGGCCGCCCCCCTCGCCCATGATTCCGTGGTCCTGTCCGGGGGGCAGGTGACCGACCACGGCCCGCCGTCGCTGGTCCTGCCGGGGCTGACCGGCGCTCCAGCGGTTGCCCACCTGGCCACCGTCTTGGGCTGGGACCGTGCCCCGTTGACGGTGCGCGAAGCCCGGACCCTCCTGCGTTCCCACGGTCGGCCGGCATGGGCGGGCGAGGACGCCACCCCGCCGGCGGTCCACGCCGGGCCGACACCGGGCGAGATCCTGGTCGAGGCGATCGGCGTGACCGTGGCCCACGGTTCGAACACCGTGGTGCGCGACGTCGACCTGAGCCTGCGGGCGGGCGAGGTGGTGGCGCTGCTCGGTCGCAACGGTTCGGGAAAGACGACGTTGCTGCGGACCCTCGCCGGCGCCCACCAACCGGTGGCCGGCTCGGTGCGGGCGAACGTCCCGGTCGCCCACGTCCCTCAAGAACCCGACTCCCTCCTCTACGCCGAGACGGTCAGGGGCGAGGTGGAGGCGACGCTGCGCCTGCTGGGACGCCGTGACCCCGCCGCGGTGGAGCGGTGGCTGACCGACCTTCGACTGGGACCGTTGGCGGACCGCCATCCCCG
>JAGQSO010000150.1 GCA_020439505.1 Acidimicrobiales bacterium
AGCAGATCACCGACCAGCTCGTCGCCGACATCCAGTCCGGCGCCCCGAACTGGCGCATGCCCTGGCACACCGTCGCCGACGCCGCCACCCCCACCAACCTCGACGGCCGCCCCTACCGGGGCCTCAATGCCATGTGGCTCCCGCTCGTGGCCGGTCAGCGAGGCTGGGACACCGGCGTGTGGGGCACCTACCGGGCCTGGCAGCGCCACGGCGCCCAGGTCCGTCGCGGCTCCACCGGCACCCACGTCGTGCTGTGGAAGTCGACCACCGACACCGTCCTCATGGACGACGACACCGAACCCACCGAACGAACCCAGCTCGTCGCCCGCACCTACACGGTGTTCGCCGCCGAGCAGGTCGACGGCGCCGAGGACCTGCTCTCGCGTCGTGACGTCGTCGAGCGCGACACCCCCGAGCGCATCGCCGCCGCCGAGGCCTACTTCGCCGCCGTGGGTGCGACCGTGACCGAGGGCGGCAACCTCGCCGGCTACGACCCCAAGGCCGACACCATCCGGATCCCCGCCCTCGCCCAGTTCGACACCGCCGCCCACTACTACGCCACCCGAGCCCACGAGACCACCCACTGGACCGGACACCCCAGCCGGCTCAACCGCGACCTCTCGGGTCGGTTCGGCGATGACGCCTACGGCGTCGAAGAGCTCATCGCCGAGCTCGGCGCGGCCTTCTGGTGCGCCCAAGCCGGCGTCTCTGCCGTCACCCGCCCCGACCACGCCGCCTACCTCGCCTCATGGCTCCGTGTCCTGCGCACCGACGCCCGAGCGCTCATCACCGTGGCCAGCAAGGCTCAGGCCGCCATCGACCACCTCAACGCCATCACCGGCCACACCCAGCGGGCCGCATGACCGGGAGCCGCGCTCGGGGTCGGGCCCGGACCTTCCGGGCCCGGCCCTCGTGAGCGTCGAGGTGCCGTGGCCGCCCTGCGGGCGGGTGCCGTCGACGGGGACCGTCACGTCGTCGGCTGGCAGGTCACGGCTGGCCGGTACCGTCCGGTATGCGCGTCGCCACCTGGAACACGAAGTGGGTCGCATCCGTTCATCGGGCCGCCATCACCGACACCCTCCTGTCCACCAACGCGGACGTGATCGTGGGCACCGAGATCCTCGACGATCTCCTGCCCTCCTACGAGCACGTCGTCGATGCCGGCACCGACTGGGGCTATGAGGTGGACGATGCCCGCAGGCGCAAGGTCGCCATGTGGTCCAGGAATCCATGGTCCGACGTCACGACGCTTGATGACACCGCACCAGGCGGGCGGCTGGTCGCCGCAACCACCGACGCCGGTGACGGACCGGTTCGGGTCATCGGCGTGTGCATCCCCTGGGATCGGGCCCACGTCCACACCGGCAGCAAGGACCGGCAGCGTTGGGACGACCACGAGGCGTTCTTGGCGGCGCTCGGCGCGCTGATCAACCTCCAGTCGCTGCCGACGATCGTCACCGGAGACTTCAATCAGCGCATCCCGCGACACGGTCAGCCCCTTCCGGTGTTCGATGCGCTGTGCGCAGCCCTCGGGGACCTGGAGGTTCCGACTGCCGGTGAGACCGACCACGGACCCCTGATCGACCACGTCGCCCACTCGGCGGACCTCACCGCCACCATCGCCGACGTCATCTGCCCGCAACGTGGCGACGCGAAGCTGTCCGACCACCACGGGGTGGTCGTGGACCTGACCCGCCGGTTCCGATGATGCGGGTGGCGACCTGGAACCTGGAGCGAGGCAGCCGCCGAAAGGCAGCGGGCCAACAGCAGCTCGAGGTGCTCGACGCGCTCGCACTCGACGTCTCCGTGCTCACCGAACCGTCACCTGCGCTCCTGGCGCTGGCCGATGAGGTCGTCGTCTCCGGTGGTCCGGGCAAGGCAGGCCGGCGTCCGTGGGTTGCGATCCGTGGGTCCAGCCTCCAGCAGCGAGCAGCGGGTGCTCTGTGGGTCGCGGCGGATCTGGAGTTCCATGGCCAGACGGTTCTGGTGTTCGGGTCGGTGCTGCCGTGGTTGAGCGCCCCCAGCCACGTTCCCGAGCTGGCCGGCTTCCGCAGCTCCGAGCAGTTCTTCGTGGAGGAGCTCGACCAGCAGGTGGCGATGATCAAGGAGCTGGCACCGAAGGAGTCCGGTAAGCCGGTCATCTGGGCGGGCGACTTCAACCAGACCCTTGTCGGTCCCCTGTGGGGTGGGAGTGCGCTGCGCCGGGAGAAGCTTCAGGCGGCTCTCGCCGAGCTCGGGCTCGAGGCGTGGAACCGCTGCGCACCCCACGCTCTGGCCGGGATGTTCACCATCGACCTGGTCTGTGGCTCTGCGGGCATCGCTGTCCAGAGCTCCGAGACCATCGACAACACCCGCGATGGGCGTGTCCTGTCGGATCATGCCGGCTACATCGTGGACCTGCGGTTCCCCTGATCAGCGGTCGTGTCCCGGGCGACCCGACGCCGGCTCGCGCCAGGTGCGGGCGGCCTCCAGCAGCTCCTCGACGATCGGCTCCTTGGCCTGCACGTAGCTCGCTCGGTCGCGGGCGAAGCGGTCGGCAAGGTCGAGCTTGGCGATCTCGTAGCGCGCTGCGGCGTCGGGGTTCGCGCGCAGGTAGTCCCGGAACAGCCGGTAGTCGTCGGGCTCGGGTGAGTCCGACGCCAGGACGTGGAGGTGGTGGGTGCGGTCACCGCCGACCAGACGCCGGAAGAACAGGTGCTGGCGTTCGGGTGCGAACGAGCCGGGCCGGTGCTCGAACCCGATGGCGGCGAGCTCGGCGAGGCGGTCAAGGATCACGGCGAGGTCATCGACCACGAGCAGCACATCGACGGTCGGCTTGGAGGCAAGACCGGGGACGCTGGTCGACCCGACGTGTTCGATGGTGAGCGCTTCAGGCACCACCGCGGTGATGTCACCTCGGGCGGTCTCGAACCAGGCCGGCCAGCTCGGGTCGTAGGGGACGACCCGCACCGACCGTTCCTCGCCCAACCCGTCCACCCTGCGATTCTCCACCACCGGTGCCAGCCCGTCGGTCCCATCGACGGCAGTCCCACAACCGTGGAACGCCTGCGCCCTACGATCGAGGACAGGACACGCGCAAGGAGGACCACCCATGCGCACCACGAACCCCTCGTCGTCCTTGGCGCCTCCGCTCCCTCCACCACCGCCTCCGCCTTCGGGCGGGTGCGGGGTCAGCCAGTTCGGCGCACACGGTCTGCGCCTCGCCGATGGCGTGCTGCTCGACTTCCCGCTCCCCGTGCCGGCTGGCGCTCGGTGCTGGGTGGCGACGATGTGGCCCGACCACCGCTCGTCGGCTGGCTGGAGCGCCCTCGCCTGGCCGCCGGACGTGACCGGCGGGAGGGGATGGCGATGGCCACCGCGCATCGCCGTAGGCGACGTCATCGAGTTCGGGGTCGACCAGCAGCTGAAGCGGCGCAAGATCGTGTCGAGCCGCTGGTGGGGCGTCATCGCCGACTACGACGGGGCCTGGCTGCTATCCGTGCAGGGGCCCTATCCCAGCCCGGCTCATGCCCACGAAGTCGCTGGCCGCCTCATCCAGGCCCGTCACGCCCAGGTCTCCGGGACGTCGTGCCCGGAGCCGCCGGCGTTGGAGCCCGAGCCTGTGGCGCCTCACCGTTGCCGGGTGCGAACGCACCGAACCTGACCACGTCACCCACCCCGAAGAGCGGCGTGACCAGGCCGAGAGGCCCCGTAACGACGGTGCTCAGGGGCTCTCGGCCGGACACCCTCCACCGGCAACATCGAGCCGGCTCTCCCAGCGACCCTGGTGGTCGCCGTCCACCAGATCGACGACCAGGTCGTAGCAGCCAGGACCTGGAACGTCGATTGCGAACGTGTCACGGTCATCGGTCGCCGCATCGGTGAGCTCAGCACCGTGCTGGTCGAAGGGCTCGATGGAGTAGCTGGTGGTGAAGCCGGCTGGGACTTGGATCTCGAGCGTGTCGGCCACGGGCACGACCGGTGAGAACCCACCTAGGTACCCAGTTCCGTCGGCGTTGAAGCCACACGACCGGTCCTCGATGAACAGCAGCCCCATCTGGGATCGTCGGTCGCCGGACAGGACCACGGGCTCCGAGATCCTGAGACTGTCGCGGTCGCAGCCGCTTAACGGGTCCGCGGTGTCGTCCGCCGAGCAGCCCGAGAGCACAACGGTGACTACAGCCGCCGTGAGCAGGCTCGGAAGGCGCACGCCGGTGCGGGCATCGCTGCGGGACATCGACCGCACGCTAGATGGATCGCCCGCCGTCGGTCCGCCGCAGCCTGGTCGCTCTGCTGGGCCACCCTCCACGACGGGCCAGTACCGGCGTAGCTTGTGGTCATGGCTCGGCGGGTGCTGCTGGCGCTTCTCGTGGTGGCGCTCGGTGTGCTGGGTGCGGCGTGGTTCGCGACTGCGACGTTCACGGTGACCCGCACGGTCGCCGTCGAGCCTTCGGCCGTGCTGTACGACTCGACGGCCCGGTTGCCCGAGCAGGCCGAGATGCTCATCGAGTGCAGTCCGACCTCGAGCTACTACGTGACCGAGGGCGGCGACACGATGGGCTTCAACGAGGCCACCGGGAGCCCCGAGACGCCCGGGCCGCTCTGCGACGAGGCTCGAGCGCAGCGACGCCTGGCGTCCGTGGCGTTCATCCTGGCCGGACTCCTCGGCGGTGGCGTCGTCATCGTCCTGGGACGGGTGCGGGATCGGCGGGCCGTCGAGCTGGCGGCCACCCCTCGAGGCGTCAGCGCGATCCCGCACGCAGACAGCTCGGCGTAGTCCTGCGTCGACAGTGGTGAACGGGCTGCCCACCGTGGCCGCCCTGTGAGCTGCCAGCGTGTGGCCATGGCCTCAGTCCCGCCGAGCCTGCAACCGGCGCAGCGCGGAACTCGTCGGCGCACCAGTTGGTCGGCCCGGCTGGCGTCGGTGCTCCTGATCCTCGCCGCACCGGTGGCGACCTGGTGGCTGGTGGGCCCGAACCCGGGTGACGGGCTCGGCAGTGACCCAATGCTTCGGCCCGATGACTACGACTACCTGTTCCACCCGCCGGCAATCGACGCCACCATGGAGCGGGTCGGCGGATGGGCAGCCGTGGCTGTCGCAGCTCTCGGCGTGGCGTTGCTCGTGGTCGAGGCCAGGCATGGCCGCATCGATCGGCGCTGGTGGCCACCGATCGTGGCGATGACCCTGGTCGGAGCGATCATCGGGCTCTCCGGTCGGGTGATGACGGCAGCGGTGGTCGGAGCGAACATCGGCGATGGCTTCATGCTGCTCTTCGGACCGCCAGTCGTGCTCGTGCTCGTCATCGGCAGCATCGTCTGGTCGATCCAGAACCTGCGCACCACCACGCCCACAGCGCACTGACCCCGAGCGGCAGACCTGGCCGCCCGAGGGAGTAGCCGCCCACCCGAGAAATTCGCGCTCACAGATAGGC
>JAGQSO010000151.1 GCA_020439505.1 Acidimicrobiales bacterium
CCTATCCGAACGCCACCGAGGTCACCTGGTTGCAGGAGGAGCCCGACAACATGGGGCCGAGGTCCTTCGTGTCCGAGCGTCTCCAGCCGCTGGTTCCCGACCAGATGCGGTTCCGTCAGGTGTCGCGAGCGGGATCGGGCAGTCCGGCCACCGGAAGCCACGGGATCCACGTCCAAGAACAGTCCCAACTCATGGACGAGGTATTCGCGTAGGGCGCCCAGACTGCACCTTCGGTGAGCGGTACGACGGTAGAACCTGTTCTAGGTCCGCCGGTAGGGTGCGGGGATGCCAGAGCCAACCGGAAACGCCGCCTTCGATGCTGCCCGCGAGGGTGGGATCGTCGACACCTTCCTGTCCTTCCCTGACACCAAGGCGGCGAAGGCCAAGATCTACGACTACATCCGCAAGGCCTCCCTGGACCAGGAGACCCAGTCCATGGAGATGCCGGCGGCCTACATGTTCAAGGACCTTCCCAGCTACGACGAGATCGACGATCCCCTCGAGCTGACCCTGGCCGAGATGGACCGGTTCGGCATCTCGCGCTTTTTGACCAACGTGACCGAACGCGACATCGGCAAACGGGCCCTGCGGGAACATCCCGACCGGTTCTGGGGCCTCATCAACGCCGACCCGAACCAGGGGATGGAAGCGCTGCGGACCATCGACCGGGCGGTGGAGGAGTGGGGCTCCCAGCTCAAGTCGGTTCACGTGTGGGGGACCGCGCTCCAGCCCTCGGTCGCCATCGACGACAAGAAGATGTATCCGATCTACGCCAAGTGCATCGAGGCCAACCTGCCGATCGTGCTCTACGTGGGGGTCCCGGGGCCGCGCATCCCGATGGCACCCCAGCTCCCGATCCTGCTCGACGAGGTGTGCTGCTTCTTCCCGGAGCTGAAGATCGTCACCCGTCACGGCGGGGAGCCTTGGACCGAGCTGATGGTCAAGCTCCTGTTGAAGTACCCGAACCTCTACTACTCGACTTCGGCCTTCGCCCCGAAGTACTACCCGTCCGACATCATCGACTTCGCCAACACTCGGGGGGCGGACAAGATCATCCACGCCGGGTACTGGGCGGCGGGGCTGACTTTGGACCGGATCCACGCCGAGCTTCCCTCGGTGCCGTTGCGGGACGAGGTGTGGCCCAAGTTCCTTCGCGAGAACGCCAACCGCGTGTTCGGCGAGGCCGGCACCGGCTGACCGGCCGGGGGTGGGGCCCGTGGGGTCCAGCGCTCTACAGCCCCTTTTCCTGCGGTGTGACAGATGTCCTGTGACCAAGGACTCATGGATTGTTGCCTCCCGGGCCGATAACGTTGGTTATCGGGCCCGTAAGGGGCGGGCCGATCCCGCAGCGAAAGGACCGGACGCATGTCCACGACCGAAGACCTGATCGGCCGCGCCGACGTCAACGACATCGAGGCCATCGAGGCCATCATGGCCATCGCCGCCGAGGACGGTGAGGCCAACATCCGCGCCGTCAAGGATCATGCTGACGCCATCTTCACGTGGGACTACGAGAAGGGTCGTCGTCCGGCCCTCAACAAGTTGTACGAGAAGGCCAAGATCTCCCAGTGGAACGGCGAGACCGACCTGCCGTGGGAGACCGCCGTGGATCCCATGGACCTGGTCGAGCTCCAGAGGGTTCAGTTCGGGGTGACCCCCGAGTCCCGCAAGGAGAACACGAGGGGTACCCCCTTCGAGAAGTGGTCCGACGCCCAGTTCGACGAGTTGGCCCTCGAGTCCAACAACTGGATGCTCAGCCAGTTCATGCACGGCGAACAGGGTGCCCTCATCTGCACGGCCAAGATCGTCGAGACCGTCCCGTGGATCGACGCCAAGTACTACGCCGCCACCCAGGTGATGGACGAAGCCCGCCACGTCGAGGTGTTCGCCCGCTACCTCGACTCCAAGCTCAACGGCCACTATCCCCTCAACGCCCACCTCGGTCTCCTGCTCGACGACATCATCGAGGACTCCCGCTGGGACCTCACCTACCTGGGAATGCAGATCATGGTGGAGGGCCTGGCCCTGGCTGCCTTCGGGTTCATGCACATGACCACGCCCGAGCCGTTGCTCAAGCAACTCCTGCGCTACGTGATGAGCGACGAGGCCCGCCACGTCGCGTTCGGTGTGCTCACCCTCAAGGAGTATTACGAGGAACTGACGCAGGCCGAGATCCGGGACCGTCAGGAGTTCGCCTTCGAGGCGGCCGTGCGGATGCGTGACCGTCTGCTCATGCAGGAGGTCCTGCACCGCATGGGGGTCGACGTGAAGTCCGCCGTCAAGTTCGCGATGGAGGACGAGGGCCGCCAGGTCTTCCAGCAGATGCTGTTCTCGAAGATCGTGCCGAACACCAAGAAGCTCGGCCTGCTCGATCGCAACGACGCGTGGCTGCGGCGCCGGTTCG
>JAGQSO010000152.1 GCA_020439505.1 Acidimicrobiales bacterium
CCTCCGTCGCCGTCCGCTGGATGATCGACGAGCTCGGGGTCGAGGTCGTTGCGCTGGCCGTCGATGTCGGCCAGGCCAGCGACGACTGGGACGTGGTCCGTGAGCGGGCCCGGGCCGCCGGCGCGGTGGAGGCCATCGTGGTCGATGCCCGCGAGGAGTTCGCCGACAACTTCGTGGCCCCCGCCCTCAAGGCCAACGCCATGTACGAGGGGCGCTACCCACTGGTGTCGGCTCTGTCCCGTCCGGTCATCGTCAAGCACCTGGTCGAGGCAGCCCGTGCCCATGGCGCCGACGCCGTGGCCCACGGCTGTACCGGCAAGGGCAACGACCAGGTGCGCTTCGAGGTGTCGACCCGGGCCTTGGCCCCCGATCTGGACGTGATCGCCCCGGTCCGGGGCTGGGGCATGACCCGCGAGGACTCGATCCTCTACGCCTACCGCCACGAGATCCCGATCCAGGCCACCAAGGAGAAGGTGTATTCGATCGACGACAACCTGTGGGGTCGGGCCATCGAGTGCGGCGAGATGGAGGACCCGTGGGCCGTACCGCCCCGGGGGGTGTGGTTGCTGACCCAGCAGACCGCCACCGAACCCACCGACGTGGTCATCGGCTTCGAGCGGGGAGTTCCGGTGTCGGTGGACGGGGAACGCCTGGGAATGGCGGCCATCATCGCCAAGCTCAACGCTCTCGTCGGCTCCTACGGTTGGGGACGCATCGACATGGTCGAGAACCGCCGCGTCGGCATCAAGAGCCGCGAGACCTATGAATGCCCGGCCGCTCTGGCCCTCATCATGGCCCACCGCGACCTCGAATCGATCTGTCTGGAGCGCGACCTGGAACGCGAGAAGGCCCGCTTCGAACCCCGCTACGCAGAGCTGATCTACGACGGGCTCTGGTTCAGCCCTCTCAAGAAGTCCCTCGACGCCTTCATCGATGCCAGCCAGGAGTTCGTCACCGGCGAGGTTCGCCTGCGCCTCGAACCCAACTCTTGCCAGGTCACCGGTCGACGGTCGGACCACTCCCTCTACGACTACGAACTGGCCACCTACGACGCCGAAGACCAGTTCCGCCACGAGGACTCGGCCGGCTTCGTGCGGCTGTGGGGCCTCAGCGTGCAGACCTGGGCCGCCCGCCAGGGCACCAAGTCCGCCGACGGTCTGTCGTCATGACCGACTCCGGCGGCGAGCTGGGGGAGCGGACCCTCTGGCACGGTCGTTTCGCGTCGGGTCCGGCCGAGGAACTGATGGACTACACGGTTTCGCTGCCCTTCGACCGCCGGTTGGCCGCGGATGACATCACCGGTTCCCGGGCCCACGTCCGCGGGCTGGTTCGGGGTGAGCTCCTCGACGGAGACGAGGCCGCCGCGGTCCTCGCTGCCCTCGACGACGTGGAGCGGGAGCTGGCCGACGGGACTTTCGTGTTCGTTCCCAGCGACGAGGACATCCACACCGCGGTGGAGCGGCGGGTTACCGAGATCGCCGGTCCGGCCGGTGGAAAGCTCCACACCGGTCGGAGCCGCAACGACCAGGTGGCCACCGATCTCAGGCTGTACACGAAGCGGGCCATGGCCGATGTCGCCGAAAGGGTGATGGTCCTCCAGGAGGTGCTCTTGGCGGCAGCCGAAGACGCGAGCGAGGTCTACCTCCCTGGCTACACCCACCTCCAGAGGGCCCAGCCGGTCCTCCTGTCCCATCACCTGCTCGCCCACGGGTGGGCCCTGGCCCGGGACCTGGACCGCCTGCTCGCCACCCGGGACCGCGCCGACGTTTCGCCCCTAGGGGCAGGGGCGCTGGCCGGCAGCTCCCTTCCCCTCGACCCGGCGGGGACCGCCGCCGACCTCGGTTTCGCCGCCGTGTTCGACAACTCCCTCGACGCGGTGAGCGATCGCGATTTCGTGGCCGAAGCACTGTTCGATCTGGCCCTGCTCGGCGTGCACCTCTCCCGTATCGGAGAGGAGGTCGTCCTGTGGTCCACCGACGAGTTCGGGTTCCTCAAGCTCGATGACGCCTACAGCACCGGCAGCTCGATGCTCCCCCAGAAGAAGAACCCCGACATCGCCGAGTTGGCCCGGGGCAAGGCGGGTCGACTGATCGGGAACCTGACCGGTCTGCTGGTCACCCTGAAGGGACTGCCGTTGGCCTACAACCGCGACCTCCAGGAGGACAAGGAGCCTCTGTTCGACTCCGTCGACCAGATCCTGTTGGCCCTCGGGGCGTTGGCGGGGATGCTGGCCACCTCACGGTTCCAGACCGATGCCATGGCGGCGGCCGCCGACTCCCCCTACGCCGCGGCAACCGACTTGGCCGAACACCTGGTTCGCCAGGGCACGCCGTTCCGCGAGGCCCACGCCATCGTCGGCGAGATCGTGCGCACCGCCCTCGACGGGAAGGGTTCGATGGCCGACCTGGTGGCCGACCACCCCGCGCTGGGCCTGTCCGCCGTCGAACTCCTGGGGCCGGGCGTATCGGTGACCCGACGTAGCACCCGGGGTGGAGCCGGGCCGGCCCCTGTTGCTGCCCAGCTGGACCGGTTCCGGACCCGCCTGGGCGAGGACCGCGCCCGATTGGCTTCCGCCACCGCTCGCTGAGCTACTCACCCGGTTCGACTGCGATGCTCCTCCTGCGCAATCAGATCCAGCCCTATGCCTGGGGGCGGTTGGACGGCATGTCCGATCTGGTCGGCACCGAGCCGTCGGGGGGCCCGGAGGCGGAGCTGTGGGTGGGTACTCACCCGTCGGCCCCATCCATCGTCGTCGGCGACCCCGAGGGTCAGACACTGGCCGAGGTGATCGCCTCGGACCCCGCCCGATGGTTGGGCCCGGTGCTGGCCGGGCGGGGTTGGACGTCCCTGCCCTTCTTGTTGAAGGTCCTCTCCATCGGGGAGCCGCTGTCGCTCCAGGCCCATCCTTCCGCCGCTCAGGCCCGCGACGGGTACGACCGTGAGAACGAGGCGGGGATACCGCTCGACGCTCCGCAACGGACCTACCGGGACCCCAGCGCCAAACCGGAGTCCCTGGTTGCGCTCCGAGAAACGTGGGCATTGTGTGGGTTCCGCACCGCGGTCGAGTCCCGGGAACTGGTGGCTGGGCTCGGTCTCGGTGATCTGTCCCCACTGATCGACGCCTTGGACCTCCCCGACCAACCGACCGCGCTCGAAGGCGCCTTGTCCTGGATCCTGGGAGTCGCGGGTCCGAAGCGCTCCGCCCTTTCGGCCGCGGCGGTGGCCGCCGCGGAACGGATGGCATCAGGCGGTGCCGGCGACCCTTACCGCTGGGTGGTGAATCTGGGGCATCAACATCCCGGCGACCTGGGGTGTCTGGCCCCGCTCCTGGTCGATCTGGTCAGGCTCGCACCCGGCGACGCCGTGCACCTTCCCGCTGGGAACCTCCACGCCTACCTGAGCGGCGCCGGAGTGGAGATCATGGCGGCGTCGGACAACGTGCTGCGGGGCGGACTGACCCCCAAGTACATCGACACGGTCGAACTCCTGCACATCCTGCGCTTCGAGCCCGGCGTCCCGCCGGCACCCATCGAGACCAACCCAGCGCCAGGGATGACCGCTTACGACTGCGGCGAGGACGCGTTCCGCCTTGCGGTCATCGACGCCTCGTCGGACGCTCACCGCTTCACCCCTGAAGGTCCATCGCTGCTGTTGGCCACTGGCGGACCGGTGAGGGTGACCGACGACGGGGGGTCGGTCGAGTTGTCAGCGGGGCGGGCGGCCTTCGTGCCCGCGGGGTCCGGGGAGTTGGAGGTGATCGGACCGGGACGTCTTTGGTGGGCGACGGTGGGATCGGAGCTCCTCTCTCCGTGTGAACGCCGGTGAGCGGGGTCGCGGGGCAAATCGTCGATCGGGACTTCTTCGCACGGGACCCACTGGAACTGGCCCCCGACCTGCTGGGCAAGCTCCTCGTCGGTCCCTGCGGTCGTGGTCGCATCGTCGAGGTCGAGGCGTACCGAGGGGAGGAGGACCCCGCCAGCCACGCCTTCCGGGGTCCCACCCCGCGCAATCGGGTCATGTTCGGGCCGGCCGGGCACCTATACGTGTACCGCAGTTACGGAATGCACTGGTGCGCCAACGTCGTCGCCTCCCATCCCGATCGGGCCGGGGCGGTTCTGATCCGGGCGTTGCAGCCGGTCGGACCAATCGATGAGATGTCGAGGCGGCGGCCGGCGGCGCGCCGGCCAGAAGACCTCGCCAACGGGCCGGGAAAGCTGTGCGCGGCGTTGGGAATCACCGGCGACCACGACGGCCTGGACCTGTTGTCGCCCGATGCTGGGGTGCGACTCGCCGATGACGGGGTCGAACCCCCCACATCACCCACCACAGGACCTCGGGTCGGGATTTCTGTCGCCGCAGACCGCCCGTGGCGATTCAGCCTTCCGGCCAGCCGGTTCCGTTCCCGACCGGTCCCCGTCCCGTGAACCCACAACACCAACCAGCCCTCACCGCGGAGGGCGACCGGACCCTGGCCCCGTCCTCGGAACTAGCGACGGCGGTGTCGCTGCTCAGCGCCGCCACCCTGGCGTCCCCGGAGGCCGAGTCCCACCGGGCGTGGATCCTGGAGTTCGTGGACCACCACGACGATGCTGCCCTGCGGACCTGCCCCGAGGCGCACCTGACCGGCTCGGCCCATGTGGTCGACGCCCAGGCGCGACACACGCTTGTCCTGCACCACCGCAAGCTGGGCCGGTGGTTCCAACCGGGCGGGCACGCCGATGGTGACACGAACCTGGCCGGGGTGGCTCTCCGGGAGGCAGCGGAGGAAACCGGGATCGTCGGGCTGCGGTTGCTGCCCGAGGTGATCGACGTAGACGTCCACCGCGTCGAACCTCCGACCGAGGAGCCTCACCTGCACCTCGATGTCCGCTTCGTCGTTTTCGCACCACCCGGTGCCGAAGCCACGGGAAACCACGAGTCCCTCGGGCTGCGCTGGGTCACCGTCGAACAGCTCGACGACCTTGACCCGCCGGTGGATTCCAGCACCCACCGTCTGGTCGAGCTGGGCCTGAGCCGTGCCCGTGCCTATCTGTCAGATCAGTCCTCGACCTGACCCGGGGCAGTGTTGACAGGGCCCGTCCGCAGGAGCCCGGGCTGTTCGTTCCCTAGACCCTTTAGGGACCTAGCGGGTAGGTCCAGCCGTCGTCGCTGCGAGGGTAATCAGACCGAGGCTTTGCCTCGGTTGAACCATGCCGTGCTTGTGGGTCGGCTCACCTATCAGCTCGCCTCCTCAGCCGGCATCGCCTGGGGTGGCGCAGCTGGGCAGGTCGTTGACCTGGGCGAAGATCTCGATCGGCTTGTCGACGGAGTCCCCGCCCAGGCTCTGATCGAGGAGGAGCCGAGCCTCGGGGTCGACCCGGAGGCGCTCGGCATAGTCCCGCCGGTTGTTCAGGTAGGTGCGCCAGTCACCCAGCCATCCCTTCACCGAGATGGCATCGTCGCCGGTGGTGGGAGCGGCGCCCGCGATGGCGTCGACCATCTCCTCGATGCGGTCGGTCGCCTGATCGAGCACGTCGGCCCGCTCGCCGGCATCTTCGATGAACGCGCCGTTGGGAAGATCGGCGAGGTCGGCAACCATCGCCGCGCACAGGGATTCGGTCTGCCGGGCGAAAGCCCGGTCCTCGAGGAAGTCAGGATTGGCACGCTTGGGCAGCCCGGCGAAGATGGCCGCCCAGAACCCGGCGATAGCCAGCATGGTCACCACCGCCAGGATCCGCCCCACACTCCAGCGCATGCCCATCGGCTGGTCCACCTCGGGCGAGTCTGTAGCGGTAGGCACCCCCAGAGCCTCGCCCAACCCATGGTTCCCGTTCCAACCGGCGCACGACCCCGGTCCGATTTCCCCTCAGGAGCCGTTCCGAGAGGCGAGCCGACCCATGAGCACTACGTGGCGTCGCGCTGCTGACCGGCTGTCACGTGTTTGGCCGTCGACGCTGATTCGGGTGACGATGGGAAGATGACCGACCACGACGTCCTCGCCGACTTGGAAGCCCGCGGCCTGGTGCAAGAGTGCATCGACCGAGACGGTCTGGCGGCCCGCATGGCGGAGGGACCGATCACCCTCTACTTCGGGTGCGATCCGACCGCTGACAGCCTCCACGTCGGCAATCTGCTCGGACTGTTGGTGTTGCGTCGCTTCCACGATGCCGGCCATGTACCGATCGCTCTGGCCGGTGGGGCCACGGGAATGATCGGCGATCCCAGCGGGCGTTCCCAGGAGCGCAATCTCCTCGACGAGGCCACCCTGTCGGCCAACGTCGCCGCCATCAAGGCCCAGATCGCCCGGGTGGTGGGCGACGACGTGATGCTGGTCGACAACCGTGACTGGACCGGCGACATCGGACTCCTCGACTTCCTGCGCGATGTCGGCAAGCACGTCACCGTCAACACCATGTTGGGACGGGAGTCGGTCAAGAACCGCCTGGCATCGGAGCACGGGATCTCCTACACCGAGTTCTCCTACATGCTCCTACAGGCCAACGACTTCCTCCTGCTGGAGCAGCGCCACGGCTGCCAACTCCAGATCGGGGGTTCGGACCAGTGGGGGAACATGCTCGGCGGCGTGGATCTGATCCGACGGGTCAACGGCCGTCCGGCCTGGGCGCTGGGTTGGCCGCTGCTGACCGCCCCTGACGGAACCAAGCTCGGCAAGACGACTGGGGCCAGGATCTGGCTGGACCCCGACAAGACCAGCCCGTATCAGTTCTTCCAGCACTGGATGCAGACCGACGACCGCCAGGTTCACCAGTTCCTGGCCCAGTTCACCCTTCTACCCATGGCCGAGATCGAGGCAGTGGTCACCGCCCACCTGGCTGAGCCCGGCCGTCGCGAGGGCCAGCGCCGACTGGCCCGCGAGGCGACGTCGCTGGTTCACGGGCCCGCCCAGGCGGCCGCGGCCGAGGAGGCCTCCGCCATCCTCTTCGGAGCGCCCGTCGCCGACGCATCGATCGAGGCACTGGATGCCGTGGCCCGGGAGGTGCCGGTGCTGGACGCCACGGCCGATGACCTGGCCGCTGGACTCGACCTGGTCGACCTCCTGGCTCGGCCGGGATCGTTGGCGGCATCCAAGGGCGAGGCACGGCGGGCGGTGGATCAGGGCGGCGTCTACGTGAACGGCGCTCGAGCCGACGGAAACCGTCAGGTCAACGCCGAGGACACCCTCCACGGCCGCTACGTAGTGCTCCGTCGAGGAAAGAAGTCTGTCGCCCTGCTCCGTATTGCCGTCAGCACCAGCCCATCGTCGACATGAGACGAAGGACACACGCCCCCGATTTGGAACGCCTGGGGTCGGCCCCGTAGGTTGATCTCCGTCGCCGGCGGCCCCGGAGAGATCGCAGCTCAGCGAGTTGACAGGATCTCCGAAAAGCCCTAAGGTGACAGTTCGCCCCACACGGCCGGTACAGCCGGCCGGAACGGGCACCCGGCAGCAACGCTCCCACGGGAACGACTGCCACTGCGGCTCCCTTCCGAGGGGGCGAGCGCACCTTGAGAACGGAATAGAGGACGAAAAAGCACATGCGGGCGACCGCTGTGGAGCCTTCGGGCGATGCAGCGGCCGTTTATAAACAAAGCAATTACGCATCGGACAAACAACAAGCTAGTTGTATGGACTGATGCCAGTCACCGAGAGGTTCAGGCCTCGAGGTGGCTCTCCGATTTGAGGACGGTCCTGCGGTTCACCGTAGGGCCTTCTGAAGATCTCGATGGAGAGTTTGATCCTGGCTCAGGACGAACGCTGGCGGCGTGC
>JAGQSO010000153.1 GCA_020439505.1 Acidimicrobiales bacterium
ATACGGGCGTGGGCCATCTGGACGTAATAGACGGGGTTGTCCATGCCCTGGCTGGCCACCACGGCCAGGTCGACGGTCTGACGGGAGTCGATCGACTGGAGCAGGTAGGTGAGGCGGGCCGCGTCGGCACCGACCTCGTTCACGATGTCTCGTAGCTCGATGAGGTTCCCCGACCGCTTGGAGATGCGGACCGGTTCGCCGTCCTTGAGCAGTTCGACGAGTTGGACGATGGCCACCTCGAGCTCGCCCGAGTCGTGGCCCAGGGCGGCCATGGCCGCCTTCATGCGGGCCACGTAGCCATGGTGGTCGGCGCCCCACACGTTGATCAGCCGCTCGGCCCGGGAGAACTTGTCGCGGTGGTAGGCGATGTCAGGAGCCAGGTAGGTGAGCTCGCCGTCGCTCTTGACCAGGACCCGGTCCTTGTCGTCACCGAAGTCCGTGGACCGCAGCCACACCGCTCCGTCCTCGTCGAACACGTATCCCTTGTCGCGGAGCTCACCGAGGGTTTCCTCGATGGCTCCCGAGCCGACCAGAGCCAGCTCCCGGTACCAGACGTCGAAGTGCACACCGAAGGCCGCTAGCGCCTCGCGCTGATCGGCCAGGGCCCGGTCCTCACCCCAGGCGACCGGGTCGACGCCATCGGGCATCTCGGCCGCCCAATCGGTGACGTACTGACCCTGATAGCCGTCCTCGGGCGGTTCCTCACCCTTCTTTCGGGCGGCCAACGAGGCCCCGAAGTTCTGCATCTGCACGCCCCGGTCGTTGATGTAGAACTCGCGGGTGACGGCCCATCCGCACCGCTCCAGCAGCCGGGCCACCGAGTCGCCGTAGGCCGCACCCCGAGCGTGACCGGCGTGCACCGGACCGGTCGGGTTGGCCGACACGAACTCGACGTTGACCGACCGCCCCGCCCCATCCTCGGAGCGGGCATAGCCGTCCACCCCGGCGGTGACGACCTCGGCCAACACGTCGTGCAGCCAGGTCGGGGCCAGGTGGAAGTTGACGAACCCGGGCCCGGCGATCTCGACCCGCTCGAGGTGGGCCGGGGGGTTGGCGTTGAGGTGGTCGATCAGCTCACCGGCCAGCTCGCGGGGGTTGCGGTCAGCCTTCTTGGCCGTGGCGAGGGCGACGTTGGTGGACCAGTCCCCGTGTTCCTTGCGGGCCGGTCGCTCCAGGTCGATCCGCTCGGGCAGCGGGTCGACGGCCAACGCCACCAGGGCGTCGCGCACAGCGGAAGCGAGGGCGTCGCGGATCACGGGGTTCCTTTCGGGGATCGACTCCGGCGGGCGGGCCAAACCCCTGACCGGATCGTCTGATCCTACGGGTGCCCCCCTCATGTACCCCCCATCGGAATGTCGCGCTACCTCGTCACGATCTTGAAAGAGGCGAGAGAGTAGGCGAGCCGACCCATAGGCACGGCATGGTTAGAGGAGGCAACGCCTCGGTCTGATCAACCTGGTAGCGACGACGGCCGGACCTACCCGCAAGCGTTCTTAGGCGCAACTCGAACACCGTCGGCGTGTTGGGGGCGCGGCCGAACCACCAACTAGGGTGACGGCCCCCGCCCTCGTAGCTCAGGGGATAGAGCATCGGCCTCCGGAGCCGTGTGCGCAGGTTCGAATCCTGCCGAGGGCGCCAGCGGAAAATGGGCCCTGACCAGGACATTTGTCCTGGTCAGGGAGCTACCGGCAGAACCCGGAACTACCCCCCGAAGATTCCCGATTTACCCCTGGCCACGGGGACGTCACGGGGACGATTTCGAGCCACATACGATTCTCCCGGGCTCTGAACGCGGGCGCGGCTCGCGGGATCGGCGAAATGAGAGGCCCGTTTCGCCGAGGCCCACCAACGCATAAACGCGCTGAAGGCACACCCGATGACATCGAGGCGACCATCGATGGCGCCCTGCTCGTCGACCTCTGGGAGGACCTCGTGCTCCCGAGAGGCGTCCGCGCCGCCTGGCAGCCGCTCATCGACGAGGTACTCGCCTGCTAAAGGAGGGTGAGCCCCGGCACGTCCACGAAGATCTCGTCGGCGGCGACCAAAGGTGCCCGAATGTGAACGGCCGTGGCAGCGATCCAGAGATCTTCGTGGTGGGCATCAGCAGCGAGCGGGTGACCGATCTGCTGACAGTCGAGCCTGAGCTCGGCAACCGCAGTGAGCAAGGCGTCCGTGACGGGAATGATGGTGGCCGTCGAGATCGCAGCCTCGAGCCGACCGCGGCGAGCATCGCCCCACCCAGCCTTGAGCGCACCGAAGCGAAGCTCGGCGACGGTTTGCACGGCGAGGTTCAACTGATGGCCGACCAAACGGGCCACGTACGGCTCGAACCGAGGACGTCGGCGATGGCTCAGGGCAGCGCTGAACACGCCGGTGTCGACGACGAGCTTCACGAAGAGAGTGCGTCGATGAACGAGTCGTACTCGTCATCGGTCAGGTCCTCGATGAGCAGGTCATAAAGGGACGTGAGCACTGGCGCGGCGGCGAAGTCCTCATCCGTGAGGTCGCGCGGAAGCAGATCAGTCCCGTGCGGGCCGCCCTGTCCGTGGATCGCTGCGTCACTCACAGGTATGAGGGTACCGGTCGACTCCGGGATGGGGAAGGGACTTCGGCTCACCCACCTGGCCATACGTGGCCGACTCGGTCGATGAGCGGTGGCGGCAGTCCTTCGGAACCACGTCCAGCGGTGTGGCGTCAGACGGCCATGCGCTTGCTCGTTCTATCAATCGTCGGTCTGTCCACCCCGGATCTCCTTCGGTGGTGCCGGTGCCGACATCGGCCGAGCAAGCGGCACCATCTCCCCCAGGAGAAGGTCGTCACGCGACATAGAGCTCGCGAGCATCGATGAGGACGCTGTCCCGAATCGCTCGGTGCAAGGCCGCTTTCGATACGAGGTCGACAGGTCGACCGAACAGCTCCGACAGCTCGTCCTCGAGACGGTTGAGCGAGAACCCGAGGTGGCTCCCGGGGTTCAGCACATAGAGCAGGTCGATGTCGCTGTCCTCCCGAGCCTCACCACGGGCGAAGGAACCGAACACCAACAGCTCCGCGACACCAAACTCGGCGCACACGCGAGCCAAGTGCTCACGGTCGACGGCGAGGTCGAGTTGGGCGATCGGCGAGGCTGCCATGCGCTCCATCGTGTCACGGCAACCCATCGAATACACCGACAGCTCCGAGATCCCGTCGTCATCGGTGAAGTCGCGCCGCCCGGTTGCACGATTGACCTCAGACGGGGGTTTCCACGATGGTTCTGATCGGGGGCCACGAGGTGGCGAAACCGGGGTGGAGTGGGAGTGATTCGACCTGTCCGGTCGGGACCCAGCGGACGTCGGTGGTCTCGAAGTTGAGCGACGACCCGAACCGTCGGGGAACCTCCACCACCGCGGTGGTGTAGCTCCAGTCCTGGGCCGGGGCGAAGACATGGTCGCCCAGGTGACGCCACCCCGCCGGTGGTTCACCGACCTCCTCGGCCGACTCGCGCATGGCGGCCTCGAACGGCGTCTCCCCCTTGTCGATGGCCCCACCGGGGCATGACCAGGTACCCCCCTCGTGGGCCATGGTCGACCGCAACTGGACCATCACCTCGGGATCGGACTCGGCGGAGCGCACCACGAACACCACCCCGGCAGCCCCGAACCGTCCCCAACGGGTCCGGCCGTCGCTACAGGTGATGAAGCCGTCGCCCGAACGTCGAAGGACCATCGGGGAACTGTGCCACGCCACCGGGTGTACCGCCGTCCTGGCTCCCGGCCGGATCCAACGCCAGCGGGCCCATGACCTGAAGCGCGAGCACGCCTCCGCCCTCGTAGGGCCGCCGCCCGCCCACCTCATGTCGCCGCACAACCTTCAGCCGGTGCTGGGGTTGTCGGCTCGCCTCCCAAACGCGGGTCCCACCGACCGATCACCACGTCAACGTCACGACCGAACGCCAAACGGGCCGTGGGCATCGGCCAGCTCAGCCCTAGAGTTCGGGAAATGCCCTCGGTTCCGCCGGCCATCAGCTATCCGGCCGAACTCCCCATCACGGTCAGTCGTGGAGAGCTGCTCGAGGTCATCGCCAGCAACCAGGTGGTGATCGTGGCGGGCGAGACCGGCTCGGGCAAGAGCACCCAACTACCCAAGCTGTGCCTCGAGCTGGGACGAGGACACAACGGTTGGATCGGCCACACCCAGCCTCGGCGGGTGGCGGCGCGCACGGTGGCCGAGCGGGTGGCCGAGGAGCTTGGCACCGATCTGGGCGGAACCGTCGGGTATGCGGTGCGGTTCACCGACCGGGTGGGCGAGGCCACCGCCATCAAGGTGATGACCGACGGGATCCTGCTGGCCGAGCTGCAACGGGACCGGGAGCTCCGCCGCTACGACACGATCATCGTGGACGAAGCCCACGAGCGGAGCCTCAACATCGACGTGCTTCTGGGCCACCTCAAGCGTCTCCTCCCCCGTCGCCCCGACCTGAAGGTGATCGTCACCTCGGCCACCATCGACACCGCCCGCTTCGCCAGCCATTTCGCCGGCCCCGACGCGCCTGCCCCCGTGGTCGAGGTGTCGGGCCGCAGCTACCCCGTCGAGATCCGTTACCGCCCTTACGGAGGTCTGCACCCCGCCGACGAGGGCGACGACGTCATCGACGACGACCGCGATCAGGTCGGCGCGGTGTGCGACGCCGTGAACGAGCTGGCCCGGGAAGGTCCCGGCGACATCCTCGTGTTCCTGAGCGGCGAACGCGAGATCCGCGACACCGCCGATGCCTTGGCCAAGTTGACCCTGACGGGGCGACCGTTGGCCGGGACCGAGATCCTGGCGATGTATGCCCGGCTGTCCGCCGCCGAACAACACCGGGTGTTCGAGTCCCACCGTGGCCGTCGGGTGGTGCTGGCCACCAACGTGGCCGAAACCTCGATCACCGTCCCCGGGGTGCGCTACGTGGTCGACGCCGGTACGGCTCGCATCTCCCGCTACAGCCACCGCCTCAAGGTCCAGCGTCTCCCCATCGAGGCGGTGAGCCAGGCATCGGCCAACCAGCGGGCCGGAAGGTGCGGCCGGGTCGCACCCGGAATCTGCATCCGCCTCTACAGCGAGGATGACTACCGGTCCCGCCCCGAGTTCACCGACCCCGAGATCCAGCGGACCAACCTGGCATCGGCCATCTTGCAGATGACCAACCTGGGTCTTGGTGACGTGGCGGGATTTCCGTTCCTGGACCCGCCCGATCCCCGCGCCATCCGTGACGGAGTGGCCCTGCTCGAGGAACTGGACGCGGTGGTGGCGGGTCGGGACGCCGACAACCGGAAGTTGACCAAGGTGGGGCGTCAGCTCGTCCGCCTTCCGATCGATCCCCGGCTGGCCCGGATGGTGGTGGAGGCCGACCGTCAGGGTTGCGTCCGGGAGGTGCTGGTCATCGCGGCGGCACTGTCGATTCAGGACCCCCGGGAACGACCCACCGACAAGGAGCAGGCGGCGGCCGAAGCCCATCGCCAGTTCGCGATGCCGGGATCGGACCTGTTGACGTTGGTCCGGTTGTGGGACCACCTGAGCGAGCGGCGGGCCACCTTGTCCTCCAGTCGGTTCCGCCGCGAGTGCCGGGACGGCTTCCTCAACTACCTGCGGGTCCGGGAGTGGATCGACCTGCACCGCCAACTGACCAGAGCGGCGGCGACCATCGACATCCGGCCCGTCGATACCGACCCATCCGGCGACCTCGCCCACCCCGACCGCGTTCACAAGGCGGTGCTGGCCGGACTCCTCTCCCACGTGGGCATGAAGGAGAAGCCCGACGACAAGACCAAAGGCAACAAGGCCGGCAGGGGGCCGCGGTCAGGACCCCGGGAACCCCGCGAGTACCGCGGGGCCCGGGGGTCCAAGTTCCAGATCTCCCCCGGATCGGGCCTGGCCCGCAAGCCGCCGGCGTGGGTGATGGCCGCCGAACTGGTGGAGACCAACCGGTTGTGGGCCCGCCATGTCGCGGCAATCGAACCGGAGTGGGCCGAGGACCTGGGCGCCCACCTGGTGAAGCGCTCCTACGGCGAACCCCGCTGGGACGAGCGTTCCGGCCGGGCGGTGACCACCGAACAGGTGACCCTCTACGGACTGCCGGTGGTGACGGCCCGCCGGGTCGGTTACGACCGCGTCGACCGACAGGCGGCCCGGGACCTGTTCATCGAGCACGCTCTGGTCCGGCGGGAGTGGGACTCCCCCCACGCGTTCCTCACCCACAACGACGAGGTGATGGAAGAGGCCCAGGCCATGGGCGACCGCTTCCGCCGGGCCGACACGTTCGTGGACGACCACGCCCTGTTCGAGTTCTACGACGACCGCGTCGGTCCCGATGTCGTGTCCGGCCGACATTTCGACCGCTGGTGGAAACATGCCCGCCGGGACCAGCCCGCGCTGCTGGATCTGACTGTCGAGGACCTGCTGGAGTCCGACACTGTCCCCGAGGGGCTGGACCCGGCCGACTTCCCCGACACCTGGATACAGGACGGCCTGACCCTGGCCCTGTCGTACCGGTTCGAGCCCGGTCACGATCTGGACGGCGTTACGGTGCGAATCCCGCTGGCGGTGCTCAATCAGGTGGAACCGTGGGACTTCGACTGGCAGGTGCCGGGGTTGCGGGCCGACCTGGTGGATGCCCTGATCCGCACCGCGCCCAAGGATCTCCGCCGCCAACTCAGCCCCCTCACCCCCACCATCGAAC
>JAGQSO010000154.1 GCA_020439505.1 Acidimicrobiales bacterium
CTGGGTGGTCTCGACGGCGTGGCTGGCGAGGTGACGGTGATGACCTCAGCGGGAGGGTTGGTTTCCCTGGGCGACGGGGCTCGGCTGCCAGCCTCGCTCCTGCTCAGCGGGCCGGCCGGAGGGGTTCGCGCCGCGGCCGCGGCGGCGGTGGCCAGCGGGTGGCCCGATGCCGTGACCTTCGACATGGGCGGGACCAGCACCGACGTCTGCCTGGTCCTGGACGGAGAACCCGCCCCCGCGGGGGAGCGTTCGGTGGCCGGGCTGGCGATCCGGTTGCCATCCTTGGACGTGCACACCGTCGGGGCCGGTGGTGGCTCCATCGCCTCGCTCGATCGAGGTGGATCGTTGGTGGTAGGTCCGCTCAGTGCGGGGGCCGTCCCCGGGCCGGCCTGCTACGGCCAGGGAGGTAGCGCACCCACCGTCACCGACGCCGACCTGGTCGCCGGGCGCTACCCCGAGGGGGCGGTCTTACCCGGCATCGGCGAGCTCGACGTGGCCGCGGCGCGTCGGGCCCTGAACGAGGCCGGGGTGACGGCCGCTGATGTCATTGCCGTGGTCGACGCCAACATGCAAGAAGCGGTGCGGGCAGTGACGGTGGCCCGCGGCGTCGACCCGGCCGGGTTGGCGCTGGTGGCCTTCGGCGGTGCGGGCCCCCTGCACGCGGTGGCGGTGGCTCGAGCCTTGGACATGGCGGCGGTGATCGTGCCCGCCCGGGCCGGAGTGCTGTCGGCGGTGGGGTGTCTCACCGCCCCCCGCCAACACGACCTGGTCCGGACCTGGCCGGGGGGCAGCGACGTGACGGGTCTGGTCGAGGCCCTCGACGCGTTGGCCCGCGAGGCCGGGGCTCTGATCGAGGGTTCGGAGGTGGAGACGGCGCTGGACTGCCGCTTCGAGGGCCAGTCCCATGAGATCCGGGTGGGGAGCATCGAGGAGTTCCCCGCCGCCCACCAGCTCCACAACGGCTACACCCGGGCCGACACCCCGATCGAGGTGGTGGCCATCCGGGCCACGGCCCGAGTCGCGTCCCCGGTGGGGGGCGACACCTTGCCGGCCGGTCGGCGTACCTCCGTCGAGGGCCCGGCGGTGATCGCCGAGGCCGACTGCACCATCTGGGTACCCGACGGTTGGCGGGCCGATCCCCACCCCACGAGCGGAGCCCTGATCCTCACCCGAACCAGCGGGAGGACTCGGTGAGCCCGGCTGAGCTGGCCGTTTTGATGGCCCGTCTCACCGGGATCGCCCACGAGATGGGCGAGGTTCTGCGCCGGGGCGCGTTCAGCCCCAACATCAAGGAACGGGCCGACTGTTCGGCTGCCCTGTTCACCGCCGATGGCACGTTGTTGGTGCAGGCCGAGCACATCCCCGTTCACCTGGGTTCGATGCCGGCATCGGTGGCGGCGGCCATCGACACGGTGGGTGAGACGGTGGAACCGGGGCACCAGATCGTGCTGAACGATCCCTTTGCCGGGGGGACCCACCTCAATGACGTGACCCTGGTGGCACCGGTGTTCGTGGAGCCCGATGGACCCGGTGGTCGACCGGGCGTGCTGGTCGGTTGGGTGGCCAACCGGGCCCATCATGCCGACCTCGGTGGCGCGGCTCCCGGTTCGATGCCCGCCGATGCCACCGAGATCCACCAAGAAGGGCTGCGCATCCCCCCGATGCTGTTCACGCCTGAGGTGGCGGCCCTGATGGTGGCGGCATCTCGGACCCCGACCGAGCGGGCCGGCGACATCGACGCCCAGGTCGGGGCCAACCGAGTCGGGGTCGAACGGTTGGCGGCACTGGCTCGGTCGTGGGTGCACGACGCCGTCGACCCAGGGGTTCACCCAGCCCCTGGTCCGGGCGACGTGGCCGCCG
Organism: Acidimicrobiales bacterium; assembly: GCA_020439505.1. Taxonomy (GTDB): domain Bacteria; phylum Actinomycetota; class Acidimicrobiia; order Acidimicrobiales; family Iamiaceae; genus Aquihabitans. The sequence continues at coordinate 1,861 of JAGQSO010000154.1, forward strand.
TGGTGACGGCCCGCCTCGACGAGGTGGTGGCCTACGGGCAGCGCCGGATGGCCGCCGTCCTCTCCGGTCTGCCCCGGGGATCGTGGTCCTTCGAGGACCGCCTCGACAGCTTCGGCCCTGACGCCCACCAGCAGGAGCCCACCTTCATCCGCCTCACCCTGTCGGTCGACGAGGGCGGGATCACCTTCGACTTCACCGGGACCGACCCCCAACGTCGGGGCAACACCAACGCGGTGGAGGCGGTGACGGTGAGTGCGGTGGCGTGGGCGTTGAGATCGGTGTTGGACCCGACCTTGCCCGCCAACGGTGGCGCCCTGCGTCCGGTCCGGGTCGTGGCTCCCGCGGGCACGGTGGTGGCCGCCACGTTCCCGGCCGCGGTCGGCGCCGGCAACGTGGAGGTGTCCCAACGGGTGGCTGACGTGTGCCTGGGGGCCCTGGCCGCGGTCCTGCCCGACCGGGTCCCGGCGGCATCCCAAGGCACCATGAACAACGTCCTCATCGGCGGTGACGGCTGGGTCAGCTACGAGACCATCGCCGGCGGCCAGGGCGGCCGCCCCCCAACCCCTACCGCAGACGGTCCCGCTGTCAGCCAGGTCCCATCGGAGCGCCCCGGCCAGTCAGGAATTCACACCGCGATGACCAACAC